>NC_013947.1:6501297-6841557 GCF_000024545.1 Stackebrandtia nassauensis DSM 44728
CGCCGTAGGCGGGCCCGAAACCGGTCGCCGCGGGCGGCGCCTCGGAGCCGTAGCGGGCCAGGTCGTTGTCGTTGATCAGCCCGCCGTTGTACATCATGGTCGGGTTGTCGGCGCCGGGCCTGACACCGCTGGCCTCGTACACGCCGAACTTGCCGGTCTGCGAGGCCGACAGCTGATGCGTCGGCGGTTCCGGCGGAAGCGGCCGATCGTCGTCGTCCTCTTCCTCTTTGCCCTTGCGCAGCAACATCCAGATCGCGATGACGCCGCCGATGGCCAGCAGGATGCCCAGGATGATGAGGATCCAGGTGGTGGCGGTGAAGCCCTCCTCGCTGTCACCCGAGTCGTTGCCGGTCTCCTCGTCCCTGGGCGCCTCGGACTTGGCGCTGTCCTTCTCATCCATCATCACGTCGATCTGGATGGGTTGACCGGCCGTGGCCGTATAAGTGTCCTTTTTGTCCTTGAAACCGGATTTGGTGACCGTGTACTCGATCGCCGTGTCGGGCTGGACCTCGGCTTCGATGCTGAACTTGCCCTGCCCGTCGGTGGTGGCCGAGCCGTAGTCCGTGGTGGAGACCTTGGCGCCCTTGATCGGTTTCTTGTCGAGGTCGGTGACGGTGCCCGCGATGGACGTCGCGACCTGTTCGACCCCGGTGACCGTCAGCGGCGCGGGGCTGCCGCTGCCGGTGTTGGGTCCCTCGACCTTGAACTCCAGGTTCCCGGACTTCGTCTCACCGGCCTTGAGCCCCGAGTTCTCCTTCAGCGAGACCTTGACCGAGAAGTCCTTCGTCTCGCCCATCCGCAGCTTCCCGCAGTTGGCGGTGGCCCCGTTGGCCTTGCAGGTGCCGTCGGCGACCTCGACGTTGACGAAACTGGCGGCCTCCCCGGTCGCCGTGACGCTGACCCTGACCTGCTTGGACTCGCCCATGTCGGCGCCCATGACCGAGACCGAGGACGTCCCCGGTTGTTCTCCGACATCGACCGCGGAACCGCTGACCGTGACGTTGCCCGCGAAGGCGGGGGTGGGGGTGGCGAGCACGACGAGCAGCGCCGCCGAGGCCGCACCGATGGCAGCCCGGAAGCCGGTGGTGGATGTCAAAGTCACGTTGGTCGCTCCTTGGCGAGGCTGGCTGGGCGAGTCCGTCTCGCTCACCACGTCTGTCATCCGATGCCGCCACTATGCCCTGCTTGGGGTACCGGACGCCAGTGCGGGGTCCGTGTCGTATCGAATCTTCCGCAAATCGTTAATAACTGATAAGTGCCATACCGATAATCTGGTCGGATGCCCGACGCCGAGGTGATCGCGGACCTGATGGCCGCCCGCGAACGTGACGAACCCCTCCCCCGGGATCTACTGCGGGACGGGGTGCGCGCGCTGCTGCGGGAACTTACCCGAAAGGCGCCCGGTAAAACCGTGGAAGTGCGGGTACCACCCTTCGGGGCGGTGCAGTGCGTCGACGGGCTGCGGCACACCCGGGGCACGCCGCCCAACGTCGTCGAGTGCGACGCGGAGACCTTCGTCGCGCTGGCCTGTGGTGATCTCGACTTCACCGCCGCCGTGGCCGACGGCCGGGTCAGCGCCAGCGGCACCCGCGCGGACCTCACCGACTTTTTGCCGCTCACATCGTGATGTATCGTGTTGAGTGCTTCTCGCGCGGCGTTATCTCGTGAACCTCCCCAGGGCCGGAAGGCAGCAAGGATAAGCGGGCTCTGGCGGGTGCGCGAGGAGTTTTTTCGTACCCATACACTCTCCTGGGTGCGAGTTCTTTTGGTGGGTACGGGCGGACGCGAGCACGCGCTGGCCGTCGCCCTCGCCCACGATTCCAAGGTCGAGACCCTGATCTGTGCCCCCGGCAATCCCGGTATGGCCGCCTGCGGGGAACTACGAGACGTCGATATGGGTGATCCCGACGCGATCGCGGCGCTGGCCGTCGAGGTCGAGGCCGACCTCGTCGTCGTCGGCCCGGAGGCGCCGCTGGTGGCCGGGGCCGCCGACGCGGTGCGGGCCAAGGGGATCGCCTGTTACGGACCCAGCGCCAAGGCCGCCGCCATCGAGGGCTCCAAGACCTTCGCCAAGGAGATCATGGCCGCGGCCGGGGTGCCGACCGCGAAGGCACACACCTGCCACACGGCGGCGGAGGCCGAGGCGGCCCTCGACGAGTTCGGACCGCCCTATGTGGTCAAAGACGACGCGCTGGCGGCGGGCAAGGGCGTCGTGGTGACCTCCGACCGGGACGAGGCGCTGGCGCACGCCGCCGCCTGCGACACCGTCGTCATCGAGGAGTTCCTCGACGGCCCCGAGGTCTCGCTGTTCGTCGTCACCGACGGCACCACCGCGGTGCCGCTGCTGCCCGCGCAGGACTTCAAACGGGTCGGCGAGGACGACGCCGGGCCCAACACCGGCGGCATGGGCGCCTACACGCCGCTGCCGTGGGCGCCGGACGATCTCGTCGACACGATCATGACCACGGTCGCCGAGCCGACGCTGGCCGAGCTGGCGAAACGCGAGACTCCGTTCGTGGGCACGCTGTACTGCGGGCTGGCGCTGACGTCCAAGGGCCCCAAGGTCATCGAGTTCAACTGCCGCTTCGGCGACCCGGAGATCCAGGCGGTACTGGCACTGCTGGACGCGCCGCTGTCCGGGCTGCTGGACGCGGCGGCCCGGGGCAAGCTGGCCGAGTACCCGAAGCCGCAGTGGCGCGACGGCGCGGCGGTGTGCGTGGTGCTGGCCTCCGAGGGCTACCCGGAGAAACCGGTCACCGGCAAACCGATCACCGGCGCGGACATGCCCGGGGTGCTGCACGCGGGGACCGCCCTGGACGCCGACGGGCAGCTGGTGTCGTCCGGCGGCCGGGTCCTCAACGTGGTGGCACCGGGCGCGACGCTGAACCAGGCGCGCCGACGCGCGTACGCGCTGGCCGCCGGAGTGGAACTGCCGGACGCCCGGATTCGTCGCGATATCGCCCTGGCCGCGTCCGAGGACCGAATCGTCGCACCTGGCGCTTAGGCTGGGGGCGATGGTGAGGAGCTGAGACATGACGTTGGCGCTGTATCGCAAGTACCGTCCGCAGAGCTTCGCCGAGGTCATCGGGCAGGAGCACGTCACCGAACCCCTGATCTCGGCGATCAGCAACGGGCGGCTCAACCACGCGTACCTCTTCTCCGGGCCGCGCGGCTGCGGCAAGACCTCCAGCGCCCGGATCCTGGCCCGCTCGCTGAACTGCGCCAAGGGTCCGACGCCGACGCCGTGCGGGGAGTGCGACTCGTGCGTCGGGCTGTCGGCGGGCGGCGGCGGGTCGATCGACGTGATCGAGATCGACGCGGCCAGCCACGGCGGCGTCGACGACGCCCGGGAGCTGCGGGAACGCGCGGTCTTCGCGCCGGTGAACTCGCGGTACAAGATCTACGTCATCGACGAGGCGCACATGGTGTCCTCGGCGGGGTTCAACGCGCTGCTGAAGCTGGTCGAGGAACCGCCGGACTACGTCATGTTCGTCTTCGCCACCACCGAACCGGAGAAGGTGCTGCCGACGATCCGGTCGCGCACGCACCACTACCCGTTCCGGCTGATTCCGCCCGCCGCGATGCGGGGGCTGTGCGAGAAGCTGTGCCACGAGGAGGGCATCACCGTCGAGGAGTCGGTGTACCCGTTGGTGATCCGCGCGGGCGCCGGTTCGGCGCGGGACACGCTGTCGGTGCTGGACCAGCTGATCGCGGGCGCCGGGGACGAGGGCGTCACCTACGCGCGGGCGATGGCGCTTTTGGGCGTCACCGACGGTTCGCTGCTTGACGAGATCTGCGAGGCCCTGTCGGCGATGGACGGCGCCGGGGCGATAGGCGTGATCGACAAGGCGCTGGAGGCCGGGCACGACCCGCGCCGCTTCGCCGCCGACCTGCTGGAGCGGCTGCGCGACCTCATCGTGCTCAACCAGGTCCCCGACGCGGGATCGACGGGGCTCATCGACGTACCGTCCGAAGTGCTGGAACGCATGACGGGCCAGGCGATCCGGATGGGAACCCCGACCCTGACCCGGATGGCCGAGATCGTCCACAGTGCTCTTTCGGCGATGCGGGGGACGACGGCTCCCCGGCTGCTGCTGGAACTGGCGATGGCGCGCTCGGTGCTGCCGTCGGTCGACGACTCGGCGGCGGGCCTGTTGCAGCGCATCGACCAGCTGGAGCGTCGGATGGCCGAGGGGGTGCCGATGGCGGCACCCGCCGCCGCCGCGCCACCCGCTCCGGCCGCCGCTGCCGCCGCGAGCCAACCGGTTCCGCCGAGCGCCGGAACGTCGGGCCGCGAGGCCGCCAAGGCCGCAGCCGCCCAGGCGGCGGGCAACGCGCCTTCGCCTGCGGCGCAAGGCGACCAGCCCGCTGACCGCGCGAGCTCAGCCGGACAGCCGGCAGCTGCGGCTCCGTCGCAAGCCGAGGCGAGCGCGGCTACCGATGCCGCCCCGCCATCGCCGGCGGACGCCGGAGGCTCAGCCCAGGCTGGCCCCGCGACCGCACCGCCAGCCGGTCAGTCGGCACGCGCCGCCGCACAGGACAGCTGGGCGACCGAACCAGCCGCTCCCGCCCCGCAGGCCGCACCCGCCGCTGCCCCACCGGCCGCCGGTGGCGACAAGCTGGCCCAGGTTCGCGGCAGCTGGGAGCAGATCAAGCAGGCCGTCAAGGACCGCAAGAAGACCGTGGCCGCGTTCCTCATGGAGGCCACGGTCACCGGCGTGGACAACGACACCCTCGTCCTGACCTTTCGCCACGCCTTCCACGCCAACGCCCTCACCAGCGACAGCGCGCTGCCGATCTTCACCGAAGCGTTGAAGTCGGTGCTGGGCGGTTCCTGGCGGGTGCGGTGCGAGGTCAACGAGGCCGGGGCCGCTCCCCCGCCGCCGCCCGCCCGTCCGGCGAGCCCGCCACCGCCCGCCGCGGCCCCGCCGCCGCAGGCTCCCGCGCCCCGGCCCGAGCCGGGTCCGCCGGTCGACTACGAGTCCGAGGAACCGCCGGGGCCCGAACCCGACTTCGACCCACCGCCCGCCGCCGCTGGCGGCTCGGTCACCATGGAGCAGGCGGTCGAGATGTTCGAAAAGAAGGTGGGCGCCAAGAAGCTCTAGGCTTGGCGGGCACGCACAACGTTCGAAGAATTAAGGAGAATCGATGTTTCCGGGTGGCGAGGGTGCGCCGAACATGCAGGAACTGCTCAAGCAGGCCCAGCAGATGCAGCAGGACTACGTGGCCGCGCAGCAGGAACTGGTCGAGTCCGAGGTGTCGGCCTCGTCCGGCGGCGGCCTGGTGACGGTCACGGTGACCGGCGCCGGTGAGTTCCGGGGCATCAAGATCGACCCCAAGGCCGTCGACCCCGAAGACGTCGAGACCCTCGAAGACCTCGTCGGCGCCGCGGTTCTGGCCGCCGGTGAGGAGGCCAAGAAACTCGCCGAGGCCAAACTGGGCCCGGTGACCCAGGCCCTCCAGGCCATGGGCGGCGGCGGCGCGCTGCCGGGTATGTAGGGAAGACATGTACGAAGGAGCATTGGGCGACCTGGTCGACGAACTGGGTCGTCTACCGGGGATCGGGCCGAAGAGCGCGCAGCGGATCGCCTTCCACATCCTGGGCACCGACAAGGCCGACGTGGACCGGCTCGCCGAGGCACTGCGGGTGGTCAAGGAGCGGGTGCGGTTCTGCGAGATCTGCGGCAACGTCGCCACCGAGGAGAAGTGCCGCATCTGCCGGGACGCGCGTCGCACCGACGAGATGATCTGTGTCGTCGAGGAACCCAAGGACGTCATCGCCATCGAGCGCACCGGTGAGTTCCGGGGGCGCTATCACGTACTGGGCGGGGCCATCAACCCGCTGGACGGGGTGGGACCGGAGGACCTGCGGATCCGGGAGCTCATGACCCGGTTGCAGGCCGGGGTCACCAAGGAACTCGTCATCGCCACCGACCCCAACACCGAGGGTGAGGCGACGGCGACGTACCTGGCGCTCATGATCACGCCGATGGGGCTGACGGTGTCGCGACTGGCGTCGGGACTGCCCGTCGGGGGCGATCTGGAGTACGCCGACGAGGTCACGCTGGGCCGCGCGTTCGAGGGGCGTCGTACCGTCCAACAGTGACTTTGGGGATGGACACAATTCGATATCAACCGCTGGTGGTCTGGTTCACAAAGACCTGAACCGGTAATAGGGTTCGCAGCAGGACAACCGAGCGTACCCGCCCGCGACACCCCCGAGGTGGATGATGCGAAACACCAGATCCAAACCCGTACGCCTGCTCGCCGTACTGACGGCCGCTGGCGTCGCCGCCGCGCTATCGGCCTGTGCCGCCGATCCCGGCGCCGCCAAGGACAACGACAAGACCGCGTTCAAGTTCGCCACCGCCAGCGAACCGACCTCTTTGGACCCGGCGCTCGCCTCCGACGGTGAGACCTTCCGGGTCAACCGCCAGGTCGTGGAGACCCTGGTGGAGCACAAGACCGGTGGCGACGAGCTGGTTCCCGGGCTCGCCAAGGAGTACTCGCCCAGCAAGGACGGCCGGACCTGGAACTTCACCCTCAACGAGGGCGTCAAGTTCCACGACGGCGACGACCTGACCGCCGAAGCCGTGTGCGCCAACTTCGACCGTTGGTACAACTGGAAGGGCGTCTACCAGAACCCGGCGCTGTCGGGCTACTGGCAGGACATCATGGGCGGCTTCGCCAAGAACGAGAACAAGGACCTGCCCAAGTCCAACTACGACGGCTGTAAGACCGACGGCGAGTTCAAGCTGTCCATCAAGGTCAAGGAACCCACCGCGAAACTGCCGGGCGGCTTCTCACTGTCGTCGCTGGGCATCCTGAGCCCGAAGACGCTGGCCGCGGCCGACAAGCAGCAGCCCAAGCAAGAGGGCGAGTCCATCAAGTACCCCGACTACAGCCAGGAGGTCGGCACCATCGCCGGCACCGGGCCGTACGAGTACTCGAAGTGGGACAAGAGCCAGCAGGAAGTCACCATCAAGGCCAACAAGGACTACTGGGGCAAGACCAACGCCAAGATCAAGACCATCATCTTCAAGGCCATCTCCGAGGAGAACGACCGCAAGTCGGCCCTGATCTCCGGCGACGTCGACGGTTACGACCTGGTGGCGCCGCAGGACATCGACGACCTGAAGAAGAAGGACATGAACGTCCTCACCCGGGATCCGTTCAACATCTTCTACATCGGTCTGAACCAGAAGCTCGTCGACCTGAAGACGAACAAGGGCAAGAAGACCGTCTTCGCCGACAAGGACGTCCGCAAGGCCATCGCGCACTCCATCAACAAGGACAAGATCATCAAGCAGATCTATCCGAAGGGGACCGAGGCCGCCACCCAGTTCCAGCCGCCGTCGCTGGACGGCTGGTCGGACAACGTGCCGAAGTACGAGTACGACAAGGACAAGGCCAAGGCGCTGCTCAAGAAGGCCGGGCAGTCGGACATGAAGATCGACTTCTGCTACCCGACCAAGACCACGCGGCCCTACATGCCGGACCCGAAGTCCATCTTCGACAACATGAAGTCGGACCTGGAGGCCGTCGGCATCACCGTCGAGGAGAAGCCGCTGCAGTGGTCGCCGACCTACGGTGACCAGACCTCCGCCGGTGGTTGCAGCATGTACATCCTGGGCTGGACCGCCGACTACGCCGAGGCGTTCAACTTCAACGGCACCTGGTTCTCGCAGTACACCCCGGCCTGGGGCTTCAAGGACGACAAGGTCTTCGACGCGCTGGCCAAGGCCAACGCCGAAGCCGACCCCGCCGAACGCGCCAAGCTGCACCAGAAGGCGAACGAGGCCATCATGGACTACGTCCCCGGTGTCCCGATCTCGCATTCCTCGCCGTCCATCGCCTTCGCCGACTACGTGAAGGCTCCGACCCTGTCCCCGCTGACTCAGGAAAACTTCGCTGAGACCAGCTTCAAGTAAGTCATAGAGGCGCCGCCCGGCCCGGTTTCCGGCTGGGCGGCGTCTCGCGTATCGACACCAAGAGAGCGTGGACAAAGACCGTGTTGCGTTTCATCGTGCGGCGGCTGCTGCAGTTGATCCCGACCCTGATCGGGTTGTCACTGCTGCTGTTCATCTGGCTGCGCAGCCTGCCCGGCGGCCCCGAGGCCGCGCTGCTGGGCGACCGCGCCACGCCTGAGCGCATGGCCGCGATCCGCGAACAACTGGGCCTCAACGACTCCATCTGGGTCCAGTACGGACGGTTCGTGAAGAAACTCGTCCAGCTGGACTTCGGCAACTCGCTGCAGCGGGGCGCGGGCAGCGTCACCGAGGAGTTCTTCCGCCGGTTCCCCGCCACCGTGGAACTGGCGCTGACGGCGATGCTGATCGCGATCGTCGTCGGCATTCCGCTGGGCTACCTGGCCGCCCGTCGTCGCGGCGGCTTCCTCGACTTCGGCGCCGTGGCCGGTTCGCTGCTGGGCATCTGCGTCCCGGTGTTCTTCCTGGGCTTCCTGCTGAAGGTGTTCTTCGCCGAGAACCTGCAGATGTTCCCCTCGGCCGGGCGGCTGACCGCCGGGCTGGAGTACAACGACATCACCGGGCTGCTCGTGTTCGACAGTCTCATCACCGGCGACTTCATGGTGCTGTCGGACGCGCTGGCCCACCTGATCCTGCCCGGGCTCACGCTGGCGTCGATCCCGCTGGCGATCATCGTGCGGATGACCCGCGCCAGCGTCCTGGAGGTGCTGGGCGAGGACTACGTCCGCACCGCCGAATCCAAGGGGCTCAAGGCCAAGACGATCCGGACCCGGCACGTGCTGCGCAACGCGATGCTGCCGGTGGTCACGACGATCGGCCTGTTGACCGGCGGTCTGCTGTCGGGGGCGGTGCTGACTGAGACGGTGTTCGCGTTCGGCGGCATCGGCAAGTTCACCGCCGACGCCATCGCGGCCCGCGACTACCCGACCCTCAACGGGTTCATCATGTTCATCGCGGTGATCTACGTCCTCATCAATCTCCTCGTTGACGTCGCGTACAGCGTCCTTGATCCGAGAGTGCGGGTGCACTGATGTCAGCCAAGACCGACAAGATCGACCGGCTCGCCGAGCTGACCGCGGGGCACGACCTGTCCGGCAAGGGCGCCGGGCTGTGGACCGAGGCGTTCAGGCGGCTGCGGCGCAGCCCGATGGCGATCATCGGCGCCACGATCATCATCGTCTTCGTCATCCTGGCGATCGTGGGGCCGTTCATCGCCCCGCACAGCCCCACCGCCCTGACCTGGGGGGACGAGGTCTCCCCGGCCCGCAGCGAGTTCGTCGGACCGCGCGCCGGGAACATCCTCGGCCTGGACCACCTGGGCCGGGACGAGTTCTCGCGGCTGTTGATCGGCGCCCGGCAGTCACTCATGGTGGGTGTCATCGCCACCGGCATCGGCTTCATCATCGGTGCCGTCATCGGCGGCATCTCGGGCGCGGCCATGGGCCTGGGCGGCAAGGTCGGCAAGTCGATCGACAACGCCATCATGCGGTTCATCGACATGATGCTGGCGCTGCCGTCGCTGCTGCTGGCGCTGAGCATCGCCGCGGTGCTGGGCCCCAGCCTGACCTCCGTGATGATCGCGGTGGGAACGGTGCAGATCCCGATCTTCGCCCGGCTGCTGCGCGGTTCGATGATCGCGCAGTCCCACGGCGACTACGTGCTGGCGGCCGAGGCGCTGGGGGTGCGGCGGCGCCGGATCGTGCTGGCGCACATCGTGCCCAACTCGCTGGGCCCGATCATCGTCCAGGCGACGCTGAGCCTGGCCACCGCCATCATCGAGGCCGCCGCGCTGTCCTTCCTGGGCCTGGGCAACCCCGACAGCGCCGCCCCCGAGTGGGGCGTGATGCTGGCGCAGTCGCAGCGCTACCTGTCCGACGCCATCGAGCTGGCCGTCTACCCGGCGGGGGCGATCATCATCACCGCCCTGGGATTCACCCTGCTGGGCGAGTCCATCCGGGAAGCCCTCGACCCGAAACTGCGGAAGTGACGCCATGGCTTTGCTGAAAGTGGACGATCTGTCGGTGCGGTTCGAGCAACGGGGCAAACCCGATGTGCGAGCCGTGGACGGCCTGTCCTTCACGGTGGACTCCGGCGAGGTCGTCGGGCTGGTCGGCGAGTCCGGCTGCGGCAAGTCGGTGACCTCGCTGGCCCTGATGGGCCTGCTGCACAGCCGCAACGCCCGCGTCGGCGGCACCGCCGAGTTCGACGGCGTCGACCTGCTCAAGCTGCGCCCCAACGAGATGCGC
This sequence comes from Stackebrandtia nassauensis DSM 44728, assembly GCF_000024545.1. GTDB lineage: Bacteria > Actinomycetota > Actinomycetes > Mycobacteriales > Micromonosporaceae > Stackebrandtia > Stackebrandtia nassauensis. The sequence goes on from NC_013947.1 coordinate 6,511,532, forward strand.
GACCTACGCGGCTCCGACATCGCGATGATCTTCCAGGATCCACTGTCGAGCCTCAACCCGGTGGTCCCGATCGGCGTGCAGGTCACCGAGATCCTCACCCGGCACCGCGGCATGAAGGGCGAACCGGCCCGCAAGGAGGCGGCCGACCTGCTGGACCGGGTCGGCATCCCGGACCCCAACCGCCGCCTGAAGGAGTACCCGCACCAGCTGTCGGGCGGGATGCGGCAGCGCGCGCTCATCGCGATGGCGGTGGCCTGCGCGCCCCGGCTGCTGATCGCCGACGAACCCACCACAGCCCTCGACGTCACGATCCAGGCCCAGATCCTGGAACTGCTCAAGGATCTGGTGGTCTCGCAGGGCACCGCGCTGCTCATGATCACCCACGACCTGGGCGTGGTCGCGGGCCTGTGCGACGACATCAACGTCCTGTACGCGGGCAAGGTCGTCGAGGCCGCCGCCCGTCGGCCGCTGTTCGCCGCCCCCACCCACCCGTACTCGGTGGGCCTGTTGGGCTCGATCCCCCGACTGGACGCGCCCCGCGGCGAACCCCTGTCACCGATTCGCGGCTCGGTCAACGACAACATCGCCTGGAAGGACGGCTGCGCCTTCGCGCCCCGCTGCGACCACTACACCATGGAATGTCTGCAAGGGACCATCGAGATGTCGCAAACCTACACCGGGCACCGATTCCGGTGCGTCAACCCGGTCGAGAACCACGAGGTCCAACCCGGGACGGAGCCCACGGCATGAGCCTTTTGGAACTGGAGGACCTCAAGGTCCACTTCCCCATCAAACGGGGCGTCATCTTCGACCGCACGGTCGGCCACGTCTACGCGGTCGACGGGGTCTCCCTGTCGGTGGAGTCGGGCCAGACCTACGGTCTGGTCGGCGAATCCGGCTGCGGCAAGACGACGCTGGGCCGGGCGGTACTGCGGCTCAACGAGATCACTAGCGGCGCGGTCAAGTTCGACGGCACCGACCTGGCACAACTCCCCCGCGAACAGATGCGCCAGGCCCGACGTCGACTGCAAATGGTGTTCCAGGACCCCATGGGCAGCCTCGACCCCCGCCAAAACGTCGAGTCCATTCTTGTCGAAGGTCTCCACGCGCACGGCATCGGCAGCAACCGAACCGAACGGCGGCAACGCATCCAACGCACCCTCGACGCGGTCGGCCTCCCCTCCGCCGCCCTGGCCCGCTACCCGCACGAGTTCTCCGGCGGCCAGCGACAGCGCATCGGCATCGCGCGGGCCCTGGTCCTGGAACCGGACCTGATCATCTGCGACGAGCCCGTCTCGGCCCTCGACGTGTCCATCCAGGCCCAGGTCCTCAACCTGCTCGAGGAGATCCAGGACGAACTGGGCCTGACCTACCTGGTCATCGCGCACGACCTGGCGGTCGTGCGGCACATCAGCGACGTCATCGGCGTCATGTACCTGGGTTCGCTCGTCGAGGAGGCGGGCAGCGACATGCTGTACGCCGAACCCAAGCACCCGTACACAAAAGCACTCATGTCGGCGGTCCCGGTCCCCGACCCGCAGGTCGAGGACGCCCGGGAACGCATCCTGCTGTCGGGCGACCTCCCCTCCCCCGCCGCACCCCCACCCGGCTGCCGCTTCCACACCCGCTGCCCGTGGAAGCAGGACACGTTGTGCGCCACCGAAAGACCCCAACTCCGGGTGCTGTCGGAGGGCCACAAGGTCGCCTGCCACTGGGCCGAGAAGATCGAGGCGGGCGAGATAACCCCACGCAGCGAGGCGGTCATCTCCGCCTAGGACCGGCAGATGCGCATCGTCAAACGCGTGGCGGCGACCGGCATCATGCTCGGGATCGCGCTGGTGGCGTTGTCGCCTGACGAACCCGTCTCTCCGCTCGTGATGTTCACGTCGGGCCCGCACTGTTCCTGGCGATCTTCTCCCTGGTAGGGATCGGCGACCTGTTCACCATTCGGCTGATCCGACTCGTGCGAGTCGCGTTCTACCCCACCATCGCCAGCGTCCTGGACAGCGCCCGTCCCGGTCACAAGCTGCGCTGGCTGGGCCTGTTCCTGTTCATCATCGGGTTCCAGTTCGACCTGCTGGCGTCGTGACCTCCGGGTTGGCGAGACCGCGCCGCAGATCGTAGCGCTTGAACCCCAAGCCGGTCACGCCGGACATGGCGCCGATCGCCTCGAAGATGCCGCCAGGCTTCGTCATGGCCGGTGAGTTCACCGCCGTCTCGTGAGCCTCCGCGTCCCTGAAACCCACGTAGTTGAGCATCCGATCGCCGTCCTTGCTGATGTGGAAATGCGCGTAACTGGCCCCGAAAGGCTGCTTGTCCTGCCGCGCGACGACCTCGTCGACAAGTCGCTCCGCCCACTCATCACCGTCAGTCTCGAACTGAATCACCACAACACAACCCGGCGCCGAGTCCAACCCGAAGTCCACGCTGCGATGCAACCGGAACCGCTTCACTCCGGGCCGTTCGATACCAGGCACCGCCGCGTCGATCTTCGCCACGAGTTCTGGCCGGTCAACACGCATGAACTCCCGATGCGCCTCATCATCCGTCCACTGCGCATAGTTCAGCAGCCGCTCCCCGTCCAGGCTGGCGAACGTACTGAGGCTCAGAAACCCCGGCGTCGTCGCCAACTCGGCCCACCCCGCGTGCAGCGCGTCCGCCGCAGCTTCTTGCCGCTCAGGGGTTCTCACTATCCACTCGCTGACCAGAATCGTCCCCACGTCCGGTCGATCCACTGTAGGAAGATTCGGCTCACCCATGTCGATCTCCTAACTATGCGACGGCAATAGCCCCTTATTCTGAATCCTGAAGCAAGGTTTAAGTCAACAAGCTGAGGCACAGATCATTGGTAGGGTGCCGTCATGGACGACGCCACCAAACTCCGCTGGCTGTCCCGGCTGTTCTTCTCGGGGCCGATGGGCCGGATGTCGGCCAGCGCCATGGAGAAACGCAACAGCGACGCCGAAGCCGAAGCGGTCGCCACATTGGACCCATCCCCGTCGGAATCGGTACTGGCCATTGGGTTCGGCCCGGGCGTCGGCATCCGTCTCCTCGCCGAACGCCTACCCGAAGGACAGATCGGCGGCATCGACCCCTCGGCCTACATGGTGAAACGAGCAACCCGCCGCAACCGCGCCGCGGCTGCCCGGATCCGGCTCGAACGCGCCTACACCGCCGCCATCCCCTGGCCCGACGCCAGCTTCGACGGCGCGATCGCGGTCAACTCGATCCAGTTCTGGAACCCGCTGGCCGACAACGCATCCGAGGTCGCCCGAGTACTTCGACCCGGCGCCCGGCTTGTGACGTTCACCCACGACTGGGCCCTGGCCCGAGGCGGCCAGACCCTCGAAGGCTGGCAGACCACTGCCGAAGCCACTTTCCGCGACTGCGGCTTCACCGACGTCGAATCCCACCCGGGCAAGTCGGAGGACGGCCACATCGTGGCGTTCTGCGCCACTCGCTCACCGTCCTGAGTGACCCCGGCGCGGGTCCTAGCCCGCGAGCGTCGCCTCGCTCGGGCCTTCGGCGAGCGTTCCCTGGACGAGGATCACGTGTCCGGCGAACAGCTCGCCGTCGTCGTGATACGCCTCGAAGTCGCCACCATCGTCGACCGTGATTTCGCTGAGCACCATGCGCCGCCGGAATTCCGCGGCGGTCACGCGCTCGTCCTCGTCGAGCCACTCGTCGTTGGCGAGGTCGAACAGTTCGGTGACGGCCCGGTCGGCGAGGTTCCGCCGGGTCAACCGCCCACTAGCCAGCGCGTCGGCCAGCTCGTCGAGCATGCGGCAGGCGGTCGCGGCCTCGGCGGTGTTCAGGCGCACCTGAACCGGTCCATCGATGTCCGACTCACCGTCGAAGGCGTCGGATTCGAGTGTGTACGTGAACTCCCCGAGCCGATGGCCCACGGTGCGGGGCCGACGCAACTGTTCCAGCATCGCTGCCAGCCGTGGCGGTGGAACCGCGAGTTCGGGGCGGCGCAACAAGACGCCGTCGCGATGTTCGCAGCTCACGACGTCGTATCCGGTGAACCCGGCGATCAACCCGGACGCCTCGTCCCGGGGTCGTGCCGTGCTCCGCAGCGTCAGCCGCCGCGCCACCGGATCCCCGTCCAGCGGCTGCCAGCAGACCAGTTCAACTCGGGCGCTCCACTGTGCCTGTTGACCGCCGGTCGCGCTGAGGCTTGTGCCCGCGAACGGGGAGACGACTCCCAGGATCGAGACCATGGCGTCACGGTACCGCTGTAGGGGCGGCCGAGCGACTCGCCACCGCGAAGCGAGTACTCGACGAGACCGGCCTCGCCGAGGTCGGATCCCGGGCGAGCCAGGCGGAAGACGGTCACATCGCGGCGCTGTGCGCGAAGCGGCTTCCACCACCGCATTAGTGTTGCCGCATGACCACCAGCCCCCTAGTCGTCGGCTTCGACCTGGACCAGACGCTGTACCACACCGAGCCCGCCATCGGCGCGACCCTGCGCGCGGTTGCCGCCGAACTCGGCATCACCTTCGACGTCGACCGGGCCCTCACCGAACTGGGCCCACCCCTGGACCAGCTGGTGGGCATGCAACTAGACCCCGACAACACCAACGCCGTAGTACAGCGATACCGCGAGATCTACCACATCCACGGCCTACCCGCCGCCCAACTGCTCCCAGGAGCCCGCGAATCCCTAGCCGCGGTCCGAGCAGCGGGCGGAACCTCCATAGTGATCACGGGAAAGAACTCCCGAGACGCCACCCGCCACATAGAACACAACTCCCTCGACGTCCAACATGTCATCGGCTGGGCCTGGGCCCAAGGCAAAACCGACGCGATGCTCGAACACGGGGCCTCCATCTACATCGGCGACCACCCGGCCGACATCGCCGCCGCCCGAGCCGCCAACGCCATCGCCCTGGCCGTCACAACAGGCACCCACGGCCCCGACTCCTTCGCGGACGCCGACGCGATCCTGACCAGCCTCACCGAGTTCCCCGACTGGCTCAAAACCCACCTCGCCTGAGCCCCCGCTCAGTCGTTCCATCGGACCTAGGGCGTGTATCGGAAGCGGATCATGCGCATAGGGTGCCGGCATGTCGCTGAGCCACATAGTCCTCTCGTCCGGTCGTTCGATCGGACTCACCGAGCTGCGGATGTCCGCGACCTACGGGGCGACGCTGGAGGGCTATCCGTGCCAGCGCATCAACAACATGCAGGTCAGCAGCCTCCTGCGACAGGCCAACCATGCATTCTCCTTCGCGCCAGTTCATCTCGTTCCGCCCTCCCGCGAATACCCGGACCAGACCGCCGGCGCCTTCGGCCCCGTTGAGGTGCTGCCTTCCGTGGCTTGCATCGGTGTTTTCGGCTCCACACCGATCGATCCTGAACTCGACCCAGTGCTGCACCGCTCCGCTCTCATCGTGGCTTGGTTCCAGGCCACCCCGGATGTCCCGTCGGGCGAGCATGTTGATCCTGCTCTTCGCAACATTCGCTGGGAAGAACTAGCCCAGGACTACGAGCTCTAGGCACACGTGCTGATCACAGCTTGGCTCCTTGGCTCCTTGGCTCCTTGGCTCCTTGGCTCCTTGGCTCCTTGGCTCCTTGGCTCCTTGGCTCCTTGGCTCCTTGGCTCCTTGGCTCCTTGGCTCCTTGGCGGAATCCTAAACGGCTACGCCGCCCCCGCAAGCCAGCAAAAGCACGCTACTGCGAACACTTGGCCTTGGCCTTGGCGAACATAAGCGGCTACGCCGCACTGACGAACGCGCGCAGCTGCGCCTGGCTTGGGCTTGGGCTTGGGCTTGGGCTTGGGCTTGGGCTTGGGCTTGGGCTTGGGCTTGGGCTTGGGCTTGGGCTTGGGCTTGGGCTTGGGCTTGGGCTTGGGCTTGGGCTAAACGATTATCGGCCCAAGCGAAGCCAGGGGCCACATTGTTGTCTGCGGCCGCCAAGAAGGAGGCCGCCGAGCGAAGCGAGGCGACGACTTTGGCCGCAGCCAGCGGCGGTTGGGCCTTGGCGGCGGGGTTACTCCGAGGTGGGGGTCCAGCTGCCGTGGACTTCGCGTAGGCGGGCGACGATCTCGCCGATGGTTGCGTAGGCTTCGACGGCTTCGACGCAGAAGGGGACGATGTTGTCGCCCGCGCGGGCGGCTTCGGAGAGGGCGTCCAATGTGGTGGCCACGGCTTGGGAGTCGCGGGTTTCGCGTAGGTGGTGGAGGGCCTTGACTTGGCCGGCTTCCGCGGCGGGGTCGATGCGGAACACGTCGAGGGGTTCGGGGTCGGCCGCCCAGCGGTTGACGCCGACGACGATGCGGTCGCCCTCTTCGACTTCGCGCGCTTGGCGGTAGGCGGATTCGGCTAGACGGGATTGTTGGTAGCCCGATTCGATGCCCGCCAGGGCTCCGCCCCGGTTGGCGAGGTCGTCCATGACGCCCCGGATGCGGCGTTCGCAGTCGTCGGTGCGGGATTCGACGAGGTAGGAGCCGCCTAGGGGGTCGGGGATGTCGGCGAAGCCGGTTTCGTGGGCCACGATTTGTTGGGTGCGGAGGGCGAGGGTGGCGGCTTGGGCGGTGGGGACGCCTAGGGCTTCGTCGTAGGCGCACACGTGGAGGGTTTGGACGCCGCCGCAGGCTGCCGCGAAGGCTTCGAGGCTGGTGCGGGCGACGTTGTTGAGTGGTTGTTGGGCCGTGAGGGAGGAGCCGGCGGTGAAGGCGAAGATGCGTAGTTGGGCGCTGCGGGGGTCCTTGGCGCCGTAGCGTTCGGTGACGAGTTTGGCCCAGACTCGGCGGGCGGCGCGGAGTTTGGCGACTTCGCCGAAGATGTCCATGCCGACCGACAGGAAGGTGAAGAGGGAGGGGGCTAGTTGGTCGATGTCGACGCCGCGTGAGACCGCTTCGTCCAGGTAGGCGATCGCGTTGGCGAAGGTGTAGCCGATCTCGGTCGCGTCGTCGCCGCCCGCTTCGGCGATGTGGTAGCCGGACATGGCCAGCGGGACCCAGCCGGGGACGTGGCGGGAGAGGTGCTCCATTGTGTCTACTGTGAGGCGGAGTGCGGGTTCGGCGGGGAAGATCTGGGTGCCGCGCGCGATGTATTCCTTGAGGACGTCGTTTTGGATGAAGACGCCGAAGTCGCCCGGGTCGACGCCACGGCGGCGGGCTAGGGCCAGGCATAGTGCGGCCCAGACGAATCCGATCGAGTTGGCGGTGGTGCGGACCTGGCTGATGCGTTCCAGCGGGATGCCGTCCATGAGGGTTTCGACGTCGGCGAGCGAGTCGATGGCGACTCCGACGCGGCCGACTTCGCCGAGCGCTTTGGGGTCGTCGGAGTCGAGGCCGAGTTGGGTGGGCAGATCGAGCGCTACCGAGAAGCCGGTCTGTCCGGCCTCGAGGAGTTCCTTGAAGCGGCGGTTGGATTCGGCGGCGGTGGCGAAACCCGCGTACTGGCCCATGATCCAGGGTTTGGCCTGTGCGGAGATGCCTCGGGTGTAAGGGAACTCGCCTGGTTTCTCGGTCATCGCAGGGCCCGCTTGTCGATCTTGCCGGTGGAGTTGAGGGGGAAGGCGTCCAGTTTCCGGATCTCTTTGGGTTTCTTGTAGGACGCGAGGCGGGCGCGGCAGTGCGCGTCGAGGTCTTCGACGGTGGCGGTGCCGGTGAACGCGGCGGTGACCCGTTGGCCCCACTCGGGATCGTCCACTCCGAACACGGCGACGTCCTCGACGCCGGGGACTTCGGCCAGGACGGTCTCGATCTCGCGCGGGTAGACGTTGTATCCACCGGTGATGATCATGTCCCCCTTGCGATCCACGAGCCACAGGCGGCCTTGGGCGTCCATGCGGCCCAGGTCGCCGGTGTGCAGCCAGCCGTCGCGTACGGCTTTGACGGTGTCACCCGCGCTCCAGTAGCCGGCCATGACGTGTGGGCCGCGTGTGACGACCTCGCCGATCTCGCCGGGTGGGAGTTCGCGGCCGTCGTCGTCGATGACGCGCAGTTCGATGAGGGTTCCGGCGCGGCCGACGGAGGAGAGCAGGTCGGGGTTGTCGGTGACGCCGAGGCGGTGGTCTTCGGCGTCGAGGACGGTGACCGGCGGGATCGCTTCGACGAGGCCGTAGTACTGCACCAGGTTGGGGGTGAGGAGTTCGTGGGCTTGGCGGATCTTCTCCGGGGGGAGTGGGGCGCCGGCGTAGGCGAGCATCTTCAGTTCGCGTAGGGCGGGATCGTCGGTGGTGGACAGTAGTCGGACGATCATGGTGGGCACCAGCGCGGTGTGGGTGACGTGGCCCGCGCGGACCAGGTCGCGGACTTCGGTCTCGTCGAAGGAGGAGCGGATGAGCTGCTTGGCCCCGGCGGCCAGGAACGGCAGCACGAACAGGCCGGAGGTGTGGGTGATGGGTCCGGCGTGCAGGTACACGTCGTCGGGGCCGGGCAGGCCGCCGAGGACGTCGATGGTCATGTTGGTCAGCGAGGCGAGCCGGTTGCTGTGGGCCCGGCGCACACCCTTGGGGTTGCCGGTGGTGCCGGAGGTGTAGTTGAGTGAGACCAGGTCGCCGGTTTCGAGGGTCGCGTTGGGGGCCTTGGCGATCAGCCGCTCGTACTCCTCGCCGAGCGACAGCGACGCGTCCAGGGCGTCGATGAGGGACTTGGCGCGGTCGCCGAACTTCGGGTCGTAGATGATGCCCCGGGCGCCGCAGTCGGCGGCGATGCGCTGCCAGTCGGTGTCGTGCAGCCGGTAGTTCAGCGCCACCCGCACCAGTCCGGCGGCCATGCACGCCAGGTCGGTCTCCACATAGGTGTTCTGGTTGGACTGGAGGTCCAGGACGCGATCGCCGGGGCGCAGGCCCAGGCTCAGCAGGCCGTGCGCCAGTCGTTCCACCCGGTCGCCCAGTTCGGCGAAACTGAGGCTCCCGTTCTCGTCCTCAAGGGCGGTACGGGATCCGAAGCGCCTGGCACTGCGCCGGAACAGAGTGATCGCGTCCATGTTGTGGCTTTACCTCCTGCGAAAGGTCATCCGACGCGCGCACAACGCGGCGACGGCTCGGGCCGGGGTCGGGTACACGCCGATTCCGGCGGCGGCGAGCCGGGCGGCGAACCCCGGTGCCAGCTCGCGGCTTCCGGTGCGCGACACCAGGATCGGTTTGCCGCTGCTCGACGCGGCGTCGATGACGGCCGCGGCGGCCTGCTCAGCCTGCGGTCCGGCCAGGACGCACAGGCACACCAGCACGGCGTCGAAGCCGTCGTCGGCGGCCACGGTGGCCAGCGTTCGCGACAGCAGGCCCGGGTCGGAGGTGACGGTGGCGGTCACGTCGACGGGGTTGCCGATGGTCGCGTACGGCGGCAACGATTCCGTGAGCGTCTTGAGGGTGGCGGCGGACGGTTCGGGCAGTTTCAGCCCGCTGCCGGCGACGGCCTTGGTCGCCAGGTGTCCGGCCCCGCCGGAGGTGGTGACGATGGCCAGCCGGGGACCGGCGGGCGGCGGCGTGTCGAAGCCGGACGCGAAGTCGAGCAGTTCGTCCACGTCGTCGGCCAGTTCGATCCCGAACTGCGGCAGCACCCGGGCTTCGGAGCCGCCGGCGTTCGTGGAGCTGGCGGTGGTCGCCGACGCGTACAGGGCCGCGATCGGCTTTCCGGTGGCGTGCAGCTGTTTCAGCCATTTCGGGTCGGGTGTGGACTCCAGGTAGGCCAGGACGCCGGTGCAGTCGGGTTCCTCGGCCAGCGCGCACATGACCTCACCGGCCGACAGGTCGGCCTCGTTGCCGGTGGTAACGACCCGTCCGGGGGCCAGGCCGCGTTCGGCGGCCAGGCTGGTGATGCCGAAGCCGAGGCCGCCGGAGTGGCTGACCAGCGCCAGGCCGCCGGGGGTGGCGGGTTCGGCTTCGAAGTACGGCGAGAACGACGCGATCAGTCCGTTGTGGAGGTTGGCGGCGCCGATGCAGTTGGGACCGAGCAGCCGGGCACCGGCCTCGGCGGCGCGGGCCACCAGCGCGTCCTGGGCGGCGACGGCCCCGGTCTCGGCGAAACCGGAGGCACCGACGATCACGGTCGTGACGCCCGCGTCCAAGCAGTCGTCGAGAGCGGCGGGGATGCGGGCGGCGCCGACCAGCAGCAGCGCGAGTTCGGCTTCGGCTCCGGCCAGGCTGGGCCGGGCTTGGAGGCCGCGCACCGTGTCGGCACCGGGGTGCACGGGGATCACGCGGCCGGTGTAGCCGTAAGCGCGCAGGTAGTCGAGGACGCGTCCCCCGGCCGATCCCTCCCGGTCGGAGGCGCCGTATACGGCTATGGAGCGCGCGTTCCACAGTGCCGAGATCGAGGAGGACACCCCACCAGACTCTCACGTTTCCATGACGCCCGTCAACATCTCGACATACCCTGCGCCCGGCGTTATTCGTCGGCCAGCGCCGCGTCCACGGTCGCCTCCAGTTCGGCCCGCAGGAACGGACAGTCGCGGACGGGGTTGTCGCGCGGGCAGCTGAGCAGGTGTTCGAGGGCCTTCCGCGCCCGGGTGAGCCGTTCGATCTGGTCGCGCATCGTGTGGATGGACTCCTCGATCACGCCTCGGGTGTCGCCCGGTTCCGCGGCCGGGTCGGCGATCGCGGTGGCGGTCGCGGCCAGCGGCAGCAGGCCGTCGCGGTGCAGCAGCCGGATGAGCGCCAGACGACGCAGTTCCTCGCGGCCGTAGTAGCGGACGGTGCCGTGGCGTCCGGCGGGGCGCAGCAGCCCGATCTCGTCGTAGTAGCGCAGTGCGGACACCGCGATGTCGAATCGCCGGGACACCTCGCTGATGGAGTGACGCATGCCTCCATGCTCGCAACTTGCGCTCAAGTCAACTTGAGCGGGCAGGGTGATCAGCAAGCGATCATCGAGGAGGAAAGACCGTGAACCGTTGTGAGGTACTGATAGTCGGGGCCGGGCCGGTGGGACTGTCGACGGCCTTGTTCCTGGCCGATCGGGGTGTCCGGGTTCTGGTGGTGGACAAGCGGGATCCGCTCGACGGGCCGCCGCGCGCCAGCTCCAGCCTGCGCACCCTGGAGCTGTTCCGTTCGATCGGGCTGGGCGAGGAGCTGGATCGCCACGGCTGGGACGGCCCACCGCCGCTGCGGTCGGTGATCAAGGACAGCGCGATCGGCACCGTCCGGCACCGCTCGGGTCTCCCGCCCGCCTACGCGCGGCGACTGGAGTCGTGCAGCCCGATCCGCGATCGGCACGTGATGACCCAGGCCGAGGTGCAGCGCATCGCGCTGCGCGAACTGCGACGCCGGGGCGGTCGGGTACGGTTCGACGCCGAGGCGACCGAGATCGTCCAGGACGACAATGGCGTGCGCGCTCTCGTTGGCGCGCAATGGATCGACGCGTCGTACCTGGTGGCGGCCGACGGCGCGGGCAGCCGGGTCCGCGAGCAGCTGGGGATCGACATGCCCGATCGCGAGGTCGCCTACCGCTTGAACACGGCGTTCTTCCATGCCGACCTGGGCGAACTGCTGCCGGAATCGACGACGTCGCTGTGCTTCATCCGCAACGAGCACGTCTACTGCACGCTGTTCGCCAAGGGCGCGCACGGTGAACGCTGGTCATCCCACATCATCGACTACCCCGGCAAACCCGCCGAGCTGACGACGTTGTCGCAGCAGGAGACCGTCCGGCTGTTGCACGCCGCGATCGGCGACGACTCGGTGCCGATTGACCTCATCGCGTGCAACGCCTGGGAGGCGGCCATCGGCATCGCGGCCTCGTTCCGACGTGGCCGGGTGTTCCTGGTCGGGGACGCCGCCCACGTCCAGAGTTCCGCCGGTGGGCTGGGCATGAACACCGGTATCCAGGACGGCCACAACCTCGCCTGGAAACTTACCGAAGTACTACATGGACAGTCGGAGGCGACCCTGCTGGACAGCTACGAACCCGAACGCCGCACCGCCGCCCGCGCGTCGCTGGCCCTGTCGCACGCACTGCACCGCGGCTACCGGGAACAGCAGGACCCCGACCAGCTCTACACCCGGATCGCGTCCGACTACCTGCGCGGCATGCTGTGCTACCGCTATGAATCTGGCGCCGTGATCAGCGACGAGGCCACCGAACCGGACGTCCTCGACGATCGGGCCGTGCCCGGCTGTCGCGTGCCCCATCGCTGGCTCGGCACCGGCGACCAGCGGACATCCACACTGGATCTTGTCGGGTCGCGCTGGACGCTGCTCGTCGGCCCGGACGGCGAGGGCTGGTTCCCGGCCGACACCGACGGAAACCCGCGCATACGGCAGCTCACCACCGCCATGCTCGACGGCGACCCGAGCGCCTTCACCGACCTGACGGGAACCGGCACCGACGGCGCGCTCCTGGTGCGCCCCGACGGGTTCGTCGCCTGGCGATCGCCCGACCTCCCATCCGACCCGAACCGCACCGTCCAACAGGTCATGCGCGTTCTCACCGGCGCGACGGCGACGTGATATTAGTTGACTAAGTCAACTAGTTTAGGAGGGCCGCGATGAGAATCGAGGGCCTGGAACTGCACCGGGTCACCCTGGAACTGATCACCCCGTTCGACTCCGCCTACGGCCGCGAGACCCATCGCGAACTCGTGTTGCTGCGGCTCGTCACCTCCGAGGGCGAGGGTTGGGGCGAGTGCGTCGCCGACACCACGCCCTGGTTCAGCAGCGAATACCACGACGGCGCGATCGACATGATCGCCAACCACTTCCTGCCCGCGCTGTGTGCCGCCCCGCTGCCGAGCGCGCACGCCGTCGCGCCCCGGCTGGCCCGGTTCAAGGGCAACTACATGGCCAAGGCCGCCATCGAGATGGCCGTGCTGGACACGGAGCTGCGGGCCCTGGGCATGCCGCTGGGCCGATACCTCGGGGCAGTCCACGAGACGGTGCCCGCCGGAGTCTCGGTCGGCATGGCCGACACAGTGGACGAACTCGTGGACGACGTGGCCGGATACCTGGAGCAGGGCTACCACCGCATCAAGCTCAAGATCAAACCCGGCTGGGACGTGGCCCCGGTGCGGGCGGCGCGGGAGCGCTTCGGCGACGAGCTGGAGTTGCAGGTCGACGGCAACACCTCCTACCGGCTGTCCGACGCCGAGCACCTGGCCAGACTGGACGATTTCGGGCTCCGGCTGATCGAGCAGCCGCTGCCCGACGAGGACCTGCTGGGGCACGCGCGACTGGCGAAACGGCTGCGCACCCCGATCTGCCTCGACGAGTCCATCGTGTCCGCGAAGTCGGCGGCCGACGCCATCACGCTGGGCGCCGCGTCCATAGTGAACATCAAGCCGGGTCGGGTCGGCGGGTACCTGGAAGCCCGCCGGGTGCACGACATGTGCGCCGCCCACGGTGTTCCGGTGTGGTGCGGCGGCATGCTGGAGACCGGCATCGGCCAGTCCGCGAACATCGCGCTGGCGGCGCTGCCGAACTTCACCCTCCCCGGCGACACCTCCGCCTCCGACCGGTACTTCACCCGCGACCTCGTCGACGTGCGGCTGGAGCCGGGCGGCATGGTACGGGTGCCGACCGGCCCGGGCATTGGCGTCATCCCCGACCCGGACGCCCTGACCGACCTGACCACCTGGCGAAAGTGGATCGACGCGCCGTCACGCTGACGGCCCGCCTCAGCGAAGGTGGACGGTCAGGTCGGTCAGGCCGTTGAGCAGCAGACCCGGGTGGCGGCTGGGCTCGGTGTCGGGATCGGCCAGCCGGATGTCCCCGAACCGGTCCAGCAGCGTACGGATCGCGATCCGGCCCTCCAGCCGGGCCAGCGGCGCGCCCAGGCAGTGGTGGATGCCGTGCCCGAACGTCAGGTGCGGCGTGGGCGGCCGGGACACGTCGAAGGTGTCGGGGTTCGGGAACCGGCCAGGATCACGGTTCGCGGCCAGCAGGGCGGTCACGATGACCTCGCCGGCCGGGATCGTGACGTCGCCGACGCGCACCGGAGCGGCGGTGAACGAGGGGATGCCGATCTGCACCGGACCGTCGAACCGCAGCGACTCCTCGATCGCGGCCGGGATCCTTTCGGGGTCGGCGCGCAGCGCCGTCAGCTGCCCGGGGTGGCTGAGCAGGGCGTACATGGTGTTGGCGATCAGGTTGACGGTCGTCTCGTGCCCGGCGACGAGCAACAGCGCCACCGTGGAGGTGAGTTCGTCGTCCGACAGCCGGTCGCCGCCGTCGCGCACGTTGACCAGATCGGTCAACAGGTCGTCGGCGGGGTTGGCGCGCTTGTCGTCGATGAGTCTGCGGACGTAGTCGATCAGCGACGTCGTGGCGTCCAGATAGACCTCGGGGGTGTGGATCGGGCCGTAGACAACGATCGAGGACCAGCGCCGGAAGTCGTCGCGGTCCGGCACCGGCACACCGATGAGCTCCGCGATGACGGTGATCGGCAGCGGGTAGCCGAACCCGCTGATCACATCGACGGCCGAACCGTCCGCCGACTGGGTCGCCAGGTCGTCGGCGAGGGATTCGGCGATCTGGGTGATGCGCGGTTCCAGCGTCTCGATGCGGCGTCGGGTGAAGGCCGCCGACACCAGCCGACGCAGCCGGGTGTGGTGGGGCGGGTTCGCCGACAGCATGTGCGAGTTCATCGCCGCCGACACCGCTTCCGGGACGTGGTCGCGGTGCGGCACCTGGTCGGCCGTCTTGACGACGTCGGGGTTGGACATGACTTCCCGGATCTCCGCGTACCCGGTGACGTGCCAGACCGTCACGCCGGTGAACAGCGTGATCCGTTGCACGGGACCGGTTTTGGCGAGTTCCGCGAAGGCCGCGTGCCGGGCCGAACCCGTGGTTTCGGTGTAGGGGGAGGGTTTCGAGTCCACGCTCATGTCGCAACCATACACAACTTCTACAAGCTGTAGAGGTTCTCCGGCTTCGGCGAGGGCAGTGCCACCGCCGTCACAGCCCGAACAGTTTCTCCAGGTAGACCGCGACACCGTCGTCGTCGTTGGACGCGGTGAGCTCGTCGGCCGCCGCCTTGACGTGGTCGTGCGCGTTGGCCACCGCGATGCTGCGGCCCGCCCAGGCGAACATGGACAGGTCGTTCTCGGCGTCACCGAAGGCGATGGTGTCCGAGGCCGCGATGCCGAGGCGTTTGGCCACAAGGGAAAGACCGTAGTCCTTGTTGATGCCCGGCGGACAGATCTCGACGTTGCCGACGCCCGCGTCGGTCAGCGAGGCCAGCTCGGCGGGCACCAGTTCGCGGGCGGTGCGCAACAGCCGCGGCGCCTCGACGGTGTCGCTGCGGATGAACGCCTTGACGACGTGTCCGCTCAGCGCGTCGGCGCGGGACATCTCGCGCATCGGTACCGGCCACGGCCAGTCCTCGATCAGGTCCCCGACCAGCGTGGACTCGTGGGTGGGGTCGTTCTCGACGACGACCTTGACCGGCCCCACCTCGCGTTCGACGATGGCCACGGCCCTGGCGACGTCGGCGCCGGGGATGTAGGTCTCGTGCAGTGCCTCGACGTCGTCGACGCCGCTGACCTGGTAGACGAAGCCGCCCTGCGCCAGGACCAGAAAGTCGGCGCTGGGCAGGTCGCGGTGGCACAGCTGCCGTAGCCGGGGACCGCGACCGGTGATGCCGACGATGGTGACGCCCAACGAGGACAGTTCCTTGAGGACCTTGTTGGTGCGTCCCGAGACCGTCCAGTCGCTGCGCACCAGGGTGCCGTCGAAGTCGGTGGCGATCAGGCGTGGCTTCACCCGAACCACCGCCGCAGCACGTGCGCGACGCCGTCGTCGGTGACGCTGGGGGCGACCTCGTCGGCGGCGGCCTTGATGACGTCGTGGGCCTGACCCAGGGCCACCGAGTGCCCGGCCCAGGCGAACATGGGCAGGTCGTTGGCGGCGTCACCGAACACGATCGTGTCGGCCGCCGTCACGCCGTAGTGCTCGGCGATGACGGCCAGTCCGGTGGCCTTGGTGACCCCGGCGGGTCCGACGTCGATCCAGCCGTTGTAGCCGGGTTCCACCTGGTAGAGCGCCGGGTCGAGCCCGACGGTCGCGGCGAGTCGGTCCGCCTCGGGACAGGGCGCGGCCATGTGCCGGTACGGCACCCACGACAGTCGCGCCACCAGCCGTACCGCGGGTTCGGCGCTCAACGTCTCCCGGTCGACGACCTCGGCCCATTTGGACTCGAAGTCCCGGTTGAAGTTCGAGGTGTGGTACCACCCGGCCTCGTCGCGTTCGACGGCGAAGGCCACCTTGGGTTCGGCCTCGGTGAACCGGCGCACCGCCTCGACCGTGTCGAGCGGGGTCCGGCCAACGATCCGCCCGGCGTCGAGGTCGTAGGTGATGGCCCCGTGCGTGGTGGACACCAGCCCGTCGGCGAGGTCGAGAGCCGCGATGGTGGGCAGCGCGTCCCAGATGGCGCGCCCGGTCGCCACCGCGACCGGAACACCGGCGGCGCGCACGTCGGCCAGCGCCTTGACGACGGTGGGGGACGGTGCGAGTCGATGGTTCCCGTAACCGACGACAGTGCCGTCGAGATCGACGACCACGAGTTTCGGTGTCATTGAACGACAGTACTCGGCGTGACGGTTCGCGCGCCGTACCTCGTGTCCGATTTCACGAGACGGGCTCGAGGACCTCGCGGCCCAGGAACGGCCGCAGCGCCTCGGGCACGCGCACCGAACCGTCGGGCTGCTGGTGGTTCTCCAGGATCGCCACGATCCAGCGGGTGGTGGCCAGCGTGCCGTTGAGGGTCGCGGCGGTCTGCGGCTTGCCGTTCTCGTCGCGGTAGCGGGTACCGAGCCGCCGCGCCTGGAAGGTGCCGCAGTTCGATGTGGATGTCAGCTCGCGGTAGCGTTCCTGGCTCGGGATCCAGGCCTCGCAGTCGAACTTGCGGGCCGCCGAGGAACCCAGGTCGCCACCGGCGGTGTCGATGACCCGGTAGGGCACCTCGATCTTGGCCAGCATCCGCTCCTCGAAGCCCAGCAACCGCTCGTGTTCGGCGGCGGCCTCCTCGGGACGGCAGTACGAGAACATCTCGATCTTGTCGAACTGGTGCACCCGGATGATGCCCCGGGTGTCCTTGCCGTAGCTGCCGGCCTCCTTGCGGAAGCACGACGACCAGGCGGCGTAGCGCTTCGGCTGTTCCAGGTCGAGGATCTCCTTGGCGTGGTACGAGGCCAGCGGCACCTCCGAGGTGCCGACCAGGTACAGCTCCTCGTCCTCGAGGTAGTAGACCTCCGAGGCGTGGGCGCCCAGGAAACCGGTGCCCTCCATGGCTTCGGGCCGCACCATGACCGGCGGGATCATCGGCGTGAAGCCGGTCTCGACGGCCTGCTGGAGCGCCAGGTTGAGCAGCGCCTGCTGTAGCAGCGCGCCCATGCCGACCAGGTAGTAGAACCGCGAGCCCGAGGTCTTGGCGCCGCGTTCCATGTCGATGGCGCCCAGGATCTCGCCCAGCTCCAGGTGGTCGCGGCAGGTCTCGGGGACCTTGCGCTCCCCCACCTCGCGCAGCACGACGAAGTCGTCCTCGCCGCCGGCGGGCACGCCCTCCTCGACGATGTTGGGCACCGCCAGCTGCGCGGCCCGCAGCGTCTCGGCGGCGGCGTTCACCGCGGCCTCGGCGGTCTTGACCTCGCCCGACAGCTCCTTGGTGCGGACGAGCAGCTCCTGCTTCTCGTCCCCGGAGGCGCGCGACACCCGCTTGCCCAGCTGCTTCTGCTCGGCGCGCAGCGTCTCGAAGCGGGCCAGGGCCTCGCGGTTCGCGGTGTCGGCGGCGATGAGATCGTCCACGACCTGCTCGGACTCGCCGCGCACCTGCTGGCTGCGGCGGATCAGGTCGGGGTTCTCTCGCACGGTTCGCAGGTCAATCACGAGCACAGACATTACCGGTCGCGGTATCGCCGTCGCATCTCATATTGTCGTTGCGTGACGGTTGAGATGTCGGAAGAGCGTTTCGAGGAACTGGTGTCGGACGCGCTCGATCTGGTGCCTCCCGCCCTTATGGACAATCTCGACAACGTGGTGGTGTTGGTCGAGGCCGAGCCGCCGGGTGACGACAAACACCTTCTTGGCCTGTACGAGGGCTATGCGCTACCCGATCGCGGGTGGGACTATGGCGGGGTGCTGCCCGACAAGATAACGATCTTCCGCGGCCCGCTGTTGCGGATGTGCCAGACCGAGGAAGAGGTCGTCGACGAGGTGACCATCACCGTCGTCCACGAGATCGCCCACCACTTCGGCATCGACGACGCCCGGCTCCACGAACTGGGCTGGGGCTGACCGCGATGATGTCGACGGCCCAACTGCTCGCGTTCACCGCCATGGCCTTCGTGGTCATCGTCGTGCCCGGTCCCAGCGTGCTGTTCATCGTCGGCAAGGCGCTGGCGCACGGACGCAGGTACGCGATGGCGTCGCTGGCCGGCAACACGCTCGGCGCGTTCGTGCTGGTTCTGCTGGTCGCCTTCGGCGTCGGCACCGTCGTCGAGAAGTCCATTGTGGCTCTGATGGTGCTGAAGCTCGCGGGTGCGGCCTACCTGATCTTCCTGGGCGTCAAGGCGTGGCGGGCTCGCGGCGCGACGACCTCCTTCGACTCCGGCGGTCGGCAACGCGGCGCGTTCCGCACCAGTGTGGACGGTTTTGTGGTCGGCGTGACCAACCCGAAGACGCTGGTGTTCTTCACCGCCGCCCTGCCGCAGTTCGTGGATCCCCACAGCGGCTGGGTGCCGCTGCAGATGCTGCTGCTCGGCCTGATCTTCCTGGGCATCGCGGCGATCAGCGACGCCACCTGGGGCATGGCCGCCGCGGCGGCCCGCAACTGGTTCGGCCGCTCGCCGCGCCGGATGCGCACCGTCGGCGGCGCGGGCGGAATCTCGATGATCACGCTGGGCGTGACGCTGGCGGTCACCGGCAACAGCAAATAGCCGGGCTAGGCCGCCTGGCAGCTGGGGCACCAGAACAGGTTGCGGCCCTGGTGTTTGGCGATGGCCACCGCGGTTCCGCACACCAGGCACGGTTTGCCGTCACGCCGGTAGACATAGACCTCGCCGCCGTGCCGGTCGACTCGCGGTTCGCGGCCCATGGCCTCGGGCAGGTGCTCGGCGCGGACGGTGTCGATGCGGCCCAGCTTGACGCCCTCTCGCATCAGCTCGACCAGGTCGGCCCACACCGCGTCCCATTCGGCTTCGGTCATCGCCGTCCCGGGACGCATCGGGTCGATGCCGTGCCTAAACAGCACCTCGGCCCGGTAGATGTTGCCGACGCCCGACACGATCGCCTGGTCCATCAGCAGGGTCCCGATATCGCGTTTGGAGCGGGAGATCAGCCGCCACGCCGCGTCCGGGTCGGCGTCGGCGCGCAGCGGGTCGGGCCCGATCCGGTCGTGCACGGCCTGTTTCTCGTCCGGACCGATGAGCTCGCACACGGCCGGGCCGCGCAGGTCGCTGTAGGCGCGCTCGCCCTCCAGCCGCAGCCGCACCGCGCCCTCGACCGCCGGAGCGGGCGGTTCGCCGAAGGCGACCTTGCCGTAGATGCCCAGGTGGATCCGGATCCACTGCTGACCTTCGAACTCCAGGAACAGCTGTTTGCCGTGGGCCTCGGTGCCGGTCATCGACAGGCCGTCGAGCCGCTTGGCGGAGTCGGCGAATCGTCCCTGCGGACTCGACACGGCCAGCGGGCCGCCGGTGAACGCGGTGGCGTAACGGTCCGCCAGGCGGTGGATGACGTGTCCTTCGGGCATGGCGGGGACGATACCGATTACGGCCGGTGCAACCATTCCAGGGCTTCGGACGGCGCCAGGTCGGCGACGCGGTCGTGGTAGCGCGCCAGTTCGGCGTCGGTGAGCACCTCACGGCCGGTGCCGGATCTGCCCTGCCGGAAGAACGCGGCGGCGTCCTTGAAGACGCCACTGCGGTCCGGGGCCAGTTTCTTGTTGTTGCTCTTCATCTGTTCGAAGGTCGCGGCCTCCACCAGGCGCGGCCAGGTACGTTCGTCCACTTCGAAGCCGAGCCGCTCGGCGAGGCCGCGCATCTGTCCGTCCAGGTCGGACTTCAGATCGGCGTAGTGCAGCAGTGTGATGTTGGGCTGGTCGCGACGCTCCCAGGCGTCGCGCAGGTGGTGCATGGCGCCGGGAAGCGAATCGGTGGCCTCACGGGGATCGACGTCGCGGTCGATCCATTCGAGCAGCCAGTCGCGCAGCGGCGGGCGGGGCGGCTCGGGTTCGGCGGGTTCGGGCAGGCCGATGAGTTCGCGCACCCGATCCCGGTCGAGGTTGTTGCCGTGGTGGTACAGGGAGACCGCCATGTCCAGCGGGTGCCGGAACACCACGAGGTAATGCGCGCGCGGGTCGACGGGGACACCGTCCAAAGGGGTGTGTGTCTTGATGAAACGACGGTGGGTCTGGGCTTCCAGGGCCGCGATCACGGCCTCGCGGGGTTCCACGAGATGGTCCAGCCAGGGCGAGAGCTCGGGCAGCGGCCGGGGCGGTTCGGGGGTGCCGAAGATCAGCAACGCGCAGATCATCTGGGTCCAGGTGGTGCCGCTCTTGGAGCGGGTGCTGATGACGATGTCGCCGTCGCGGAACCGGAAGCCGGTCCAGCGGGCGCTGTCCTCGTCGTAGGCGGTGTAGCGGTGGAAGGTCGGGGACATCCGCAGAGACTACGACGGGGCGGCCGGGGCGGCTCGCGAATTTCCGTCACCCATTGGACATTTAAATTTGTGAATCTTTTTCTCGTTTTGTCTTGCCCCCACTTATTACTTCTCGGTAACGTACGTGTTGCCCCATTCGACCGTTTGATCCCTTGCGGGACATGCATTCGAGTAAAGGAACGCCCCCATGAGAACCCTCGGCAAACTGATCGGACTGTCGGCTTTCGCCATGACGCTGGCGATACCGGCGGCGGCGCAGGCAGCCGCCGCCAACCTCGTCGACGGCACCGTCGCCACCAGCGGCACCAACTGCAGCTGGACGAACGCGGCCACCAGCGACAATCCCCCCAACACGCTCACCATCGACCAGGCCAGCGTCTCGGTCACCTGCGACGACGGCACCCCGATCACCCTCAACAACTCTCCACAGGTGACGTTCGACGACGGCGCGGGCACCGCGACCGTCGACAAGCTCAACATCACCGGCACCAAGTCGGGGATCAGCTGCACCTACGAGGCCACCGGAGTACAGTTCGCCCGCACCGGCGACACCCGGGACTACACCGGTGGCCCCATCTCGGCGGGTAAGACCGACGGCAGCATCCTGTGCCCCGGAACGATGACGCTCGACAGCGCGGCGGTGTCGTTCCACTGATCCCGAACCGGCGTGCGGGGCTCCGTTGTGGAGTCCCGCACGTTTCGGTTGCCGGGGCCTAGCCGATGGGCGCCCGGCGTTCCAGGTAGTCGCTCAGCTTCGTGGCACTGTGGAGCATGGCCAGCCCCCGCGCGGTGAGCCGTCGCCGCCAGTCGGCCAGCGACGCGGCCAACGTACCGGTACCGCCGACGGTCCGGATCTGTTCGACAACCGTGGCTATGTGCTCCAACGGATAGCCGCCGCGCCGAAGCAGGTGAGCCAGTTCCGCGTCGCGAATGTCCTTGGAGCCGTAGACGCGGTAACCAGTGGCTCGGTTTCGTTCCGGGACAAGGATTCCCGCCTCCTCCCAGTTCCGCAGCGTCGCCGGAGTGACCCGCAGCCGATGAGCCAGGTCGCCGATGGTCCAGGGCAAGCTCTCCGGCGATGGACCAGGAACGGTGTGGCCGTCGGCGGCAGTGCGAGCTTCCGCGTCGTCCATCAGATTGCCAATGGCGTTCTCCACGGCGGCAAGGGTTTCGCGGTCGCGCAGCAGCTGCTGGTGGCCACGGTCGATGACCAGCAGGGCATGATCGACGTCGTCGTCGTGGACGTCGGTCATGATCTGGCCCGCCGCCTCGTGCCCGTAAGCGGGGATGAGCGCCAGGTACGCGCGCAGCGCCGCCGCGTGCGCCTCGGTGTAGATCCGGTACCCGGACGCGGTGCGCTCGGCGCTGGGCAGGTAGCCGTCTCGCTCGTAGTTGCGGACGGCTTGGGTCGAGATGCCGTGTTCGGCGGCTAGATCGGTCGGCCTCATGTGTATCACCGGTTTGAGACTTTACACCCCGCTCTCGCGCTCGGATTCGCGAAAGTCTCAACCGTCTTTTCAACGATACGCTTTAATCTCATGACCAAACAGATTCAAGAGTTCATCAACCCGTCAACCGAGCTGCTGGGCCTTGGCGAAGCCTCGCACGCGGTCCCCGCCTTCGGCCGGATCCGCAACGAGCTGTTCGCCCAACTGGTCGACAACGGCTTCCGCTCCTTCGCGCTGGAGTCCGATCGCGTGGCAGGTCAGCTCGTCAACGACTACGTCCTCGGCCGAGAAGGCACTCTGGACGATGCCATGAGCCGGGGCTTCTCACACGGCTTCGGGACCCAGCCCGCCAACCGGGACCTGGTCGCCTGGATGCGCGAGTACAACGACGGCCGTCCCTCCGAAGAGCAACTGACCTTCCACGGTTTCGACGTCCCATTCGAGACCGTCAACGTTCCCAGTCCGCGAACCCACCTCGAGCACGCCCGCGACTTTCTGGGGCTCGACGTCGACATCGCCGCGCTCGCCGGAGCCGACGAGCGTTGGGACAGTACGGAAGCGGTCATGGTCGCCAGCAAGTCCCCCGGCCTGTCGGTCGAGGCGCAACAGCTGCGGGTGATCGCCGAGGACATGCTCACCACGCTGTACACGCAGGCTCCGAGTCTGATCGCGGCGACGTCACGGGATCGCTGGCACCGGGTCCGGATCCACGTCACCGCCGCTCTTCAACTGCTGCAATACCACCGACTGGCCGCCGACCCCATTGAGGACAATCCCCGCTGGAATCGCATGTGCGCCACCCGGGACGCGTTCATGGCCCAGAACCTGCTGGACATCCGCCAGGCCGAGGGCGATCGTGGGCCGACGCTGGTCTACGCGTCCAACCTGCACCTGAAGCGCGGCCTAAGCACTATGGACATGGGCCCGATGACGATGGAGTGGTTCGGAGCCGGGGCGATCATGGCCCCGCTGCTGGGCGAACGGTACACGGTCATCGCGAGCAGCCTGGGCCGCAGCGACGGCATCGAACTGGCCGAGCCGGAGGCCGCCACCTACGAGGCGCAGTTGCAGAACCGGGTCCCCGACTGGGATCTCGTACCGGCCGCTGTGGTCACCGCCGCGAACGTCCGCACCGACCCGACCCCGCGACAGGGCTATTTCCCGCTGGACGAGCCGACCATCGACGGCGTCGACGCGATCTGGCACGTCAACGACGGCGGCGAGACACGGTGGCAATGGCCCTCGTGAACCGCTGGCTCGTGCAGGCCGTCGTGCCCCGGCTTAAGTCCCGCAGGCCCGCCTTGCGATCGGCTTCGGCGAGCTTGGCCAGGTAGTCGTTGTACTGCTCGTGCGGGTCGTCCTCGGGGTGGCCGGTCTCGGTGGCGCGGTCGGCGGCGCGGTCCAGCCGCTTCGCCAGTCGCTCCTCGCTACGGGACCACTGCCACACCAGGGCGCCCAGCACGATCAGGCTCGGCGGTTCGCCGAAGGCCCAGGCGATGCCGCCGCCGGTGTGCTGGTCGTCGATGAGGCTGCCGCCCCAGTCGCGGCCCAGCGCCTCGTACCAGCCGGACGCGATGACCTCACTGGACTGCATGATGGTCAGCCCGAAGATGGTGTGGAACACCACGGCCACGAAGAAGATCAGCACCTTGACCGGGTACGGCACCTTGCGGGGCGCCGGATCGGGGCCGATGACGAGCCAGTAGAACAGGCCACCGGCCGCCAGGAAGTGGAACAGCATGTACAGGTGACCGGCGTGGGAGCGCATCGCCCAGTCGAACAGGCCGGTGAAGTACATCATGTAGAGGCTGAAGGCGTACAGTCCCAAGGCGATCAGCGGATGCGAGACGAAGTGGACGAACTTCGAGTGCAGGACCAGCAGCAGCCATTCGCGGGGGCCGCGTTCCTCGCTGGGCTTGAAGGCCCGCAGCGCCAGGGTGATCGGGGCGGCCAGCACCAGCAGGATCGGCACCAGCATGTTGAGCGTCATGTGCTGGACCATGTGGACACTGAACAGCACCATGCCGTACTTGCCCATGCCCGAGGAGGTGACGAACACGGCCAGCGCCCACCCGGCCGTCCACAGTAGCGTCCGGGAGATGGGCCAGGAGTCGCCCCGGCGGCGCAGCCGGATCACCCCGGCCAGGTACAGGCCGACGGCGGTGGCGGCCACGGTGCAGATGATCAGTTCCGGATACCAGTCCAGCAGGATGCCGCGCGCCGAGATCGGGCCCGGCATCGGGAAACCCAGCAGCGACTGCGCGGCGGTCTCGTCAACCGTCGGCTGCGGCGGCGAGGGGGTGCGGGCCAGCGCGGCGGCCAGGCCGAAGGTCGCGGCCATGACGACGAGTTCGACGGCGGCGAAGCGCCGGAACAGCTTCGGCCGTTCGTCCAGTTTGGGCAGTGTGACGCGTCGGTGCCACAGCCCGAAGCCGCCCAGGACGATCAGCGCGGCCGACTTGGCGATCACCTCGCGGCCGTAGGAGGTGCCGAACAGGTCGGCCCAGGAGTGGATGCGGGTCCAGGAGTTGAGGACCCCGGACAGGCCCACGGCGCAGAACGCGACCAGCGCCAGCCCCGAGTAGCGGCGGGCGACCCGGCTGCCGAGCTTGCGGGCCAACAGCAGCGCCAGCAGCCCGCCCGCCCAGGCCACGGCGCCCAGCACGTGGAAGATCATCGAGTCGACGGCGAGCTGGTGGTTGCCCGAGGCGGTGGCGTGGCCGGTGAACACCGTCGGCAGCGCGGCGGCGGCGCCGAAGACCGTGGCGACCGCGGCGCCGGTCACCGTCAGCGTGTTGAGCGCGATCACGGCCGCGACCAGGGCCAGCAGCGCCGACAGCGCGTAGGCGAAGCCGTTCTCGGTGCCCGCGACGTAGCTCCACAGCGCTTCGGGGGTCACCCACGACAGCGACTGCGCGGTGGTGTCGGCGAGGTTGGCGGGCGCCTGGGCGAAGGCGACGACGGCCCAGCCGATCCCGGTCCAGCCCGCGACCCGCAGCCACCGGTACGCCTGCGGCCGGATCTTGCCGTCCTGCCCGTCGGCGAAGAACGCGGCGGCGATGAGGCAGCCCACCACGACGGCGGCCAGTACGTCCGCGCCCAGCTTCAGCGACGGGACCAGCCAGGTCACGACGGCGTCGCGGGCGGGCAGGCCGGGCACCGACTCGGTGATGACGCCGCCGCCGACGCGCAGCACCCACACCGCGACCGCCACGCCGGCCACGGCGGCGGGAAGCAGCACGAGGGTTCGCCGGGTGGTGCTCTCGGGGTGTCGCCTTGTCACGCACCGATCCTCTACGACGCGTCGACGACGACGGAACCGGGGGCGGGGTTTGTGGCGCGCGGCCGTATCCCGTGGTCGGCCCCCCGGCGCCGCCACAGCCGTTACCATTCGAACATGGCCGAAGAATCTGCTGGCCTGAGCCGAGATTCCTTGCCACCCAAGAGCCTTAGGGTGGGGCTGACGCTCGTGACGATAGGCGTCTGGCTGGCCGCGCTGGATCTGGTCGTCGCCACGGTCGTCACGGTGCGGCTGCTGACCCACAACTTCGACGGATCGAAACTCAGCGAGTTCTCGGCGTTCGCCGGGGCGCGGATCGTCGTCTATCTGCTGGCCATCCCCGCCACGGTGATGCTGGTGCGCAAGATCCGGCTGCGGGACAACGGCGCCCGGATCGCCCTGATCGTGCTGCTGTGCGCCTACGCCGTCGGCGACGTGCCGAACTTCCTGGTCTCGGGGGCCGAGCTGCTGGGCGCCGCGCTGGGCGGCAGGCCGGGACGGCCGCTGGAGCTGTGGGTCAACTACGCCGCCCTGGGGTCGATGCTGCTCGACGTGGTGCTGCTGTTGCTGGCGTTGACCAGCGTGGTGCTGCTGTCGGTGGGCCGACGCTGGACGCATCCCGCCGTCCCGCCACCGCCGTAGCGTCCGCCCCGCCGGTGCCGGGGGCGATGTCGCACCGTCGTGTCACAGTCGGCGGGACAGTTCACGAAAGAGGATCCCGATATGGCCGAGATACAACTGCGCGACACGGTTGCCGACGACCTGGAGACCCTGTTCGAGTACGAGCAGGACCCCGAAGCCGGACAGCTGGCGAACTTCCGGCCCCGGCCGCACGACAGGTTCATGACGCACTGGAACACCAAGATCCTCGGCAACGACGAGGTCGTCTCGCGCACCGTCCTGGTCGACGGCGAGATCGCGGGCAACATCGGCTGCTGGGACGTCGACGGCGAACGCTTCATCGGCTACTGGTTCGGGCGCAAGTTCTGGGGTCGCGGCATCGGCACCCAGGCGGTGCGCGCGTTCGTCGACGAGGTGCCGTGGCGGCCGCTGTTCGCGGACCCCTCGGTTCACAACGTCGGATCGGTGCGACTGCTGGAGAAGTGCGGGTTCAAGCCCGACGGATCGACCATGGAGTCCAGTGTGTTCGGTGATGGCGAGGTCGAGCATGTCATGCTCAAACTAGACTGACAGCTTTTGTCGTCCGGTGCGGGAAAGGACACGACAGTGAGCGAGGTCCGACTGCGGGACTGTGTGGCCGCCGATCTGGAAACCTTCTACGCCAACGAGACCGACGCCGACGCCGCGCGGCGGGTGAACTTCCCGCCCCGCACCCGGGAGGCGTTCCTGGCGCACTGGAACGACCGGATCCTCGCCGATCCCGGGGTCGTGAAACGCACCGTCGTCGTCGACGCCCGGGTCGCGGGCAACATCGTGTGCTGGGACGCCGAGGGCGAGCGCGAGGTCGGTTACTGGTTCGGCCGCGAGTTCTGGGGCCGGGGCATCGGCACCGCCGCGGTGCGGGCCTTCGTCGACGGGGTGCCTTGGCGTCCGTTGTACGCCAAGGCTGCGGCCGCCAACATCGCATCGGTGCGGCTGCTGGAGAAGTGCGGTTTCGCGTTCGACTCCGCCTTCGCCGCCCCCAACGCCTACGGGGACGGCGAGGTGGAGCACGTCAAGACCCGACTGGACTGACGCCTCAGCCCCGGTCGGTCTCGATGACGCAGAACCGGTTGCCGTCCGGGTCGGCCAGGACCACGAAGTCGGGGTCGGACGGGTAGGAGTCCCAGTCGACCCGACTGGCGCCCAGGGCGATCAGCCGCTCGACCTCGGCGTCCTGATCCTCCGCGTCGCCCGCGTACAGGTCGAGGTGCACCCGGGGCTTGTCCTGCGCCGGGGTGTCGGACAGTCCGAGCGACAGCGCCGCGCCCAGCCCCTCGGCCGGGACCAGGACGGCCCAGGTGTCGTCGAAGTCGTCGTCACGGGGTACGTAGTCGAGGGCCTTGGTCCAGAAGTCAACGGCGCGTTTGACATCCGAGACACCAAGAACTGTTGATCCGATTCGCAGCATGCGCCGATGTTCTCACCGCGGTGCGACAAATCCGGGGAAGCCGGGCCTCAGCACTCGATGACGTTGACGGCCAGGCCGCCGCGCGCTGTCTCCTTGTACTTCACCTTCATGTCGGCGCCGGTGTCGCGCATCGTCTTGATGACCTTGTCGAGGCTGACGGTGTGGCTGCCGTCGCCGCGCAGCGCCAGCCGGGCGGCGGTGATGGCCTTGATCGAGGCGACCGCGTTGCGCTCGATGCACGGGATCTGGACCAGCCCGCCGACGGGATCGCAGGTGAGGCCGAGGTTGTGCTCCATGGCGATCTCGGCGGCGTTCTCGACCTGCTCGGGGGTCCCGCCCAGCACCTCGGTGAGACCGGCGGCGGCCATCGAGCAGGCCGAACCGACCTCGCCCTGACAGCCGACCTCGGCACCCGAGATGGAGGCGTTCTCCTTGAACAGCACCCCGATCGCGGCCGCGGTGAGCAGGAACCGGGTCACGCCCTCGTCGTTGGCGCCGGGCACGAACCGCCAGTAGTAGTGCAGCACGGCGGGCACGATCCCGGCCGCGCCGTTGGTGGGGGCGGTGACGACGCGTCCGCCGGCGGCGTTCTCCTCGTTGACGGCCAGGGCGAACAGTGTCACCCAGTCCATGATCCGCAGCGGGTCGGTGGCGAAGTGCTCGCCCGACAGCGTCTGGTACATCTCGTGGGCGCGGCGCGGCACCTTCAGCCCACCCGGCAGCTTGCCCTCGGTGTGGCAGCCGGTGTGGACGCAGTCGCGCATGACCTGCCAGATGCGCAGCAGCCCGTCGCGGACCTCGGTCTCGTCCCGGCGCGCGCGCTCGTTGGCGAGCATGACCTGGCTGATGGGCAGTCCGGTGTCCTTGGCGATCTCCAGCAACTGGGCGCCGGTCGTGAACGGGTGCGGCACCGGGGTGTCGTCGACCTTGATGGGCGGAGCGTCGGCCCCGCCGGAGTCGTTGACGACGAACCCGCCGCCGACCGAGTAGTAGGTGCGGGTGACGATCTCGGCGCCCTCGGCGTCGCGGGCGGTGAAGGTCATCCCGTTGGGGTGGAACGGGAGACTGCGCCGCCGGTGCAGGATGAGGTCGCGGTCCGCGTCGAAGCCGACCCCGTGCACGGCCAGCAGGTTCAGCCGTCCGGTCTCGCGAATCGCGGCGACCCGGTCGGCGACGGTGGTGGTGTCGACGGTCTCGGGGTCCTCGCCCTCCAGGCCCAGCAGCACGGCGGGCCCGCTGCCGTGGCCGTGCCCGGTGGCGCCCAGCGAACCGAACAGCTCGGCCTTGACCCGGGCGACCTCGGCGAGACGGCCGTCGGCCTTGAGGGCGGCGGCGAAGCGATGCGCGGCCCGCATCGGGCCCACGGTGTGTGAGCTTGACGGCCCGATGCCGATCGTGAACAGGTCGAAGGCGCTGATCATCTGTGTGTGCTGCTCCTCGCGAGGCGCGCCCGGCACGGCGTTGTACCGAGTGACGTCGGCAAGGGTAGCTCCCAAGATCGTTCGTGCCCTCGATTTGACCTGCGCTGCCGCCCGCGCCGAGGGCAAGGACACAGTCGGGTTATCCAGTGAATGGGACGCCCCGTCCCACGAATCGCGCCAAGTGGCACGTTCTCGCGATGTCGGTGCGTACCCGCGTCGATACTTTTGCGGCCTCAGGGGAACGAACCAACGAGGAATGTGAGACCAATGGAGCCGAAGAAGCCGAGTAAGGGACTCGCCGTCGCCGCGATGGTGATCGGGGCGTTCATGTGTCTGATCGCGCTGTGGCAGTTCACCAAGGTCGTCAACGCGGCGAGCTATCTGATGGGGATCGGTTCGCCGGTCACCGTGACGGTGACCGGGTCGAGCAGCGGCGACGAGCCGATGGGACAGGGCTACTACGAAAGCGACGGTGACCGCGTCGACGTCTGGTTGGCCGAGACCGATGACCGGGAGCTCGTCAACACGCTGCTGCCGGTCATCCCGAACAGCTTCGTCGGCGAGATAGTCCACAACGACAAAGGCACCGCGTCCTCGGATCTGCTCGGCCTCATCAGCATCGCGTTCTTCGGAACCGTGGGCCCGCTCGCGGTTCGTGGCGCGTGGCGCAACCTCAAGGGGAAGCCACCCGCGTCGCTGCCCTTCAAACCCAAGCGCGCCAATGCGTCCCGCTAGTCTCCGGGGTACTTCGCCGTCCAGGCTCGACTGCCGAGGGCAAGCGTATGGCCCTCACGCAAGGCCAGAGCCAGGTCGTCGGCCAGTTCGGTGATGACCGCCCGATGCTCGACGAGGATCAGCCACTCCCCCGGCAGCGATTCGTATCCGTACGCGGCTCCCAGCAGGTTGCCGCAG
This sequence comes from Stackebrandtia nassauensis DSM 44728, assembly GCF_000024545.1. Taxonomy (GTDB): domain Bacteria; phylum Actinomycetota; class Actinomycetes; order Mycobacteriales; family Micromonosporaceae; genus Stackebrandtia; species Stackebrandtia nassauensis. The sequence goes on from NC_013947.1 coordinate 6,541,205, forward strand.
ATCGCGCCGGTGGAGTCGCTGTCCCCGGAATGGTTGACCGACAACAACAACGCGTTCTGCACCGGGGAGCGTCCGGCGTAGGTCCCGAACCCGGAACCGCGCACCGGCGACTCCGGCAGCTCGACGAGAGCACAGTAGACGGCGATCGCGAGCGCCTCCTCCGCGATCCAGCCACCGCCCAGGGTCTCGACCTTTTCCCCGCTCGGGTCACCGACCCCGGCCAACGCGACCGCGTTGCCGAGCGCGGTGGTCGTCTCCTCATGCGACGGATACGCGCGCGTCAGCTCCGTCGCCTCGGCGACGGCCTCCCGCACGCTCGCCCCGAGCGTCAGCTGGTGCACCATCGCCGCGAACGCCCCCGCCGCGAGGTAGCCCGTCGGATGCCCGTGTGTATACAGTGCACAGCGAGCCGCCAGCTCGAAGGCCTCTCGCGCCGACCTGGCCGCCAAGCCGAACGGCGCGGCCCGCATGACCGACCCGCACCCCTTCGACTTCGCGTTGATCGGTCCCGGGGCTCCCCACTGGTCGAACTTCTCGATCCCGTCCCCCGCGTGCCGAAGCCCGCTCAGACAAGCGTTTCCCGGCGCCCGCAAGTGGTACAGCCACTGCTGCTCCCGCAGCCACCCGTTCGCGTGCGCCCCCGCGACCGCCGTCCCCTCGCTCTGGGTGTCGAGCCACCGCTGGTACGCCGAGCGCACCACGGCCTCCACACTTCCGGTCCCCTGGCCGTTGATCCGCGTCATGGCCCGGATCAGCCCCTCGATCCCGAACAGCGTCATCTGTGTGTCGTCGGTGATCAGCGCGGCCCCGTCGACGCACTCCAGCTCCACCAGCCCGTCCGGCCCGTACAGCTGCCGAATCCGATCCAGGGCGTAGAACTCGATCGGATTGCCGAGTGCGTCCCCGATCGCCCCGCCCAGCACACATCCCCGGATCCGGCTGCCCACAGCGGTGAAGTCCTCAACGGCTCGCGTCATCCCGAAACCCTATCCACAGATTTCGTCACCGACCTGCCACAGCGAAACAACCTTGATGCGGTCCGTATCCGTCACTAGATTAGAAGTCTGGATCACATTTACGGGAGTCGATATGGCCACTCTGGCCTCTCCGAAGTATCTGTCCGGTGAACAATTTCAACGGCTCAACAGATTGCTCGCGAACTACATCTGGGGGGCGGCGATCCGCGCCGTCCTCGTCCTCGCCTTTCTCGGCTGCGCGGCGCTGGTCGTGACGGCGGATTCCACCCTCATCGTGTTCCTGGCGATCGGCATCGGCGCGGCCACCCTGCCGTGTCAGGTCTGGGTCCACCACGTCAAACGGCGACTGCGATACCGCATCAGCAAACCCTTCTCGTTCTCCACCGCCCTGCCCTGGCGACGCGGCAGACGCACCATCGTCGTCATCGACTGGGCGGCGATCACCTGGAAGGACGGCACCGCCAACTGGAAACAGATCACCCGCCTGGAACACCGCCCGGCCCCCAACGGGGGCGTCAAACTCATGGTCGTCATCCGCGACACCGACGGCTCGCAACGCTTCAAGACCTTCACGGTTCCCGACGCCCGCAACTTCGACGCCCGCCGGCTGGGCCGCATGGTCAAGGACTACGCGGGCCCCGACACCTGGCTGATCGGCGTCCGAAACGGCGCCTAGCCGAAACGATGGTGCCCGCGACCCGGCGGCGCGGGTCACGGGCACTGTGGATGGACATGGGGGTTACGACCAGGCGCCCGCCTCGGCGGCGCGTTTGGCCCAGGTCGCGAAGTCGATCGGGTCGCGGCCCAGTACCTGGCGGACGTGGTCGGTCGTGTCGGCGATCGCGCCGGTGCGCATGAACTCGTACATCGCGTTGAGGAACGCGACCACCTCGTCCGGCAGTCCGGCCTGACTGAGTTCGGCGGCGTGTTCGGCGGGGTCGGCCGCGTGGTAGACGACGGGTTTGCCGGTGGCCTCGGCGATGGCGGCCATCGCCTCGCCCTGGGTCAGGGACTGCGGGCCGGTCAGTTCGTAGACCTTTCCGGCGTGGCCGTCCGTGGTGAGGGTCACCGCCGCGACCTCGGCGATGTCCTCCGCGTCGATCAGGGGTTCACGGGTGTCGCCCAGGGGCAGCGAATGCCGACCGGCCTTGACGGCGTCCGCGTAGTCGCCCTCGGTGAAGTTCTGGTTGAAGTTGTTGGCCTGCAGGACGGTCCACTCGACACCGGATTCGCGCACCGATTTCTCGGTGCGGGCCATCGACGTCTGGGACTCGGGGTCGAGTTTCTGGATCCGGCGGCCCGACAGGGTCACGATGCGACGCACACCCGAATTGACCAGGCTGGCGACGAATTCCTTGTCGGCGAACGGGATGTCCGGCGGCGCGATGTACGCCGCCGTCACGCCTTCGAGCGCTTCGGCCCAGGTCAAGGGGTCGTGCAGGTCGAGTCGGGGGGTCGTCGAGCGGGAGCCGACACGAACGTTGTGGCCCTTGGCCTTCAGCTGTTCCACCACGTGCTTGCCGGTCTTGCCGGTGCCGCCCACTACCAGGATGAGTTCGTTGTTGTTTGACATGACACCAGTTAAGCGCCGCCAGAGCAGACGAACAATGCGCGAGAAGCTGCCGAACATATGCGATCGTCTACTCTTGTCGGCATGGACCCCCTCAGTGATCTCCTGCGCGACGTCCGGGCCGACGGCGCCATCTTCAGCCAGGCGGTGCTGTCACCGCCGTTCTCGTTGCGGTTCATGGACGACGTGCCGCTCACGATGGTGACGCTGCTGCGCGGCAGCGGCTGGATCGTCACGGCCGACGGCCGCCGCGATCGCTTGGAGCAGTGGGACACCGCTGTGATCCGCGGCGGGGAGCCGTTCGTGTTCACCGACGACCCGGACGCCGTCGGGGTGGCCGCCCAGGAGATCCACTGCGTCGGGGACTGCGGCATCGACGATCTTGACTGCTACGACGGCATGATGTGGGGCAACGACCCCGACGGCCAGACGGCTTTGGCGGTCGGCGTCTACCGTGCCGAGGGCACCCGGCACCTGCGGCTGCTGGAGGCGCTGCCGCCGGTACTGGTGATCGGCGAGGACGCCGCCGGACGGGCGGTGTTGGAGGAGCTGATGGCCGAGGTGACCGCGAACCGGCCGGGAGGTCAGGCGGTGCTGGATCGGTTGCTGGACTGGGGACTGGTGTGCACCCTGCGCAAGTGGTTCGAGGGCCCCGACTCGGAGCCGCCCGCCTGGTACCAAGCCCACTCCGACCCGGCGGTCGGGCGGGCGTTGCGGGCCATGCACCGGACCCCGTCGGCGAACTGGACCGTCGAGGCGCTCGCCAACGAGGCCAAGGTGTCCCGGGCCTGGCTGGCGAAACGGTTTTCACAGCTCATGGGACAGTCCCCATTGGCCTATCTGACGCAGTGGCGGATGACCCTGGCCGAGGACCTGCTCGCACAACCGAACTCGACGGTGGCCGCGGTGGCCAAACGCGTGGGATACGCGAACGCGTTCGCGTTCAGCGCGGCGTTCAAGCGGCTGTACGGGGTCAGCCCGGCGCAGTATCGTTCCGCCCGGCCCGCCGCTGTCAGTGCGGCGGCATGAGGATCAGCGCCTGGTAGCCGCGGTTGTCGGCGAACTCGAGGGTGTGGAAGTCGAGGACGTCGAAGACCCTGGCGGCCTCGGTCTGGATGTCCTCGTCGGTCAGCAGTGAGAAGAACCGCTTGGGTTCGTGGTGGTCCTCTTCGAAGACGCCTTCGTGGCTATCACCGCCGTATTGTCCCCAGTAGAACAATCCGCCGGGGCGCAGTACCCGTCTGACGCTCTTCAGCACGGCCTTCAGGTTCGCGCGCGGCACGTGCAGCAGACAGTTCATGCCGAACACCGCGTCAAAGGACGCCTCCGGGAAGTCCAGCTCGGCGAAGTCCATGACCTGCGCGTCGAGCCCCTTGGCGCGGCAGCGTTCCACCAGTTCCGGCGACATGTCGACGCAGGTGACGGCAAGCCCGTTGTCGGCGTAGAACCGGCCGCTGACACCGTGCCCGGCACCGATCTCCAACAGCGACGTCGCCTTGTGCGCCCGCAACTCCACCAGGAACCGCTCACGTTCCGGCTGCTTCCACGGCAGGTCGTCCATGGTGTCGCGCTCTTCGGCGCTCGCGTCGTAGGAGCGGCGCAGTTCGGCCTTGATCGATTCGTAGCTCACGTCGTCCAGTATGGCGTGACCGGTCGAACCGACCGGCTCGGTCACAGCACGGGCCGAGCACCTTCGCGGTCATCGGCAAAACGTACTGAGCGCTTTCCGTTACGCGCCTTCGAGTACCCGCTGGACGATCCCGTTGACCTTGTAGTTGAGCCGGTCGATGCGTTCGTCCACTGTCAACGTCGACTCCGGCTGCACTCGGGCGGGGCGTTTCAGGTTGCGGACGTACAGGCAGCAGTCGAGTGTGGAACAGATGTAGGTGCCCACGCTGTCGCCGCGCCGTCCGGAGCTGCCCGCCTTCTTCGCGGTGAACAGGGTGACGCCACCGGCCGAGTGCACGGTCTGGCAGAACTCGCACATGGACGAGCGCATCGCGCCGCTGGTGCTGCGGCGTTCGGCCGCGCGCAGTACCAGGCTCACCGGTTTGTCGTCCGTCACCACCGCCAGGTAGGCCCGCTGCGGCATGCGCGGGTTGCGCCAGGCGAGGAAGTCCAGGTTCTCCCAGTTCACCGCGTTGAGGTCGGGCAGCGCGATGGACGAGGCCTCCCCCTTGGAGCAGTTCGCGAAGCCGGTGCGTAGCTCGGTGTCCGTCAGTGCTTTCACGTGCGCCGATGCTAGGCAGCTCCGGGTCGGGCCGCAACGGTTTTACCGGTGGGTCAGTGACGCAACGCTCGTATCGAGGCCGCGATGGCGTCGTCCTGCGCGATGTAGTCGGTGTTGTCGGCCCACTGGTCGACGGCTCCGGTCAGTGGTAGTCGCTTCAGTTCGGGGTGGCTGATCGAGTCGCGCAGTGCGTTGGCGAACCGGTCGGCGCCCAGGATCTGGAACGGACGGTCGAAGAACTGGCGGCGGGACGGGTCCAGCGCCGGGGTGAGGTCCAGGGCGTTGTGGCGGCGCGCCAGTTCCTCGTAGGCGTCGCACAGGTGGCGTTCGCGCTCCGGATATGTGGCCGCGGACAGGGCCGATCGCAGGCTCGCGTCGAGTTTCGCGGCTTCGGGGACGGAGCGGGCAAAGGCGCTGCCGAGCCACTTGGAGTAGGGCGCGTAGACGCGGGTCTGCAACAGCGCCAGCCGCATCAGTTCGCGGACCTGCCGGGCGGCGACGACCATCGAGCCGAGCTCGTCGCCGACCTGTGCGGTGCGGCCGACGAAGGCTTCTTCCTGCGACAGTTTCATCCACTGGCTGGCCAGCAGGTAGCGCCACACCTGTTCGGGATACCAGGTCAGCCGTCGCCGGATCGGTTCGAGCTGGCCGAGTCCGTCGTGGAACACGGCTCCGGCGGTGGCCTCGGCGAGGTACTGCTGCGGCACGCACAGCCATTCCAGCGCGTCGAGGCGGCGGGTGGCGTCGACGCCGAGTTTGCGGGTGAACCAGGTCGCGCAGTCGGCGATCTCAACGCCGTGCGCGACGGGTCCGTCGGTGTCGGCCAGGACGTCGGAGGCGCCCGGTTCGTCACCGGAGGGCGCGAAGTGCGTCGACCAGCCCCGGATCCGGCGGGGCAGCAGCCGCGACAGGGTCTCGGTCAGTTCGGCGCCGACGGCGGCCGCGTCCGAGGGGGCGAGGAACAGCTGCAACCGGGGTCCCCAGCCGTGGTCGGGTGAGACCGGGGTGTCGAAGCCCTGCACCTCCGAGCCCGCGCCGATCCGGGCGGCGCTGTGGCGCAGGTCCGGGTACCGGCTTTCCAGTATCGGTTTGACACCGTCGACGTACAGGGCCCGGCACAACTCCAACCCGGGCAGGAACTCTCCCTCACCAGCCACGCGAATACTCTGCCCGATGGCCTCGGGTCGCGGCAAGCGGTATCCCTACAGTGCGATCTGGTACAGGATGAAGCCCTTGTTCTCGGCGACCTGGTCGTAGAGTTTGCGGGCGGTGGAGTTGGTCTCGTGAGTGGACCAGTAGACCCGGCTGCATTCGCGGGCCCGCGCCCAGGCGGTGACCTCGTCGATGAGTGCCCGGGCGACGCCCTTGCCGCGCGCTTCCGGTGCGGTGAACAGGTCCTGCAGGTAGCACACGTCGAAGGCCGTGGTGCTCGCGTGGGTGAGGAAGTGGACGATGCCGACCAGTTGACCGTCCAGTTTGGCGCCGAACGCGTGCATTCTGGTGTCGTCCTGGAACGCCTGCCAGGCGCGGTTCATCATCTCGGACGGCAGTGTGCGTTCGTAGAAGGTGTTGTAGCCCGTGAAGAGTTTCTCCCAGGCTTCGCGGTCGTTCTCGGTGAGCTTGCCAATGCTGATCATGTGGGGGCCTTTCGACCCCCACATTCTTAGCAGCAGCCTATTCCCAGACCTCGGCGCGGTCGATGCTGACGTACGCGGCACCGGAGTCGGGGTTCTTCTCGCCCGTCACCGTGACCCGCAGCGTGTGTTTGCCGGGATCCAGTTTCGGGCTTATGTAGTTGGGATGTTCGCCGACTCTCTCTCCACTGTGGTAGTCGATCTTGTCGGACTCGGGTCCGCCGTCGATGGAGAAGGTGGCGTAACCGTTGCCGACGTCCCGGACGCTGAACAGCGCGATCTGGGAGCCGGTGAACGTGAACGTGACGGTGGCGCCCTTCTCCTGACTGAAGTGGTCGTCACCCTTGAAGCACTGGCTGGCGCAGCCGTTGCCGGACTTCCAGTTCCCGGCGTACTTCACCTGGAAGTCGCCGTCACCGATGTCGCCGTCGTTGATGGCGCGGGTCCCGGGTCCGGGGTCGCCGGACGGCAGCTTCTGGGTCTCCCCGGCTGGCAGTGGTGCTCCCAGGTTCGGGGTGCCGTCGTCGTTCCAGCCGATCTTCTGGGCCCGGGTGGTCCGGAACGAGTAGGTGTAGTCGCTGGTGTTCTTGCCGTGGTAGGCGATCCAGTCCTCCTTGCCGTCCGGGGACTTGAAGAAGAAGTGGTGCCCGGGTCCGAACACGCCCGCGGCGTCATTGCGGGAGAACACCGGTCCGGGGTGCTGGACCCAGGAGTCGGGGTTCATGGGGTCGGCGCCGTCGGCGATGCTCTTCATCCACAGTTGGTAGTCGGGCTTACCGGTATCGCATGTGGAATAGGTCAGGAAGGTCTTGCCGTTGCCGCGCAACGGGGTCGGGCCTTCGCGGACCTCACTGCACCCGCCGTCGGCGGGGATGGCGACCCGGTCGCCGGTGGTGGTCCACGGGTCGGTCATGGGCGAGATGTACAGCTGGGCCGGGCCGCCCTGGCCGCGGCCGGGGCCGGTCCAGATGAAGTACGACTTTCCGTTGAGCTCGAAGGGTTCTCCGTCGATGCCGTAGGCACCGAAGTCGGCGATCTTGGCCTTGTAGTGGTACGGGCCCTCGGGGTCGTCGCCTTCGGATTCGAGCACGTGCATCCGGTGGTTGGCGTCGACGCCGTCGCTGGCGGTGTAGTAGAGGTACCAACGCGGGCCGTCGGCGGTCTCGTACCGTTTCAGCGCCGGGGCCCACATCTGCTGGTTCCGGCTCGGGTCGGACTCGGTGTACACGTCCTTCTTGGGCGCGGTGATCAGGTCGGCGAGGCTCTTGGCCTTCCAGATGGAGATCCGGTCGCCTTGCGTGGTGGACAGGTAGTAGTTCTCGTTGTGGTAGACGACGGTCGGGTCGGCGCCGCCGTTGAGCGGGTTGCGGAATTCTCCAGTCGCCTGGGAATCCTTGTCTTTTTCGCCCTCGGTACCGGGTTGTGCCCAAACGACGGCGGTCGTGGTGAGCGCGAGGGCGGCGACGCCGACAATGGTCGCGGTCCGCCAGCGCCGTTTGACGGCGGACAGCCATCTCCGGGGCGCGATCCGCGCTTTGAGGCTCGTCATGTCACTCCTAGGGGAACGTCGGACACGAGTTCCAACGTTGAAACTGAATCGACGTTCATCTCTATCACGTTTTGTGCGTAATTGTGGAGTGGACCACCGTTCGGATATGTTCGATTTAAAGGTTAAGCGGTTACCGGTGGCGGAGGTATCACCCCACGTCAGGACCAGTCGGCCGCCACGACTCCGACGCGCATCCGTTGTGGATGGTCGCCGACCGCGGCGCTGGCGGTCTCCTGTCCGGTTGTGTAGGAAATAGCGGAAATCCGGTCGCTGCCGCTCCAGGAGACGTAGCAACGCTGACCGTCGCCGCTGCGGGTGGCCCAGTACGGTTTCTCACCGCTCTCGATCAGCCCCTGGTGCTGGAACGTCTCCCGGTCGACGACGGTGGCGTAGTCCGACATGGTGCCCGCGACGCAGATCCTGTCACCGTCGGTGTTCATCGCGATGCCGTGGTGCGCGGAGTCCAGCAGGTACTCCTCGCGGGGCATGTCCTCGACCTCGTCGGCGATCGGCAGTTCGGCCCGCCGGGTCACGGTGTCGGTGCGCAGGTCGTACTCGAAGAACCCGTGCTCGAACGACACCTGGAAGTACACGAACCGTTCGTCGGGCGAGAAGGTCATCGGCCGCACCGACGCGCTCATGTCGCGGTATCCGGCGTCGGCGAGCTTGTCGGCCATGTTGACGCGCTTGACCAGCTGACCGGTGTAGCGGTCGTAGATCTGGAAGTAGCGCTTTCCCTTGGTGGGGCCGAGAAGCGGGTGGTCGAACGGGGTGTACACGTTGCCGATGCTGGCGTTGACGACGTACTGTCCGTCGTTTGTGTACACGTTCTCGTGCGGCGAGTCGCCGGTGGCGAAGCTGTCCTCTTCCTGTCCGGTGTAGACGTCGAGCAGATGGACGGTGTTGCCGGTGGACGCGGACACCGCCACCTGGGTCCCGTCCGGTGACAGCGCCATGTGATCGGAACGGTAACCCTCGACCGGGAACCGCCAGGCGATGTCACCGGTGCCCAGTTCGATGGCGACGACGTCGGCGAGGCTGGGCCGCGACACGATGAGCAGCTTCGCGTCGGGGGTGGTGTACATGTCGTCGACGTACTGGTCGTGCCCCTCACCGATGAACTGGCGAATCGCGAGGTAGTACGCCAGCGCGACCGGGTCGCGCCGGATCTCGGCCTTGCGCTCGGCGATGTCGGGAACGGCGTTGATCTGACCGACGGGGTCGAGGTTCTCGTCGTCGGAGACCACGTCGATGGTGCCGTCCCAGTTGTTGCCGACGAACAACACCGGCCGGGTCTGGTGTTCGTCGGCGGTCGCGGTGTCGGCGACGAGAACGGCGGGTGCACTCAGGACGATCACGGCGGCGAGGGCGGTGACGAGGGTTCGGGCGGACGCGCGGGACATGGGGGCCTCCCAGAAGCGAAACCACATTACCTACTAGTCAGTAATGTCCGCTCATCCTATAAGCCGCAAACACACTTTTCAATATTCCGATCCCGGCGACGGCGCCCGTGCTCCATAAGCGACGTCACCGGGAACCGGCTGCTCAGCGCTTGGCGCGCCACACCATCACGACGGCCGCCGCCCCGACGACCACCGGCAACAACCCCAGCGTGCTGTACGGGTACGGAATGACGTTGGCGTACTCGCCACCGGTCGCGCTCACGTTGTACAGGGCAACCAGCGCGCCGAGCCCGAACAGGATCGTGCCGGTGATCCGGGCCCACTTGGCGCCCTTGGTGACTCCCCGGATCGTCGACAGCCACCCGACGACACCCAGGCCGTTGACAATGGACAGATAAACGATGATCGCGTTGTGGTCGGCGGCGACCAGCGACGCCGACCAATCCGGATACGCGGCCCGCACGTGGGCGGTCAGGCTGTCGGCGGTCGCCAGGTCGATCAGCGGCACGGCCAGGGCCAGCACGCTCACCGCCAACCCCGCGTACATCACCATCGCCCGGCGACGCTCGGGACTCGGCGCCACCTTCGCGGCCGTGACTTCAACTGACATGGGTCCTCCTCGAACTCGACGGGTCGAACGAATTCTTACGTCGTAAGTTATCCCGTCCCACAACGATAAACTTACGTCGTAAGAATCGTCAACCTCTGCGACCCGAACCACACACCCGCCCGATCCCGACCGATCAGTTTTCGAGAAGCGCGGCAGGTGAAACCGCAGCTAGCGTGAGGAGCAGAGAGGAGTTCGCCATGAACTGGAGTAACCGGATCCGGCAGACCCACCGCTGGCTGGCCGTCTTCTTCACGGTCACCGTCGTCGGTACCGCCGTCGCGTTGTCGCTGCCGGAGCCCGTCGTCTGGGTGTCCTACATCCCGCTGCTTCCGTTGGCGCTGATGTTCTTCAGCGGCATCTTCCTGTTCGTGCACCCGTATGTCGCGAAGCGCCGGGGAAGCGCCGTCGCCGAGAAATGACCCGTGTTCGGAACGGTCCACGCTGACGTGGACCGTTCCGGGTGGTCAGCGGCGCCGCAGCGCGGGGTCGAGCAGTGCGGGTGGGGTGTCGTGCTTCTCGTGAGCGGCGAGGTCGGTGCCGGGCGCGACGACGGTGTCGATCGCGTCGAGGACGTCGGCGCTCAGCACCGTGTCGGCGGCGGCCAGCTGCGAACGCAGATGGTCCACCGTGCGCGGTCCGACGATCGCACTGGTCACCCCCGGGTGAGCGGTCACGAAGCCCAGGGCCAACTGGATCAGCGTCAGGTCGGCCTCCTCGGCGATCTTGACCAGCTGCTCGACGGCGTCGAGCCGAGCCCGGTTGGCGGGCAGCGCGGTGTCGAAGCGTTCGGGCATCATCGTCGCCCGGTTGGTGGTGAACTCGCGGCCTTCCCGGATCGCTCCTGACAGCCAACCGGACGCCAGCGGGCTCCAGGCCAGCACGCCGAGGCCGTATCGCTCGGTCACGGGCAGGACGTGGGCCTCGATGCCGCGTTGCAGGATCGAGTAGCTGGGCTGTTCGGTGACGTAGCGGCTCAGGCGGTGCTCGCGGGCCGCCCACTGGGCCTCGACGATGCGGTACGCCGGGAAGGTCGAGGAACCGAAGTAGCGGATCTTGCCCGCGCGCTGGAGATCGGTCAGGGCCGACAGCGTCTCCTCGTCGCTGGTGTCGGGGTCCCAGCGGTGGATCTGGTACAGGTCGACGTGGTCGACACCGAGGCGACGCAGGCTGTTGTCCAGCTCGGTGACCAGCCAGCGGCGGGAGGCGCCCTGGTGGTTGCGCTCCTGGCCCATGGGCATGCTCGCCTTGGTGGCCAGGACGATGTCGTCGCGGCGGCCCGCGATCGCTGTGCCGACAAGCTTTTCCGACTCGCCCTGGCTGTACATGTCTGCGGTGTCGATGAGGTTGATGCCGCCTTCGAGGGCGGCGTCGACGATGGCGATCGCATCGTCCTGTGTGGTGCGTCCAATGGCACCGAAGTTCATGGCGCCCAATGCCAGCGAACTGACCTGGACACCGGTGCGGCCAAGGTTGCGGTACTGCATGACGATAATCCCCAATCCAAAAACGGAACATTGTTCCGCTAAAAGATACGGAACAATGTTCCGTTTGTCAACCGTGATGTGAGACAGTGACGTGGTGAACGACAGCGACGAGCCCGCGACCCGGCCAAAACGCGCCGACGCCCGGCGCAACCAGCAGACCCTGCTCGACGCCGCCGCCGAGGTCTTCGTGGCCTCGGGAGTCGAAGCCCCGGTACGCGACATCGCGGCCAAGGCGGGCGTCGGCGTGGGCACGATCTACCGCCACTTCCCCACCCGGGCGGAACTCGTCATCGCCGTCTACCGGCACCAGGTCGACGCGTGCGCCGAAGCCGGACCCTCGCTGCTGGCCAGCAGCGCCACCCCCTATGCCGCACTGGGGCAGTGGATCGACCTGTTCGTCGACTTCCTGGCCACCAAGCACGGGCTCGCCGCCGCGCTGCGGTCCGACGCGCAGTTCGAGACGCTGCACTCGTACTTCATCGACCGGCTCGTCCCGGTGTGCACCCAGCTGCTCGACGCCGCGAGCCAGGCCGGACAGATCCGCAGCGATGTGGAAGCGTACGAACTCATGCGCGGCGTCGGGAACCTGTGCATCGGCGCCGACAACGACCGCCGTTACGACGCGCGTCGGCTGGTCGGCCTGCTCATCGCAGGGCTGCGGCGACCCGATTAGCGATGGCCTCGCGTCAGTGGGATTCCAGGTGAGCCTGGATCATCGGGCCCACGATCTCGGGGCATTCCTCCGGCGTGAAGTGCCTGGCACCCTCGATCTTCTCCAACCGGTATTCGCCGGTCGTCCAGTTGACGGTGTCGTCGACCCCCGATACGGCCACCGCGCTGTCCTTTGTGCCCCAGATGAACAGCGTCGGCACCGCGACTTTTTCGTCCCGGCCGTCGAACCCGTCGACGCGGTACCAGTTCAACGCCGCCGTCAACGCTCCCGGCTGGGACAGGTGCTCGACGTAGACCTCGACGTTGCTGTCGGGCACACCGACGTAAGCGCCGCGCAGCGCGGCCGCGTCCTCGCCGAGGAGCACGGTTTCGGCTTTGCCGGGCTGGCGCAGGAGTTGCATGTAGGCGGAAGCCTTCTGCTGTTCCGGGTCGGTGCGCAGGGCTTTGGCGAACGCGCCGAGGTGCGGTACGGACACCGCGCACAGCGTCTTGATCCGATCGGCGTAGCGGGCGGCGACGACCCAGGCGACGGCCGCGCCCCAGTCGTGGCCGACCAGGTGGAAGTCGTTCCAGCCCAAGGAATCAGCGATGTCGACGACGTCCTTGGCGAGGTAGTCGAGGTGGTAGTCCTTGGGGTCGGGTGGACGCGCGTCCGGCGAATACCCGCGCTGGTCGACGGCGACGGCTCGGTATCCCAGTGAGCCGAACAAGGCGACGTAGTGGGCCCATTCGGTGGACAGCTCGGGGAAGCCGTGGAGGAACAGGACCGGCTGTCCCTCTGATGGGCCCGCGGCGATGGCGTCGAAGGTTCCCGCGCTGGTCGTGACGCGCGTTCGTTGCGGAGACGGCAGTGTCGTCATGGCGGTGATGTCCGATTCAGTAGCGGAAACGACGGTTCCCGTCACGGTAGCCTCCCGCGAACCCGACCCCGCCTCGGGCGAGAGCTGACGAGTACTAGCGGGGGTTCTTTCGCGACACGACATGCAGTTGGGCACTCTCAGAAGCATCGTCCGGGTCGATGAAGACGAAGTAGTCGTCGTTGTGCGCCAGCAGCCTGCCCTCGATCTGCCATTTCCCCTTGCCCGTGATGCGATCGAAGACTTGAATCGGGGGCTCGTCCTCAGATTCCTTCGCGAAGCCGGTCGACACCACATCGTCGCCGACACCGATACTCGTACCGAAACTGCTGGGTCCGGATTCCAAGCTCCCCTGCCTGGTCCACAAGGTCTTCCCAGTCGCGACGTCATGCACGCGAACGCCCTCGACGGCTGGTTCACCTGGATCATCGACTTCTTGATCGACCTCTTCGAAAACGACATCTCCACAGTGCACGAGAAGGCTATGCTCATCCTTGGCTCGCCACAGGGACTTCCCGTTCGTGACGTCTTTGATCTGCGGCCAACCCTTGCCACTGGTCGACAAAAAGTCGCCCTGCAACGGGGTATCGACCTCATAGTCGAAGGCGTCCGCCGGTTCGGGATAGCCGGTTTCCTTCCCGGACGACACGTCGATCACGTATGACGTCGTCTCCTTGTCACCTGGATTGCCGGTCGTCACCTCGGTGAAGATGTCACCGCTCTTGGTCAGCATGTAGCCGTGTTCATCGGGATTGATCACGTCCCCGTAGTCGAGCGGCGAGACCCAGCGTTGTTCACCGGTGGCCACGTCGATGGCGTCGACTCGGTCCCATACGTTCGAAGACGAAGCGGTCTCCCGATTGAGGAGTACGACCGGCGACGTTGATTCGTCGAAGATCCCGAGTTCAGGGAACAGTTCGGTCTGCCACACGTCGTTGGGCGCCCCAAGCGTCCACTGTCGATGGGATTTGTTCAGATCCTTGGTCCACAGCTCTTTGCCGGTGCTTACTTCGAAGCCGCGCATCCTGGAGTCGTTCTCACCGGTCTCCTCAACACTGACCAGAGTCCCGGAAGCGACCGTGACCGTGGCGAATTTGGTGAGTTTGATCGTGCGAACCTCCTTGCCGGAGTGGATGTCGTACACGACTGCCTCATCCCCATTGAGCGCTTGCATGGCGATGATGTAGTCACCACTCAGGAACACGCTGGGGTAATCCAAGTTGGAGTGCCAGACCTTGTCCCCGGTGCCCAAGTCGGACACCGTCGCTTGGATACCATTTGACGATCCATACGCATGTACCAGCATGTCTTCGTGAATCAGCGCCGCGTCGGAAGCACCGACGCCTTGTGTCCACACTGGCTCCGCTTCGGGAAGCACTTCCTGCTTGGCCCATCCGGGGCCGGGGTCCTCCTTGGGCAGGCTGAAATTGGTGGCGACTACCAGCGCCAGCAAGAGGATCACGACGAGAGTGACGCCGTCGAGAATCAGCCGTCGGCGCCCTCGCCGACGCAATGCGCGTGAGAACCGCTGTCGAGCACTGTCGCGGGCGGGCGAGGGCACTGCGTCGTTCATGGTCTTGGACGTTAGCCAGCGTTGGGACCACCGACGTCACCCGAACAGGTAGACCACCGACGATGGCCCGACGAACGGCACGACCTAGCCAAGCAGCGCGGCTCGCACCAGCGCGGCCGTCGCATCGAGGTCGGGGCGTTCGCGTTGCCGCCAATCGGCGTGAACGCGATAGGAATCGCCCGGGTAGCGGGGGAACACGTGCAGGTGGACGTGGAAGACATCCTGCCCGGCCGCCTCGCCGTCGGCGAGGGTGAGGCTGACACCCTCGCAGCGCAACGGAGTCCGGCGCACGGCCCGCCCGATCCGGTGAGCCACGGTCCACAAGTGAGCGCCTATGTCCTCCGGCAGCGCCTCCAGCCCCGCGTAGTGGGCCTTGGGGACGATCAGGGTGTGCCCGTCCGACACAGGCGCGAGGTCCATGAACGCCAGGGACACGTCATCCTCGTGGACCACACTGGATGGCGCGTCGCCAGCGACAATGGAGCAGAACACGCAGCTCACGTTCGCCATGCTATGCGACGCGTGCCAGGCGACGTCGAATATGGTGGGGCCGAAGACGAGGTGAGCATGGACCGGGACGGGAACCGCGACAGGACTGGCGCGGTTTGGGTGACTAGCCGAAGCTCATCATCGCGCCGTGGCCCGAGTCGGCGGCGGCGATGAAGAAGGCCCGCAGATCGTCGTAGTCGCGCCGTAGGTATTGGAGGTCGTCGGCGTCCCAGCAGCGGGCGTTGGGGTAGACCTCTTCGCGGGACATGGCTTCGGCGTCGTAGTGGGCCGCGAGGGTGTCGAAGGGGGTTTCGGCGAGGAACTTGGCGGCGTCGGCGAGGTCGGCGACCGTCCAGAGGTTGAGGTACCAGCCGTTGCCGTTGGCGATGCAGTAGCCGCCTTCCTGGATGCTGAACGGCAACATCGCCTCGTCGAGGAGGTGGTCGAGTCCGGCCCAGGATTTCTGAATGTCGACTTCGGAGTTCTCGGGCGGTGGGGTGCCGTCGTAGTCGTAGAAGTCTTCCAGGAACTGTTCGGCCCAGTCGGGGTCGTTTTCGGCCTTGTCCAGTTCGTCCGGTGTCATGCGGACGAATGTGACGTACATGCCCATGGGGGTTTGGATACCTAGCTGTCGTCGAAATGGTGTGGGGGAATGCGATCCAGGCGCGATCATACTGCGCCACTTCGTCGTGATCGTCACGATACGGGGCGCGGTGAGGCCGGGCTTTCGAACAGTTCGGTGACAGAGGGTCACGTCATGATCGTCCTATCCCGATCGAATCCAGTCGCGCATCAGAAAGTCACCGGCAATGACAGTCGTCGAGGAATTCAAGCCACAGCACCGCATCCGCATCGACACGCTGTTCTGGCAGCACCGCTCCCCGTTCCTGGGTTCGCAGGAACAGTTGGACGAACTCGCCCGCGAAGCCGACGCCAAAGCCGCCGCCCGAGCGGCGGCCCGCGCCCAGGCCGAGTTGATGGACTATCTCCGTTCGCTCGGCGCGCCCCGCCCGCGACCGTCCGTTTTCGACGTCCACCGTCCCGCCGTGCGACGGCTGCGGCCGATCATCCATGTCGGACTCATTCCGATGCTGTGGGCGATAACGACTTGCCGCTGCGGCGAACGCTGGCCCTGTAACTCGGTCAAGCGACACCTTCGCGCCCACCTGGGTTGGAGCGTTGACATAACCGACGAACTCAAGACGCTCACCCGGGCGCTTCCCCGCCCTCGCACCCGGTTCAGTCGCCTGCGTCGGTTGCTCTCGCGGGTGGCTCGTCGCGGGCCCGGAACAGCGTTACGGAGCCCCCGAAGGGGCTCCGTATGGCTGTGGTTGGTGCCGTGTCAGGCGGCGTCGAGGGCGGCGATGATCTTGCGGGTCATGTCAGCCAGGGTCGGGCTGGGCTTGACGCGCTGGGTGGCCGCTTCGATGGCGACCATGAGGGTGCTGCGGAAGTTGTCGGCCTCGGCCGCGTCCTGGCTCTTCAGCAGCTTGGCCGCTTCGGTCAGCGCTGGCAGCACCTGGTCGGCGATGTCGGCGACGGACTTGGCCTTCAGCTTCGCGCCGTGTTGCTTCTCGGCGAGGACGTGGCCGATCGCGCCGGTCGCGGAGCCCAGGGCGATGGAGCCGTCGGTGGCGACCTTGTGGGGCGAGCCCCCGGCGGCGCTGGCCGCCGCCAGCAGTTCGATGGCGCCGTAGGCGGCGGTGCGCAGGGTGGTCTTGTCCTGGTCGGTGAAGTTGATCGACATTTCGGTGTGCTCCTAAGGAATCTGTGGTTCGTTGTCCGGCGGGGGTTCCCGCCTTGCCTCTACAGATTTCCCGGCGCGGCTGACACCCGGCGGCCATGCCGCTGACACCGGTGACAGCAGGAGACGTTGATCGAGCGGCATCAGCGTGATGTGGGCGGTACGGACGAGCAAGTCGCCCAGCGGATGGGGATGTTGACGGCGCTGGCCAAGAAGGCGGGGCTGACGTATCGGCTCGATCTGGCGCGGGCCGTGGAGGAGGGCGCAATCGTGTCCGATTTCGACACTCTGGTGCGCCTCGGCGTCGAGTGTGGTCTCGACGCCGAGGCGACCCGAGAGGCGTTGGCCCGGCGGGTGGGTGTCACCGGGGTTCCCACGTTCGTCTTCAATGGTCAGGCGGGCGATTCCTAGCCGGACAGGTGCTCGAGGATCAGCTCGCGCTGTCCCTCGTTTCCGATCTCGCTGAAGTAGCCGTCGCGGTTGGTCAGGAAGACCACGTGCGCCGACAGCTCGGGGAACCAGCCGCTGAAGGACTCGAACCCGGCGTTGCCCCCGGTGTGGTAGCGCACCGGGTGTTTGATGGTGCCGACGAACCAGCCGTAGCCGTAGTGGTGCTCCTCGTCGAAGACGGAATCGCAGAAGACGTGCGGGGTGAAGCTGCGCCGCCGGGATTCGTCGCTGAGGATGCGGCCGTCGGCCACGGCCTGGTTCCAGGTCACCATGTCGGTGGTGGTGGACCAGATGTCCCCGGCTCCGCGTCCGACCAGGTCCAGTTCGAACAGTTTCTCGCGCGGGGTTCCGTCGGGGGCACAGCCGACGGCGATGTTCGGGCGGTCACCGGCGTTGCCCGCGAAGGTGTCGGTCATTCCCAGTGGGGTGAAGATCCTCTGGTCCAGGAACTCGCGGTAGGGGGTGTCGGAGACCAGTTCGACGATGTGTGCCAGCAGGCAGAAACCGGCGCTGGAGTAGCGGAACTGGGAACCGGGTTCGCAGAAGAGCTCGCGCTGCTGGAACGTCGCGATCAGGTCGTCGATCGGCATCGGTTCGCCCAGGTCGATCTCGGGATAGTCGTTCCAGTGGCCGATTCCGGAGGAGTTCGACAGCAGATGGTGGAGGGTGAGCGGTTTCCAGGACTCCGGGGATCCGGACACCCATTTTGACAGTGGGTCGTCGACCGACAGTTTGCCCGCGTCGGCCAGCAGCAGGGTCGCCGCGGCGGTGAACTGCTTGCTGATCGAGGCGATCTGGAACCGGTGGTCCGGTGTCAACGGGGTGCCCGCGACGGGGTCGGCGAGGCCGTGGCTTTCTTGGTGCACGACCTTGCCGTCGCGCACCACCAGGACGTTGCTGGGGGTTTCAGGAAGTGATGTCATAGAGACATCATAGTGCACCGTCGCCAATTGTCGGCTAACCGACAGTTTGTTGCCAGTCGGCTAGCCCGCCAGGACGGTCAGGAAGTGCGAGACCTTGGCCGCCATCGCCTCCCGGGCCGCCGCCAGGTACTTGCGCGGGTCGACGTTGTCGGGGTTGGCGGCGAGGTGGCCGCGCACCGCGTCGGTGTAGGCGATGTTCAGCGCCGTGCCGATGTTGATCTTGATCATGCCGCCGCGCACGGCCTTGGCCAGTTCGGCGTCGGGGACGCCCGAGGAGCCGTGCAGCACCAGCGGGATCGCGACGGCTTCCTTGATCGCGGCGATGAGGTCGTGGTCGAGCACCGCGTCGCGGGTCGTCATCGCGTGCGAGGAGCCGACGGCCACGGCCAGCGCGTCCACGCCGGTGTCCATGACGTAGGCGGCGGCCTCGTCGGGACTGGTGCGGGCGCCGGGCGCGTGGGCCGACAACGGGGCCTCGCCGTCCTTGCCGCCCACCTGGCCCAGTTCGCTCTCCACCCACAGGCCGCGGCTGTTGAGGTACTCGACGGCGCGGCCGGTCTCGTCCACGTTCTCCGCGTACGGGAGTTTGGACGCGTCGATCATGACCGAGCCGAAACCGTGCTGTGGCGCCACTTCCCACAGGCTCGCGTCGGTGACGTGGTCCAGGTGGAGCGCGACGGGGACGTCGCTGGTCTCGGCGACGGCGGCGGTGGCCGCCGCGATCGGGGCGATCTGGCCGTGGTGGAACTTGATGGCGTTCTCGCTGATCTGGAGGATCACCGGACGCTCGGCGCGTCCGGCACCGTCGACAATGGCCTCGGCGTGTTCGACGGTGATGACGTTGAACGCGCCCACACCACCCCTGGTGTTCTCCATGAGTTCAGCGGTCGGGACCAATGCCATGGGGGTCACAGCTCCTTGAGATGTATGTGATGGCGCAATGTCAGGTAGTCGGTCACATCCACCCGGCCCGCGACCGGGGATCTGACGGCGGCGGCCGACAGCGCGACCGCGTCGGTGAGGCGGGTGGGCCAGCCGGTGTCGTACAGGACGCCGCGGGCCAGACCCGCGACGCAGGCGTCGCCGGCGCCAGTGGGGTTGCCGGAGACGGTCTCGGGCGGGGCCGCGGTGAACGCGGCGTCGGGCAGCACCGCCAGCAGGCCGTCGGGGCCGAGCGAGGCGATGACGGCGCGGGCACCGGCGGCGCGCAGGGTTTCGGCGGCCTTCCGGATTCCGTCCACCGTGGATAGATCGGCGTCGGGGACGGCGGCGGCCAGTTCGTGGGCGTTGGGTTTGATCACATCGGGCCGTTGCGGCAGCGCGGCACGCAGGGCTTCGCCGTCGCAGTCGAGGATCGTGGTGACGCCGCGGTCGCGGGCGGCGGCGACGAGCTGGGCGTAGGCGTCGACGGGCAGGCCCTGGGGCAGCGAACCGGACAACACGACGACGCGCGCCACCCGCAGCAGTCCGTCGAAACGGTCGCGGAAGCGTTGCCACTCTTCGGATGTGATCTCGGGACCGGGTTCCCAGAAGCCGGTGGCGTCGGCCGGGTCGGCCACGACCAGGGCGCGCCGGGATTCGCCGTCGACGCGGACGAAGCGGTGCCGCAGCCCGGCGGGGATCCGCTCGGCGATGCGTTCGCCGGTGTGGCCGCCGAGCAGACCGGTGGCCAGAACCGGGTCCCGCAGGGTGTGCAGGATCCGGGCCGTGTTGAGTGCTTTGCCGCCGGGCATCTCGGCAACAGTACCTACCCGGTATGTCGCGTGCGGACGCAGCTCGGCGTCGATGGAGTAGGTGACGTCGAGCGCTGCGTTGAGCGCGACGGTGAGGATCACCGGGGTATCCATTCCCCCGCGCGCATCACGGCCTGGAGCTCCAGGTCCTCGTTGTACACGAGCAGGTCGGCGCGGGAACCGGGTTCGAGACGACCGGCGTCGTCGAGACCCAGCAGTTCGGCGGGCGTCTGGGAGGCCATCTGCGACGCCACCGGGACCTCAAGGCCCGCCAGCTTCACGGCGTTGCGGAACGCGTCGTCCATGGTGATGGTGGATCCGGCGATCGAACCGGAGTCGGTCAGGCGGGCCGCGCCCTCGGCGACGGTGACGTTGAGGCCGCCGAGTTCGTACTCTCCGTCCGGCATTCCGGTGGCGCTCATGGCATCGGTGACCAGCACCGCCCACTGCGCGACCGAGGCGTGCGCCGCGAAGGCCAACGTTCCCATGTGGAGGTGGACCGGGTCGGCGATCAGCTCGCAGGTGACGCGCGGGTCGTCGATCAGCGCCGGGATCGGGCCCGGGTCGCGGTGGTTGAAGGGGCGCATGCCGTTGAACAGGTGGGTGGCGACGGTGGCCCCGGCGTTGATGCCCTCCAGTGTGACCTCATAGGACGCGTCGGTGTGACCGATCGACGCCAGTACACCATGGACGGACAGCCATTCGATGGCCTCCATGGCGCCGGGACGCTCCGGCGCGATGGTCATCATCCTGACCGTCCCCGCCCCGGCCTCGACCAGCTTGTCGAGTTCCCGGATGTCGGGGTCGCGCAGCGCCTCGGGATTCTGTGCCCCGCAACGGGACTCGGCCAGATACGGGCCCTCGAAGTGGATACCGGCCAGCACGCCCTCCTCCACCAACGGGCGGAAGTTGTGCACGGCGTCCAGCATCAGCTCGAACGGCGAGGACACCAGCGAGGCCAGCGTCGTGGTGGTGCCGTTGCGAAGGTGGAAAGCCGCGACCTTGCGGGCCTGGGCGGCGTCGCCGACGGTGTAGGACGCGCCGTCACCGCCGTGACAGTGGATGTCCACGAAACCGGGGACGATCCAGCCGGTGACGTCCTGTTCGTCGACCTCGGATATCGACGCGACCCGGCCGTCTTCGACGTGCACGGTCCCGGGGACCACGCCGTCGGGAACCACGACCTTGGCGTTGGCGAGCAGATTCACGTGCCGTCCTCCAGTCGTTCCAGTCCCAGCAGTGCCGCGCCAACGCATCCTGCCTCGCGACCGAGTTCGGCCGCGACCAGCCTTGGCACGGTGTGAAAAGTAGCGCGAGCCGTCAAGGCCGTGCGCAGCGGCGTCAGCAGCGCGTCGCCGGATTTGGCCAGCCCGCCGCCGACGACGATCGTGTCGGGGTCCAACAGCGCGATGCCCAGCAGGAAACCGTCGGCCAGCACCTCTATCGTCTCGCGCCACACCCGTTGCGCGATCGGGTCGGTGTCGACGGCGGCGATGATGTCCATCGCCTCACGCGCGGTGCCGGACGCCTCGGCGTAGCGGCGCTCGAACTGCACGGCGCTGGCCAGCGACTCCACGCAGCCGTACTGGCCGCAGCCGCACTTGGGGCCGTCGGGACGCACCACCACGTGGCCCAGTTCGCAGGCGGCGCCGTGCGCGCCCGACAGGCCGGAACCGTCGATGATGTGGGCCCCGGCGATGCCGGTGCCGATGGCGACGAACAGCAGCTGGCGGCTGCCGCGTCCAGCACCCAGCCGGGCCTCGGCCAGGCCACCGGCGCGCACGTCGTGACCCAACGCGGTCGGCAGCCCCAGTTCGGCCTCCACCAGCTGCCGGAACGGGACGTCGCGCCAGCCGAGATTGGAGGAGTACACGGCGATGCCGCGCTCGTTGTCGACCGGGCCGGGCACGACGAGCCCGACGGCGCGGGCCCGGTAGCCGGGGGTGGCGGCCAGCTCGACCGCGGTGTCTACTATGGATTTGATGACGGCCTCGGGGCCGTGTTCCCGTGGCGTGACGCGGGTTTCGCTGTGCAGGACCCGGCCGTTGACGTCGACCAGGGCGCATTTCATGGAGGTGCCGCCGACATCGAGGGCGACGACGACGTCGCTCAAGGCAGGACCACCGAACGGGTCAGGTGGCGCGGGCTGTCGGGGTTGAGGCCGCGAAGCCGGGCCAGTGCGACCGCGAGGCGCTGCGCCAGCACGAGTTCCGCGAGCGGGTCGAGGGAGGATGCGACGAAGGCGCCGCCGGTGGCTTCGACCTCGGCGCGCAGCCCGGCGCCGGTGGGGCCGAGTTCCCAGGTGGCGCGGTTCGGTCCCGCGATCGAGATCGGACCGTGCCGGTAGTCCATGGCCGGATACGACTCGGCCCAGAACGTCGCGGCCTCGCGGGCCTTGAGCGCGGCCTCGTTGGCCAGGCCGATCGTCCAGCCCGCGCCGATGAAGCTGATCTGCTCCAGTTTCGCGACGTCGACGGGCAGCTCGGCGGTCAGCGCGGTGCGGCAGTCGGCGATCGCGGCGGCCTGGTCGATGCCCAGCTGCGCGCGGAACAGCGCGACCACCGAGGTGGCGAAGCTGGTCATGACCACCGACTGGTCGCTGGCGAACGGCATCGCGATCGCCGCGTCGGCGGCTGCCACGGCGGGGGTGTCGCCGTCGCCGACGATCGCCAGCGAGGGGATGTCGGTGCGGTTGAGCAGCTCGACGACCTCGGACGTGGTCCCGGAGCGCGACAGCGCGATCAGCCGGTCGTAGCGGCGGTCGGGGAACTCCGAGGCGGTGAAGGCGTCGGTCTCACCGGCGCCACTGGCCTCGCGCAGCCCGGCCACCGCCTGGGCCATGAACCACGAGGTGCCGCAGCCGACGACGGCGACCCGCTCACCGGCCTTGGGGAACAACCCGGCATGCTCGACGGCCAGCTCGGCCGCCGCGGTCCAGCATTCGGGCTGACGTGCGATCTCGGCGTCGACTATTGCCATCCTCAGACTCCTCCAACCACGGTTCACGCGCCTTCGCGCAGGACCACCGGCGCAGTGCCGGGGTTTCGCGCACTATTGTGCACACATAGTCGGCGCTCGGCCAATGCCGGGTGCGCTCTCGTGGAGGTGTGCATGGACCGTTACGCGCGGTGGAACACGCTGTTGGAGATCCTGGCCTCGTCCGGACGGATCACTGTGGAGGAAGCAGCCCAGCGGCTGCACGTCTCCCAGGCGACGATCCGCCGCGACTTCGACCAGCTGTCACAACAGCAGATGATCACCCGCACCCGCGGCGGCGCCGTCGCCGGTGGAGTCTCCTACGACCTGCCACTGCGCTACAAGACCGCCAAACGCGTCGAGGAGAAACACCGCATCGGCTCGGCGGCGGCGGGCCTGGTCTCGTCGGGAATGGTCGTCGGCCTCAACGGCGGCACCACCATCACCGAGGTCGCCCGGGCACTGGCGATGCGCACCGACCTGGTCGCGACCTCGGGCACGACGCCACTGACCATTGTGACCAACGCGCTGAACATCGCCAACGAGATGATCGTGCGGCCGCACATCAAGGTCGTGGTGGTCGGCGGCGTCGTCCGTCCACAGTCCTATGAGCTGATCGGACCGCTGGCGGCGCCGATCCTGCGCGAGATCACCCTGGACATGGTGTTCCTCGGCGTGGACGCGATCGACGTGAAACTGGGCGCGACCGCGCACCACGAGGGCGAGGCGGCGATCAACCAGCTGATGGCCGCACGGGCCCGCAAGGTGGTCATCATCGCGGACGGGTCCAAACTGGGCGGTCACGCGTTCGCACGGATCTGCCCGATCGAGCGGGTGCACACCCTCATCACCGACACCTCGGTCCCGGCGGAGCGGACCGCGGAGTTCAGCGCGGCCGGCATCAAGGTGCTGCGCGCGTGAGACCGGTCCGGCCACCGATCGTCCCTTCCCGGCACAAGCCGCAGATCGTCGCCAGTCCCCGGATTGAGCGACTGCGGCTGGACGGGGACGTCGAGGGGTTCTGGCGCGAGGTGCGCGAAGATGGCGCGCCGTTGGTCGAGATGGCGGACGAGCCCGGGTACGCGGTGCTGACGTTCGTCTGGCGCGGGGACGATAACACGCGCGATGTCCTGGTGGTGCCCAACAAGCTGTTCGACCGCACCGATCCGAGTGCGAGTTTGCTGCGGAGGGTTGCGGGGACTGATGTCTGGCACCTGAGTTATCGACTGCCGTCGGACTTTCGGTGTTCGTATCAGTTCTGTGTGGACGAGCAGGGGACACGAGAGCCGGACGACGAGTACTGGCTGGCGTTGTGGCGGCAGGGGCGGAGCGATCCGTTCGGGGTCGAGGCCAAGCCCGGGTACAGCGTGGTGTCGCTGCCGCAGGCTCCGCCGCAGCCCTGGCCGGAGCCGCGCGAGGGTGTCGCGCGTGGAACCGTTGAGCGGCATCGGTTTCGTAGCGCGATCCTGGACAACGATCGGCGGTTGTGGACGTACCGACCGCCCGGAGCTGAGGCTTCGAGCGGGTTGTTGATACTGCTGGACGGTCGCGACTGGTTCGAACCGGCGCTGATCGCGACCATCATGGACAACATGGAGGCCGACGGTCGGATACCGCCGTTGAGCGTCGTGGGCGTCGACAGCCTCGATCCCGACACCCGGGCCCGGGAACTGTGCCCCAACGACGATTTCGTCGAGTTTCTGACCACGGAGCTGCTGGACTGGGCCAAGCGGCGGTTGCCGATCGGCGATCGTCCGGAGCGGACGATCCTGTCGGGGCAGAGCTTCGGCGGGCTGGCGGCCTTGTACGCGGGACTGCGTGCGCCGGAACGGTTCGACGCGATCGTCGCGCAGTCGCCGTCGCTGTGGTGGAGTCCGGACGGCCGCGACCATCGCGAAACCGCTTGGCTGAGCGGCGAGCTCGCGGCGGCGGAGCGGTTGCCGCGCATCCACGTGACCGCCGGAACGTACGAGGCGGCCATTGTAGATCAGGCGCGGCAGCTCACCGAGACGCTGACCGGCCGTGGCCACGCGGCGACCTACACCGAGTTCACCGGCGGCCACGACTTCGCCTGCTGGCGCGGCCATCTCAGCGACGGCCTCATCGCGGCGACCAGCCGCGGCTTAACCAGCCGGGGGGCGGTACAGGTATGGGTTGGCGTCGGCCGGGATCTCCTGCGTCGAGTCCCCCGACGCGGGTGGGTCGGCGGGCAGCGTCAGGGTTTCGCCGGGGCTGGCCGCCATCGGCGACACCGGTTCGGCGACCGGAGCAACCGTGTCCGGAGCCGGAGACACCGGAACCGACTGCGCGGCACCGAAGTCGGCCGCCGGAGAGGATGGGGCGTTGACCGGCGTGTAGATCGGCGCCGACAGCGACGCGTCCGACGCCATCGCGGTGTAAGGCGCACCGTAGGTCTTCTTCGGACGGTTCATCAGGTCCATCAGCCAGTTCACCAGCAGGCCCAACAGCAACGCGCCGAACGGAATCGCGTTGTTGACGATCCAGGAACCGTTCAGGTTCTGCACCAGCAGCGCGACCATGAACACGACCACCGCCGCCAGCAGCGTGCCGAAGACACCGCCCCGACGGCCCCGGGCGCTCGTTCCTCCGATGAGGACGATGCCGAGGCCGGTCAACAGCGGGGCCAAGCCGTTGGCCTCCACCACGTTGATGTTGAGGTTGGCGCCCGTGGGCACCAGCACCAGGTAGCCGGCCGCGCCCGCGAGCAGACACGAGCCGATCAGGGCCACCCAGGTGGTGAGGAACGCGCCGGCGGTGCGCCTGCCGCGCTGCTCCACCGCGTCGACACAGACACCGAAGGTCTCGCGGACCGGGCGGACGATACCGAGGATACCGCCCGCAATGGACAGTCCAACCACGACGCCGATGATGATCCAGCCGGTAAGGCTGGTCAGTTCGAGCTGGGCCGACAGGCCGGAGTCCGGGGTCATCGGGCCCAGCAGGCCCAGTTCCCGTTCCGAGACAAGGAACCAGGCGGCCATCGCGACCAGCAGACTGGCCGCCCAGCCGGGGGCCTTGAAGACGGTGACCAGCAGGGCCAGCAGCACCCCGGCCGCCACCATGGCGCCCGCGACGATGCCGATGGCCGTCAGCAGTGGCTGGTTTCCCAACGACGAGAACAGGACCGTCGACAACAGTCCGAGGTGGACGACGGCGAGGTTGATCGAACCGACCCGCATCGACAGGCCCAGGGCCATCGCGAACAGCAGGAACGGGGTCGAGCCGACCAGCAGTTCCATCACCCGGTCCGGGCTGCCCAGTCCGGTGTTCGGGCCGAAGAGGAAGAACGCCGCGACACCCAGGGCGATGAGGACGAGAAGCAGGCCCTCCCAGACGAAGTGGACCCACAGTTTGTCGCTCGGCGCGGCGGCGGGTTCGTCCTGCGGCACCGTGAAGGACGCGGGTGCGGCGAGATCGGGCACGGTCTCGGGTTCTCCCGGCGACACCGTCGCCGCCTCGTACGTCGTCGCGGACGGGCTGACCGGCTGGGACACGAGCGTGTCGCCCTCCGGTGCCGATTGTTCTTCGGGCGCGACATCGGGGCGCGGGTCTTGAACGCTCATCACTCTTCTCTCCATGCACCGGGGTACGCGACGTCAATATAGTGCCGCGGGGCAAGTTTTTCGAGGCCTGTCAATGGCACACTATCGGCTCGTGCGAAAAGGTGCGTGATCTTCACCCGTTCGCGGAGGCGCCACCACTCGTTTGGTCGTCATCCTCGGAGTCCTCGGGAATCCGGCAAGCGCGTTCCAGCCACAGGGCCGCGGCCACCAGGATCAGACAGGCGACGAAACCGAACACCGCCAGCGGCAGGTCGCGTCCGGCAGCCGCCAGATAGCGGTGCGCGACAAGGTAGACCACGATCCCGGCGTAGGCCCCGGCGATCAGGGCGCCGCCCACCGAGGAGGCCTTGGCCAATGCCGCGAACCGGGCGAACAGCAGCGGTTCGACGGGTTTGGCGCCTTCCTTGCGTTCGATGCGGGCCCGGGTGGTGTGGGCCGTGTACGCCAGCACCAGGGCCAGCAGCAGCAACGTCGTCGGGGTGTACCAGCCCGGTACCGGCGGGTAGTTGACGGTGGCCAGCACGAGGATCAGCGCCCCCGCCGCCAGCGCCGCTACCAGCAGCGTCGAGGGCGCGGTCGGCTTGAGGGTGGGTTGTTTGGGTTCCTGTTGGCCTTCGTTCATGACGGTTACGAGGATAGTTTCCCGACCCGGCGCAACGCACGGGCGTCCGCCGCGAGCCCGGGATCGCGCAGCAGGTCCCGCAGCCGACCCCGGCCCGGCAGCGCCGCGTCCGGTTGCAGTGACAGCCACGGCACCAGGACGAAGGCCCGCAGGTGCGCGCGCGGGTGCGGCAGCGTGAGGGTCGGCGAATCGCAGTGGATCGGTTCGCCGTCGGCGTCCCAGGCCATGATGATGTCCACATCGAGCACCCGGGGTCCGTAGCGGCGCTTGGGATCGCGGACCCGGCCCGCCTTGGCCTGGATGTCCTCGGCCAGCGCCAGCCAGTCCTCGACCGAGCGGTCGGCGTCGGTGGCGATCATGGCCAGGTTCAGGTACGTGGGCTGGTCGTCGTCACCCCACGGCGGGGTTTCGTACACTTCGGACAGCTGGCCGGGGCCGAGGGCTTCGGCGGCCGACGCCAGCGCGGCCCGGCGGTCGCCGAGGTTGGCTCCGAGACTCAGTACGACGGTGGTCATTCGCGGCTCCGCTCGATGGTCACCGAGACGTCGGTGAAGTTGTGCGGAATCGGCGCGAACGGCTTGTGCACCGTGACCACGCACGAGATGACCCGCGGATCGGCCAGACAGACCCCGGCGAGCCGGTCGGCGAGGGTCTCCAGCAGCCGCACCGGGGCGCCCGCCACCTCCGTCACCAGCGCGTCGGCCAAATTTCCATAGTGAACCGTGTCCTGGATGTTGTCGGACAGCGCCGCCTTGCGGGTGTCCAAATCCAAGGTCACGTCGATGATGAATTCCTGTCCGTCGGCGCGTTCACGGTCGTACACGCCGTGGTAGCCGTGTACGCGTAGTCCGGAGAGGGTGATCTGGTCGGTGTGATCCGCCACGGTGCAACGGTACGGCAGCCGCCGCCTCCGCGTGCGGCTACCTGGCGCGGCGCGTCGCCTCCCACACCTGGCGGGCGTCGGCGGTGCCCCGCACGTCGTGCACCCGCACGCCCCAGACCCCGGCGGAGAAGGCCAGCAGCGAGGTCGCCAGCGTCGCGTCGGCGCGCTCGGCCACCGGCCGGGGCTCGCCGTCGGGACCGGCCAACAGCTGGCCGAGGTGCGACTTCAGCGAGGAGCCGTACAGGATCGGGTAGCCCAGCTCGACCAGCGCGTCCAGGTGCTTGAGCAGGGTCCAGTTGTGCTCGGGCAGCTTGGCGAAGCCGATGCCCGGGTCCAGGATGATCTGTTCGGCGGCGACTCCGGCCTTGCGGGCGGCGTCGACCCGCTCCAGCAGTTCGGCGCGGACCTCGGTGACCACGTCGTCGTAGCTGGCGGGCGCGTACATGTCGGCGGAGTGGCCGCGCCAGTGCATCAGGACGAACTTGGCGCCGGTGCGGGCGACCAGCGGGGCCAGTTCCGGGTCGGCCAGGCCGCCGGAGACGTCGTTGACAATGGACGCTCCCCGCCGGATCGCCACCTCGGCGACCGAGGCGCGGGTGGTGTCGATGCTGACGGTCATGCCGTCGGCGGTCAGCGCGGCGACGATGTCGACGGTGCGGGCGATCTCGGTCGCGGCGTCGATGCGCTTGGCTCCCGGTCTGGTGGATTCGCCGCCCACGTCGATGATCTCGGCCCCGTCGCGGCGCATCCGGCGGGCGTGCGCGAGGGCGGTGTCCACACTGGTGTAACGGCCGCCGTCGCTGAACGAGTCCGGGGTGACGTTGAGGACGCCCATGATGACGGGCCGGTCGGGGCCGGAATCGGTTGCGCTGTCGTGATCGCCCGCGTTGTCGGGTCGGTCGGTGCCGGTCATGGCGACACTGTACGAGCCTGGCCGGACCGGTGTTCGATCGACCGCCTTATCGGCCACCGCAACGCGCACTGGCAGACCGCCCGGTGACGGTCGGGGCTTCGGTGCCGACGGACCCGCGGCGGCGAAGCGCGACAACGGTTATGGCTTCGGGCGGCCGTTCGGGGACATGGCCCGACGGGCCGCGCCGCGGCGCTTCCAGGCCGCTCCGCCCGCGATCGCGCCGACCACGGCTCCGGCCACCACCGCAGGGACCGCGAACTTCGCGGCCTTGCGGCCGGTGCGGAAGTCGCGGACCTGCCAGCCGTGGTGGCGGGCCTGGCGCCGCAGTGCCGCGTCCGGGTTGATGGCCACCGCGTGGCCGACCGCCTTCAGCATCGGCATGTCGTTGCTGGAGTCGCTGTAGGCCGTGCACAGGTCGAGGTCGAGGTCTTCCCGCTTGGCCAGTTCGCGGATCGCCTCGGCCTTGGCGGGGCCGTGCATGATGTCGCTGACCAATCGTCCGGTGTAGACACCGTCGTGGACTTCGCCGACGGTGCCGATGGCGCCGGTGAATCCCAGTCGCCGCGCGATGATCTCGGCCAGCTCCACCGGGGTGGCCGTCACCAGCCACACCTGCTGGCCCGCCGCCAGATGCGCGTCGGCCAGCGCCTGGGTGCCGGACCAGATCTTGGCCTCGATGGTGTCGTCGAAGATCTCCTCGCCGAGCGCCACGAAGTCGGCCACCCGTCGCCCCGCCACAAAGGACAGCGCGGATTCCTTGATCTCGTTGATGCTGCCGCCGCCGAGTTCCTTGCCCCGGATGCGAAACCGGGCCTGCTGCCACACGAACTGGAGCAGGTCGCGGTGCCGGAAGTACCGGCGGGCCGCCAGCCCGCGCGCGAACCAGTAGATCGAAGCCCCGTGCACCAGGGTGTTGTCGACGTCGAAGAACGCCGCCGCCCTCTCATCGATGTGAGAGGTGTCGGTCACTACAGTGGCGGCTTCAACTGCGGACCTGTCGTCATTCACCCATAGAGCCTAGCCGCGCGGTGCGTCAAAAGTAAGCGCGAAACAGTGAATGCGGGATGTCCGTGCCGAATCCGGACATGAGATGGCGCCGCGACAACGGAGCCGGGACATAGGTGAGGGTCGAGCGCACCCCTCAGACGCTCGACCCTCTATATGCACAATGCCCTGTCGCCACCCCTCGACCGACAAGGCATCGGCCGTATTCATCGGAACTTCTCACCTGCGGTGAGGGCCTCAGCTGATTCGCTGTTTGCCGTTATCGTTCCGACACCTACTTCAACGAGAGGCACGGCTGGGGGTTACGCCCTGACCGAAAAACATGGAAAGATTTTTTACGAGCGGTCGTGGGCGGCGGATTTCCTTGGGTCACACGGGCGTCGTGGAAACGTTGGCGGTGACCCAGTCGACTATGGATTTCGTGGTGGCGCCGGGGGTGA
Organism: Stackebrandtia nassauensis DSM 44728; assembly: GCF_000024545.1. Taxonomy (GTDB): domain Bacteria; phylum Actinomycetota; class Actinomycetes; order Mycobacteriales; family Micromonosporaceae; genus Stackebrandtia; species Stackebrandtia nassauensis. The sequence goes on from NC_013947.1 coordinate 6,571,526, forward strand.
ACACCTTGGCGACTCCCAGCTCGGCGAGCTTGGGAATGTCCTCGTCGGGGATGATGCCGCCACCGAACACGACGATGTCGGAGGCTCCCCGTTCCGCCAGCAGCTCGGTGACCCGTTTGAACAGCGTCAGGTGAGCTCCCGAAAGGACACTCAGCCCGACGGCGTGGGCGTCCTCGGCGATCGCGGCGGCCACGATCTGCTCCGGCGTCTGGTGCAGGCCGGTGTAGATGACTTCCATTCCGGCGTCCCGCAGCGCCCGGGCGACGACCTTGGCACCGCGATCGTGCCCGTCCAGGCCGGGTTTGGCCACTACAACGCGGATGCGCGATTCCATTGACCGTCTTCCTTTCGAGCGGACGCCTTCGTCCGCGACTGTTCCATCGGGGTGAGCCTACCTAATGATGACTAAGGCCCGCATAAGGCAAATCTATGCGAATGTTATTGGCCGTCACGCTGAGAATCGCTGGGCAATGCGTGATCGTGCGCGTTAGCATCCGAGGCCGCGCGAAACCCCCGAAACCGAAAGCGAAGGTTCATAACCCGTGGTCGACGCGGATCGCCTCAAAGCCAACTGGGAGCTGGTCGCCTCGCACGGCGGGCAGGTGCCGCTGTTCTTCTACTCGACGCTGTTCCTGACCCACCCCGAGACCCGGCAGCTGTTCCCGGTGAGCATGGCCGGGCAGCGCGACAAGCTGGTGCGGGCGCTGGGCGCCGTGGTCAGTTCCGTCGACGACCTGGACGCGGTGGTGCCGTACCTCAAACAGCTCGGCCGCGACCACCGCAAGTTCGGGGCGGTGCGCGACCACTATCCGGCCGTCGGCGCGGCGCTGTTGGCGACGCTGGAGCACTTCAGCGGGCCGCGGTGGGACCAGGCGCTGGCCAAGGACTGGGGCGACGCCTACGGGCTGGTGGCGCAGGTGATGGCCGACGCGGCCGACGCCGAGTCGAGCCCCGCGTGGTGGGACGCCGACGTGGTGGCGCACGACCGGCGCGACCTGGAGACCGCGGTGCTGACGATCAAGCCCCGGCAGCCGCTGCCGTACCGGGCCGGGCAGTCGGTGACGGTGACCTCGCCGCACCGGCCCCGGGTGTGGCGGCACTACTCGCCCGCCAATGCGCCCCGGCCGGACGGGACGATCGATCTGCACGTGCGGATGGCCGAGGCCGGGGACGTGTCGACGGCGCTGGTCGACCTGACCGCGCCCGGGGACGTGCTGCGGCTGGGCCCGCCGGTGGGCGACGGGCTGCGACTGGACGAGACCTCCGACCGGCGGCTGTTGTTGCTGGCGGGTGGCACCGGGCTGGCGCCGCTGAAGGCGATCGTGGACCAGGTCGCCAGCACCCGGCCGCGTCCGGTGACCCTGTACTGGGGGGCGCGCACCACCGCGCAGCTGTACGACCTGGACCAGCTGCGGGCGATGGCGGCGCGGCACGACTGGTTCGAACTGTCCGCCTGCGTCGAGGAACCCGCGCGCGGACTGCTGACGGGCAACCCGGTGGACCTGTCCGTCCGACATGGACATGTGGTGGGTTCCGAGGTGTACGTCTGCGGCCCCACGGCGATGGTGGTCTCGGCGCGCAAGGTCTTGGTGGAGGCCGGGGTGGACACGGGGTCTATTCACTATGAGACGTATGGGAGCCAGGAATGACCGATGAGCGGCGGATCGACGCGGCGACGGTGAACGCGGCCCGGTTCGAGCTGACACCGCTGGGGCGGCGGGGCTACCAGCCCGAGGAGGTGCACGAGCTGATGTCCCGGATCGCCGGGGAACTGGAGCGGCGCGACGCCACCGAGGCCGCGCTGCGCTCGGAGTCGGAACGGTTCCGGCTGGCGCTGCGCGAGTGGCAGTCGCGGCAGAGCCAGCGACAGAACACGATGACCAACAAGCCCGACACCAACGCGGTGCTGCTGCTGTCTCAGGCGCAGGAGCAGGCCGAGGGCTATGTGGCGCAGGCGCAGGACTACTGCCGTCGCCTCATCGGCCAGGCACGGGGCCAGGCGCAGCAGGTCCTCGAGCAGGCGCGCCGTCAGGCGGAGGAGCAGGCGGAGCGGGCGGCGGCCGAGTACCGCGAACAGGCGGGCGCGCTGCACAGCGCCCAGGCCGAGGAGCAGGCCCGACGGCTGGCGCGGGTGCAGTCGTTCCTGGGCGCGGTCACGGCCGCCGAGGAGCAGCTGCGCGAAGCGCGCGAGAACCTGGCCGCCGAGGTCGAGCACCTGGTGCAGGAAGCGCCGAGCTAGCCAGCCGACGGCTCGCGGCTCACAGCCGGGACAGCAGCTGCTGGACGTTGGCCTCGTATTCGTACCACTCGACGTCGTTGCGGAAACCGAGCTGCGCGTCGACGTGGGCGTAGGGGTCGCCGTCCGACGCCGTCCAGGTCTGCACGTCGACCAGCTGCGGCTCGTTCTCGGCCAGTTCGCACAGCATCCGGGCCTTCATCGCCAGGCCCAGTCCATAGCTGCGGTGCTCGGGGGCCACGACGGTGTCGTACTGGTCGCCACGGGTGGGGCGCTGTGCGGCGACCACCAGTTCGGTGAGACCGACGACGGACTCGGCCGGTTCGGCGATCGCCACCACCAGGTGGGTGCGCAGGCCCCGGTTGGCCAGCGTGTCGAGACTGTCGCGCAGCCGCCGGGCGTCGGCGGAACCGCGCCACGAGGTCTCGCCGTTGACCCGCAGATGCACCTTTGTGGATGCGTAGCGCTCCAGCATGGACTCCGGCAGCCCGCCGGAGTAGTACTCCAGCCGGTAACCGGCCGCGATGCGGCGCGAGCCGTCGCGCACCCGCTCCCAGTCCATGTCGCGCATGTTGAGCAGGTGCCGGTTCTCGATGACCGACGGGACGAAGCCGTAGTGCTCGTAGAAGCCGACGGCGGGCGTGGTCGCGATGACCTCCACGCCAATGGTTTCCCGTCCCTCGGCGGCCGCCCGCTGCGCGACCTGCTTCAGCAGGTCCCGTCCGACGCCGCTACCGCGCTGGGTCGGGTGCACGAAGATCTCGAAGATCCCGGTGCCGCTGAAGTCGCCGCTGAACAGCAGCAGGTTCGCGTGTCCGGCCATGTCGCCGCCACCGTCGCGGGCCACGAAGGCCACCCGTTGTTCCTGCGGCATCGTGACCGCCAGGTAGTCCCTGAGTCTGTCGCTGTGCCACTCCGGTTCGCCCGGCATGTCGGAGGCGACGACGGCGTTGAGCACGTCTCTCCACCCGGCCAGTTCGTGTTCGCTGGCGGTGGCCGGGTCGAACGGGGTGACCTGCATATCCTGCTGCCTCCTTGGGAGCCGGGGAAACAGACGGTCTGATCAAGCCTTGCTGGCACGGCCGTACGCGTCGGCATTGTCGTACACGTTGCGGACGTAGGAATCCTTGTGGTTGTAGGAGAAGATCGCGGCGTACCAGTCCTCGGCCTGCGTCAGATCGCGTCCATCCGCACACAGATAGTATCCGGCCACGACCGCCACGTCATCGATGTCGTTGGGATCGGCCTGCCCGTCACCGTCCGCGTCGTCCATCCAGCGCTCCCACGTCGAGGGGATGAACTGCATCGGACCGACCGCGCGGTCGTAGGTGGTGTCGTCGTCGTACTTGCCGCCGTCGGTGTCGCGGATCTCCTTGTTGCCGTTGGTGCCGTCCAGGGCCGGGCCCCGGATGGGCTTCTTCGGACGACCAGCATCGTCCAAAGTGGTGCCGTTCGTGGTGCCGTGGTTGGTCTCGACCTTGCCGATGCCCGCCAGCGTCGTCCACGACAGCTTGCAGTCCGGCTTCTCCTGCGCCAGCACCAGTTCGGCGTTGCCGTAGGCCATGATGGCGCGCGGGTCGATGTCCACCAGGCCCTTCAGCGACTCCGCCCAGGTGCGCAGCGCCTCGGTGCCGGTGTTCTGGTCGCCGGGGCTGGGACTGTCGCTGGGTTCGTCGGTGGTGGGCGCGTCGCCGCCGCCGGGCGCCGAGTCGAGGCCGGGCGGCAGCGCCAGCGGCTGCTCGGTCTCGTCGGCGGCGGCACTGGTGTCCTCGGCGTCGGCGCCATAGGCCCAATCGGGTCCAATATGCGGGACGGCGTAGACGGCCAACCCGAATACTCCGGCAAGCACCGCCAGCGTCAGCGCCCCCTGGGTGACGATCCGTCCGTCGGGGCGCATGACGGCGTCGCGTATTCGATCACCGATCCGCGAAACGCGTGAGAAAACCTGCACGCACGCGAGTATCCCCCATTAACACGGGTGAACACCACCCCCCGTTGGTGCCTCGTACAACAAAGAGGGTCAAAACTGATCGTGTTCGGATCGCAACTCGAATATGGGGTTGCTCGTTTCGCCTGACGAGCCCCTTTTGTGGTCGGGTGGGCGGATGCGTTGCTTCATCCCCACCCATCCACTACAACGGGTTTGCCAGTTATCACCACGCATGTGCGCCGCAACCACCACCATCGCGGCGCACATCTTGCCCACGGGGGAAGAGGAGGTACAAGGTGGGCACCACATTGAGGCCGGACGAACTTCCCACGGGTCTGGTCACGTTCCTATTCACTGATATCGAGGGCTCCACGCGGCTGGCCCATACCCTTGGGGACGGCTACCGGAGAGTGCTTCACGAACACCGACGCCTAATGAGGCGAATATTCACCCGATACACCGGAACAGAATTGCTCACCGAGGGCGATTCTTTTTTTGTGGCCTTTTCCGAGGCGGAAACCGCCCTGCACGCGGCCGTGGAAGTGCAGTTGGCGCTGAAGCAACACGCCTGGCCGACGGACCCGGACTGGAGCGGACCAGCCCGGCCGAAGGTACGGATAGGTCTGCACACCGCGGTCGCCGAACCCGACGAACAGGGCTACGCGACCTCGGCGGTGCACCGGGCGGCGCGGGTGTGCGCCGCGGCGCACGGGGATCAGATCCTGTGCACCCAATCCACACTCGACTCAACCGTCTCACTCCCTGAGAAGACAACCCTGATAGACCTGGGACTGTTCACCCTGCGCGGCTTCGACGACGTCAACCGGCTACACCAGTTGACCGCCGACGGACTGCCACGATCATTCCCCCCTCCCCCGATCCAACCCCGTCATCACAACATCCCCGCCGACGCCGACGACTTCATCGGACGCGGCGCCGAGTTGGCCCAACTGGCGCGCCTCGTCGAGGGCCACCGGCTCACCAGCGTCACGGCGTTGCCCCAGACCGGCAAGACCAGGCTGGTGCGCGAGCTGGGGCGCCGACTCATCCCCAGCTTCCACGACGGCGCCTGGTACGCGACCCTCGACGGCGGCCACGACCCCGGCCAGGGGGTCGTGGCGGCGATGGGGCTGCGCGGCGACCCGTTCCGATCACCGCTGGACACCGCGATCGAGGCGCTGCGCCACAAATCGGCGCTGCTGGTCTTCGACGGCACCCTGCCGTGGCACGCCCAGCACATCACCCGCCTGCTCGGCGAATGTCCACAGGTGAGCGTCCTGTCGGCGTCCTCCCGTCCGCTCGGCCTCACCGGCGAGGTCAAGTGGGCGCTGCCCACCATGCACGTCACCGAGGCGGCGGCGGTCCTGCGTCGCCAGGCCACCGCCGCCGCCGGCGGCGTGGACCCCGGGGACTGCACCGAACTGACCACCTTCATCGACGGTTTCCCACCGGCGGTGACGATCCTGGCCCCGGCCATCTCGCTGTACGGCCCGTCCCGGCTCATGGCCCGGCTCCGCGCCGACCCACTAGCCATACTGGACGCGCGCGGCGAGCTGTCCCGGATCCTCGACACCGCCTGCGAAGAACTCAGTTCCCGGGCCACCCACCTCCTCCGCGCCATGTCGGCCCTCCCCGCCCCCGCGGGAGTCGACGAAGCCGAACGCCTCTGCGGCGGCTCAGCGGAGGCTCTGGAGGCCCTCATCGAACTGGTCGACGCCTCCCTGGTCGACGTCACCCGCACCCGGGACGGAGCCCTCTACCGGCTCCCCGCCCCGGTCCGCTGGTACGCCGACGCCCAACGCCGCGCGGTCGGCCAGGCCGCCCCGATCCTCCCCCTCAAGCCCACCCGGGTGCCCCTGCCCCGGCTGAGCTGGATCGGCACCGTCTCGGCCTAACCCCACTCCCCGCGGGCGGAGGCGACTCACCCCGCATCCGCCCGCGGGGAGCGTTAACCCCAGCTCATCAGGACGGCGTGGTTGGCGGCGGCAGCGGCGGTGAAGAACTCGACCATCTGGCGGTAGTTCCACTCCAGGGATTCGAGTTCGCCCTCGGGGTCGGCGTCCCAGACTCGCGGGTAGACCTCTTGGGACATCATCGCGGCGGGGTTGTAGTGGGCGACGAGTTTGGAGAACGGGGTTTCGGACAGGGCTTTCGCCGTCGCCTTGACTTCGTCGGCGTCCCAGCCGTCGATGCAGGTGTCGTCGGAGATGATGCGGGTGCCGCTGTCGAGGAGGCTCAGGCCCAGTCCGGCCTCGTCGGAGAGGTATATCAGGCCGCCCCAGGACTTCTCGAGGTCGAGGTCGGCGAGGGGATCGATGTCGTCGTCCTCGTAGAACTCGTCGACGAACTCCTCCGCCCATTCCGGGTCGTTGACGGCCTTGGTGAGTTCGGCCGGGGTCAGGCGGACGAAGGTCATGTACATGCCCATGGGGGTACCTCCAAAGTGAACACACGTCCGGGCACCTCGCTGGGACGAGGTGCCCGGACGGACTGGGTTAATCGGGAAGGGTGGTTCAGTGGCGCTTGCCGAGGCCGGGTTCGCTTTCCTGCCAGGCCCGGTTGAGCGCGGTGACCGCGACGGTGAGGTCGGGGTCGGCTTCGAAGGTGTACTCCTCCTTGGTGGCGTCCGGTGTGGCCGGACGGACCGCCACCAGGTTGGTGGCGTCGGCGAAGGAGCACTCGTCGGGTTTGCCCTTGACCGCGTAGACGGCGTACCAGGTGACCGCGTCGACCCCCTCGCGTTTCTTGGAAGGCTTGTCCCACTTGACCGTGTACTTGCCGCCCGCGTCGTGGACGCTGGTGACCTTGGGGGCCTTGGGGGGTTTGCCGCCCAGTTGTTTGGCCGCGGGGACGAGGGCGGGGCGGGTGTAGTGCTCGTCGCGCAGCAGGGTCATCGCGTCGAGTTTGTCCTCGCGGACCGATTTGGCCGAGAAGTAGATGTTGCCGTTGACGGCCTTGTGGTCCCGGGTGAGGGTGAGGTGGTTGAGGAGTTCCTTGGGGTCCTCCTTCCACTCCGGGGAGGCCGTGTCGACGCCGACCTTGTAGGTGGCCTCGCCGATGTAGAGCTGGCAGGGGACGTCGGCGCAGACTTCGTTCCACCACTTGGCGAGCACCTTGTAGGACGCCGCCTTGAGGGACATGGCCCAGTAGATCTGGGGCGCGATGTAGTCGATCCAGCCTTCGCGCACCCATTTGCGGGTGTCGGCGTAGAGGACGTCGTAGGTGGGGGCGCCCGCGGTGGTGTCGGAGCCCTCCGGGTCGTCCTTCTTGTTGCGCCACACGCCGAAGGGGCTGACGCCGAACTTGACCCAGGGCTTGGACTCCTTGATGCGGCGCCCGAACTCCTTGATCAGTTCGTCGGTGTTGTTGCGCCGCCAGTCGGCCTTGTTGTCGAAGTCGCCGCCGTGTTCGGCGAACGCCTTCTCGTCGTCGAAGTCCTCGGTGCCCGACGGGTACGGGTAGAAGTAGTCGTCGAAGTGGACACCGTCGATGTCGTACTTGTCGACGGCGTCCATCATGGCGTCGATGACGAACTCGCGGACTTCCGGCAGACCCGGGTTGTAGTAGAGCTGTCCGCCGGACTTCGGGTACGCCACAACCCATTCCGGGTTCTTGCGGGCCGGGTGGGATTCGTGGAGCTTGTTGAGGTCGGTGCCCACGTCGCCCACGGCCGCCTTCATGGAGATGCGGTACGGGTTGAGCCAGGCGTGGAACTCGAGCCCGGCCTTGTGGGTCTCCTCGACGGCGAAGGCGACCGGGTCGTAACCGGGGTCCTTGCCCTGGGTGCCGGTGAGCCAGCGGGACCACGGCTCGAACTTGGACGGCCAGAAGGCGTCGGCGGTCGGACGGATCTGGGTGACCACGGCGTTGAGCTGGTATTCGTGGGCGTCGTCCAGGAAGCGCTTGTACTCGGCTTTCTGGGTTTCGACGTCGAGACCGGACTTGGAGGGCCAGTCGATGTTGACGGTGGTGGCGATCCAGGAGCCGCGCAGCTGCCGCTTGGGGCGGGCGGGGTCGGGCTCGCACTTGGGTTTCCTCTGATCGGACTCGGTGTCGGCGAAGGCGGCCGATCCGGCCCAGACGGCCGCGCCTCCGGCCGCCACCGCACCGGTGGCACCCAGCACCGTGCGACGGCTCAGCGCGAACGGCGGTCGAGATTCAGGCATGAAACGCTCCGGGGTTCGGGGTCAATCGCGGTCAAGCTGCCCAGCATCGCAGGTTTAGCACACAAGTCAACGACGAGATCTAAAAAGCTTCCATAACGCAACTCATCGATATGGACGAGCGCTTTCAGGTTCAATCCGGGGACGTCGCGATAGGTGACCATGGCGGCCGCACCCAGCCATTCGGCTCCGGTGGAGGTGACGAGGTCGCGGATGGCCAGGGCTTGGGCGCCGGTTTCCACGACGTCGTCCACAAGCAGCACCCGGTCGCCGGGGCCGGGCATTTCGGTGGCGGTGGCCAGGGTTATGGAGCCGTCGGGTCGCGGGAGTTTCTGGATGCCGAGCATGCCGACGCCGAGGGTGGTGGCGGTCAGGGGCGCGAGCAGGTAGCCGGAGGACTGGGCTCCGGCGACCAGGTTGGCTTCGGACGGGGCGTGCAGTTCGGCCAGGGCCGGACCGAGCAGGCGCAGCAGTTCCGCGTCGGACCACCAGTGCAGTGTGGCCAGTCGGTCGCCGCTCCACACCGTGGTCTCGCGCAGCCGCCGCCGGGCGGCTTCGGCGGCGGTCACGCGCAACCGCACCGCGACAGTGTGGACGCCACCTCGTCGATGGCCGCTTCGACGTCGGGGCCGTTGCCCTTGCCGTTGAAGATGATCGAGAAGGCCAGCAGCCTTCCCTCCTTGGTGACGGTCATGCCGGTCAGCGAGTTGACCGTGGTCAGGGTGCCGGTCTTGGCGTGGACCTTGCCGACCACGTCGGCGTCGTCGTAGCGGTCGTCCAGGGCGCCGCTGTAGCCGGAGACCGGGAAACCGGCGAGGATGCCGCTGGCGGCGGTGTGCTTGCCGTTGGCGGCCTGGTAGACGACGGCGGCGAGCGCGTCGCTGGTGAGCCGGTTGTCGAGGGACAGGCCGCTGTTGTCGGACAGTTCGACGCCGTCCATCGGGACGTCCATGTCGGACAGGACGTCGATGGTGGCCTCGACGCCGCCGGCGAAGGACGCGTCCTTGTCCTTGGCCAGCGCGGTCTGGCGGGCCAGCGCGTCGGCCAGCAGGTTGTCGCTGGTGACCAGCGCGAACTCGGCGAGCCGCTGCATGGTCGGCGAGTGGACGACGCCCAGTTCCGCCGCGTCCTTCTTGGCGGTGCCCTCGGCGACCTCGACGCCGCCCAGCAGTTCGGAGAGGGCGTCGGTGACGGCTGCGGACGGGTCGTCGTGGCGGGCGGCGCGCGAACCCGGGTCGGGGCCGGAGCGGCCACCGTCCAACATGATCGGTTCGAGTTTCGCGGTGTAGCCCGAGGCGACGTCGGCGGCCGGGACACCGGGGGCGACCGGGTCGTCGGCGAAGATCGACATGTCGACCACGAGTTTGGTGATCTGCTTGTCCCCCATGGCTTTCTTGACCTGTTCGGCCAGGTCCGCCAGGCTCGCCGCGCCCCGGAAGAAGCCGTCGCCGTCCTTGGAGAGCATGACGTCGCCGCCCGCGACCAGCACCACCTCGCCCTCGGATTCGCCCTCGACGACCTTGGTGGGGATGCGGTACGCGGGCCCGCGTGCGGTCAGCGCGGCCGCGGCGGTGGCGACCTTCGTGGACGAGGCCGGGGTGGCCGCTTTGTCGCCTTGCGAGGCGTACAGCGACTCACCGGTGAACCCGTCCAGCACGGTGGCGGTGGTCTTGCCCTTGAGCGAACCGCCGTTGATCAGCGGATCCAGCTCGGCGGCCAGCGCGTCGGCGTCGACGGCGGGCGCGTCGGCGTCCAGACCCTCGGGCGCCCCGGGGGCCTTGGGCGGGGCCATCTCCGGGAACGACAGCAGCGCCGACGCCGGGCGGGTGTCGACGGTGACGAAGACCACTCCCGCCGCCACGAGCACCGACACCACCGCTACCAGGATGAACAGCGAGTAACGTGTTTTCCCCGCCGACGCTTGCCCGGCGGGACTACCGTGTGACGCATCGCTTAGTGCGCCGGGGTGGGGTTTGGTACTTGTGGCCACGAAGCGAGACTACTTGCACTCAATTGTCGGCACCAAACCAACAGTCACAAGGAGACGCCGTGGAGTTCGACGTCACCATCGAAATCCCCAAAGGGAACCGCAACAAGTACGAAGTGGACCACGAGACGGGGCGGATCCGTCTGGACCGCACGTTGTTCACCGCGACCCAGTACCCGGCCGACTACGGCTTCATCGAGAACACCCTCGGCGAGGACGACGACCCGCTGGACGCGCTGGTACTGGTTCCCGAACCGACGTTTCCCGGCTGTCTGATCCGGGCCCGCGCCATCGGCATGTTCCGGATGCGCGACGAGAAGGGCGGCGACGACAAGGTGCTGTGCGTCCCGGCCGACGACCCCCGGCAGGAGCACCTGCGCGACATCCACCACGTGCCGGAGTTCGACCGCATGGAGATCGAACACTTCTTCCAGGTGTACAAGGACCTGGAGCCGGGCAAGAGCGTCGAGGGCGCCACCTGGGTCGGACGCACCGAGGCCGAGGCGGAGATCCGCCGTTCGGTCCAGCGCGAGATCGACCGCAAGGCCAAAGAATCCGGTGACGATCACCAGTAGTCCTCCCTCCGGTACGCGTGATCACGCGTACCGGAGGTTTTGGCTGGTGTTGCATATCCTCGGGTAGGGTCGCGCGCATGGCTCAAAACACCCCCCCTGGCTGGTACCCCGATCCCCAAGGAAGCGGCCAGCAGCGTTACTGGGACGGAAACCAGTGGACGCCCCACCTCAACCCCGGTCAGCAACAGCAGCACCAGCAGCCCTCGCAGCTGGAGAAGCTGGCCGAACTCGACGTGTCGGGACCCGCCAACGCGTCCCAGATCCAGCAGCAGGTGCAGCACCAGGCCGGTGTGCAGCCGACCCAGCGCGGCGGCGGCACCCTGTTCACCGAACCGGTGCTCGTGGTCAACCAGAAGACCAAGCTCATCGAGATCAACAACGAGTACTCCGTCTACGACCAGGCCGGGCAGCAGCTCGCGGCGGTCGTCCAGGTCGGGCAGAGCGGCCTGAAGAAGGCCATCCGGTTCCTGGGCAGCTACGACCAGTTCATGACCCACAAGTTCGAGATCCGCGACGGCCACGGCCGGGTGCTGCTCAAGGCGACCCGTCCGGCGAAGTTCGTCAAGTCGCGGGTCGTCATCGAACGCGGCGACGGCGCCCCGATCGGTGAGATCAAGCAGCTCAACGCGATCGGCAAGATCAACTTCGGGCTGATCGTCAACGGCCAGGAGATCGGCCAGATCCGGGGCGAGAACTGGCGTGCCTGGAACTTCGCGGTCGTCGACCACACCGGTGCCGAGGTCGCCCGGATCACCAAGACCTTCGAGGGCGTGCTGAAGACCATGTTCACCACGGCCGACAACTACGTGCTCCAGATCCACCGTCCACTTCAGGACCCGATGCTGTCGATGGTGATCACCTCGGCGCTGACCATCGACACCGCCCTGAAGCAGGACTCCCGCGGCCTGGGTGGCTAGCTAGACGACATGATGCGCTTCGGCCTCGGCGGCCGCGTCCTCAGGGGCGTCGGACGCCGGGGCCGCTCCACGTAGTTCGTAGTTCGGCAGCAGCACCGCGATGACGACCGCAAGCGCCGCGATGCAGGCCGCGACGATGAAGATCTGGTCCAGGCCGGTGACGAAGGCCTGCTGTATCGCGTCGCGCAGCGGGGCGGGCAGCGCCAGGATCGAGGCCGGGTCCTGCATGATGCCGTCGGCCCCGGCGGTGTGGGACTTCTCGGCGAACTCCTTGGCCTGCTCGGGAGGCAGCTGTTTCACCGCCTCGGGGATCGAGGTGCTCATGGATTCGGCGACCTGGGCGGTCATGACGGCGCCCATGGCCGCGACCCCGAAGGCGCCGCCCAGCGACCGGAAGAACGTGGCCGTGGACGTCCCGGCGCCCAGGTCCTTGGGGGCGACCGAGTTCTGCACCGCCAGCACCAGCGGCTGCATGAACAGGCCCAGCCCGACGCCCAGCACCGCCATGAAGCAGAAGGTCTGCCACAGCGGCGTGTCGGTGTGCAGCTGGGTGAACAGCGCCAGGCCCGTCGTCACCAGTACCGCGCCGACGACGATGAACCACTTGTAGCGTCCGATGGCGCTGATGGCGCGTCCGGAGACGATCGAGGTGATGACGATGCCCAGCATCATCGGCAGCATCAGCAGCCCGGACTCGGTGGGCGAGTAGCCCCGCACGATCTGCAGGTACAGCGGGACGTAGATGATGCCGCCGAACATCGCCACGCCCAGCACCAGCGAACCGGCGTTGGCGAGGCTGAAGGTGCCGCGCTTGAACAGCCGCAGCGGCAGGATCGGTTCCTCGGCGCGGGTCTCGACGAACAGGAAGATCGCGGCCAGCACGCCACCGGCGACGAACAGGCCGATGATCACCGGCGAGTCCCAGTCGTACTCCTTGCCGCCCCACGAGGTGGCCAGCAGCAGGCACACCACCGAGGCGACCAGGAACGCGGCGCCGACGTAGTCGATCTTGTGCTGGCGGCGTTCGGTCTTCACCAGCTTCAGCATCCGGTCGATCATGACCAGCGCGACGATGCCGCCGGGCAGGTTGATGTAGAAGATCCACCGCCAGTCCACATCGGCCAGCCAACCGCCCAGCAGTGGTCCGGCCACACTGGAGAACCCGAACACCGCGCCGAAGAAACCCTGGTACCGTCCACGTTCCCGGGGACTCACCACATCGGACACGACGGTGAAGGCCAGCGTCATCAACCCGCCAGCGCCCAGCCCCTGCAGGCCCCGGAAGAAGATCAGCTGCATCATGTTCTGCGACATCCCGGCCAACAGCGACCCGACCAGGAAGATCACGATGGCCGACAACAGGATCGGCCTGCGTCCATACAAATCGGACAGTTTGCCGTACAGCGGGGTCGAGGCGGTCGCGGCCAGCAGGTACGCCGTCACCACCCAGGCGTACTCGTTGAGCCCACCCAGGTCGCCGACGATCGTGGGCAACGCGGTACCCACAATGGTCTGATCGAGCGCCGCCAGCAGCATGGTCAGCATCAACCCGACCAGCAGCAGATACAGGTGCCGGTTGCTCAACTGCGCACTGCGTCGCTCACTCATGGCCTAGACGATAGGCACCCTTCGAAGCCGAAACCGACGTTTGAGTCAGCTTGCCCAAACGACCTCGTCGAGAAACGTCTCCATGGCGGTGCCCATCAACGCCAGCACCTCCGCCGACCGGGCCAGCGGCTCGCCGGGCCGGAAGAACCCGTGGTCGGCGCCCTCGATCTCGCACACGTGCGGCGTCAGCTCACGGGCCAGCTTCCCGTCCCAACTCGGATCGGCGGTCCCACCGACGAGCAGGAACGGCGCCTTGCCGCCCCGCAACGCCTCGGCCACCCGATCGACGGTCAACAGCGGCGTCAACCAGATCGCGGGCAGCCGCCGTTCGGCGGCGATGGCCGCCGCGTTGCTCCCCAGCGACTTGCCCACCACAACGGTCGACGCCACCGGGTCCACCCCGTCCATGACCGGCTCGACGTGCTCCCGCACCCAGCCCAGCACCGTGTCCGGCTGCGTGTAGAGACTCTGCGGCGGCTCCCACTGGATCTGATGAACCTCGGCCCCCCGCTCGCTCGCGGCGGCGTTCGCGTACGTCATCCACGGCGTCGCCTGCCCGCCCCAGGCCCCCGGAATGAGCACCGCCGCTCGTTTGTCACTCATGTCGCGGACGCTACGCGCGCGGCGGCCAAGATCACAAGGGCAATTCATTACGAGCGAATGGGTCGTTCGGACCGAACCCAGTAGCGTCGCCTCCGCCGAGGCCAGTACACTCGACGACCGATCCACCCGCCGCCTTAGCTCAGTCGGCAGAGCGATTCACTCGTAATGAATAGGTCATCGGTTCGATTCCGATAGGCGGCTCCAAAGTTTCAGCAGGTCAAAAGCACCATCTTCGGATGGTGCTTTTTCATGTCCACCTCGCGTGTTGCGGAATGTGGTGCGAATCTTCTTAGACTCGCACCATGAGCAGTCGCCGAACGCCTGAAAAACGCCAACGCGGACGGATCGAAGTCCTCAAAAGCGGGTCACTGAGAGTCAGCGTCTACGCGGGCCAAGACGCGCTCACCAAGAAGCGCAACTACCTCACCGAGACCATCACGCTGTCGCCCAACGCCTCCGCGAAGCAGCAGCGCGAAGCATGGGACCTTGCTGAGCGCACCCGCCGCCGGTTCATCACCGAAGTCGACGAACGGCGCCACCCGCGCACTAACGCCACCGTCGCTCAGGCACTGGATCGGTACTTCGACCCGAAGCAGACGAGTCTGAAGATCTCAGAGAACACCCGCAGCGCCTACGAAAGCGAAGTGGCCAACCACATTCGACCGCTCCTTGGGCATCTGCGCATCGCTGACATCGACGCCGAGGTGCTCGACTCCTTCGACGCCAAGCTACGCACCTGCCGCGCGCACTGCGAAGGTCGTCGGTTCACCGAACACCGCACCAAGCGTCCCCATGACTGTGACGACCGCTGCGGGCCCCACCTGTGCAAACCGTTGGCCGAATACAGCATTGCCCACATCCGAGCGGTCCTGTCCGGCGTATTCAAGCGCGCGATCCGGTGGAAGTGGATCACCGTCAATCCCATGGCGCAGGCCGAAGAGCTCGAACTTCCACCCCCAGATCCGCAGCCTGTGTCCGCTGTTGAAGCCGCCCGGATTGCCAACGAGGCGTGGAAGGACCCGGACTGGGGAATGCTGGTTTGGCTAAAGATGCGCACCGGTCTACGCCGAGGTGAAGTCTGCGCACTCAAGTTGGGCTTGCTTGATCTCGACGCGGCGGTGCTGCGAACCGAGACCGCCATCGCGCAGAAGGGGAAACGGACCTGGGAGAAGCCGACCAAGACGCACCGGAAGCGGCGCATTGCGCTCACCGTTGAGGATGTCGAGCTACTGCGGGCTTACCTGGAACACCGTGGGGCCCGCGCCAACGAGCTCGGACTATCGATCGAGCCAACTGGCCGATTGTTCTCGCTGTCTCCTGACCACTCCGCTTGGCTGAAGCCAGATTCCGTCAGTCAGCGCTTCGACCGTATGGTCACCCGTCTGGGCATAGACACGACCATCAAGAACCTCCGGCACTACTCCGCGACGGAACTAATCGCGGCCGGCGTGGACGTCCGCACCGTCGCCGGCCGTCTGGGACACGGCGGCGGCGGCACCACAACGCTCCGGGTCTACTCCGCGTTCCTCGCCGAGGCCGACCAAAAAGCTGCCGAACTGACCAGTGCGCGAATGCCCCAGCTTCCAAGTGGCGTCGACCATCTCTTTAGCTCCAAACCCGAGAAGGCTGTGCCCGAAGAACCCTCGATGCCTTACGAACGCATCGCCGCCGACCTGGCGGGAGCAATTCGGTCTGGAATCCTGTCGTCCGGAGATCGCATTCCGGCACAGCACGCCCTCGCCACTCGATACGGCGTCGCACCAAGCACTGCCCATCGCGCACTCGAGCTACTTAAAAAGGATGGCTTGATTCAAGCCGCACGGGGTGTTCCAGCGACAGTGATCTAGATGCAAAACGCTACGACGTCAACATCCAAACTGTCCATCGCGCCGTCGACCTGCTCAAGCAGGACGGTCTCGTTACCGTTCACGGGCGTCGCCGCAACCGTTGTCTGAGAACGGTCTTGGACGACAAGACCGGTGCTGGCCGCATGTGCCGCCAGTTCACCGAATCGGGGGACAAAACCTTCGAATCCCCTGACACGGGCGACATCTCGCGCCTATGGTCGCCTCGACCCTTCCGTTTCTCTCATATGGATAGTCTTTGATGGATAGAAATTCCTGGTTCTCCCCGCCGCCTCCACCGCCCGGGTACCCCGCCGACACGCTGCCCTTCTCTTCCGAACCACCCCGCATTTACCCGCCTTCTGAACCGCCTCGGGTTCACGTTTCTCGTGAGCCACCGCGTTTGCGGGATTTCAGTGAATGGATCCCGCCGACCTTCAAGTGCTGTCCGTGTCACGACATCCCCCCTCCTTCCCTGCCCAGGCCAAGGCCCGCACCTGAACCCGATCCTGAACCGGACCCGGAGACCGAGGCGAGCGAGGTGGTGTCGATCGCCGCGCTGCGCGCTGATGAATTGGCGGCGGTCCGGACGGAGCTGTCGCGCATCGATACCAAAGCCGGGTTGCTGGGCACCGGCGTATTGGCCGGACTGGCCTGGGGAGCCGCGGCCCTCACTCCCGACAAGTCGCTGGCGGTCACCGTTTGCGGTTGGGGTGCGGAGGCCACTGCCGCGGCCGCTGGCATCGTGCTGCTGTTGGTGGTGCGGCCTCGTCTACGCGGTCGCCACGGATTCCTGGCGTGGTCTGGGCACCCGGTGACCAGCTGGGTCCGGCTGGAACGCCTGGCGGCCAACGATCATGATCATCAGCACGAACGCCACGCTGAACTGACCGAGCTGGCGGCCATGGTGAAACACAAGTACCGGCTGCTGCGCCTGGCCGTCGACATGCTCCTCATCGCCGCCGCCCTGGCTGCGGTCACCATCATCGTCGACATCGTGCTGACCTAGTCCGACAGCTGGTCGGGTGCCAAGTCACCGTGGCGGCGCTGGGATTCGGCGATCAGGGGAAACAGTTTCCCGTGGTAGAACTGCGCCCGGTTCCGTGTCCCCGCAGTGAACTCCGCCAGCTTCTCCTTGGCGGTGGCCACGATCTCGGGCTCCACCCACCACAAGCGCCGGGCCGTCACCAGGTCGCATCCGGCGTCTTCTGCGGCGACTTCGTCGATCTTGGTGGCGATGCCGTCGGCTTGCCACAGATCGGGCCAGTCAACGTCCCAGCGGGTGCCGCGGTCCCACGGCGACCAGTACTCGGCGGCCACCGCGTCGGACTCGTAGATGTCCACCGCCGAGGTCTGCGCGTGAGGCCGCCACCCGATCGTCTCCTCCAGTGGCGGCAGCTCGGCGTCGGTGCCCGCGGCGATGCGCTCGGCCCGCGCCTTGATGTAGGCCGGGTACACCAGCGGGTGCTGCCAGTCCAGGTCGCAGCCTGCGCACACCAGCCCCGCGTTGGCCTCGCGTGTCCACAACCGCCACGGCCCCTCGGCAGCGCAAACCGGGCAGGTCACCGTGTAGATGCGCATCCACTCGATGCGGTCGACCTCAAGGTTCGTCATCTCACCAGCCTGACACGCGCCGGGGTGTTTCGCTGACCATCCAGGGCCTGTCACTGTCCGGTTTGCGACCATCCGCCGATAGCCGACCAGGACGCGCTCCACTGCTGCTCCCACACACCAGCCTCCTCGCCAGCCGCGAACAGGTCGGGCCAGTCGCGGCGTTGCCACGACCATCCACCAACGCCCCATGGCTTATAGGACACTTCTGTGCCGATCGGCGCTTCGGGATCATCGACGTAATAACGCGACGAGCGGTGCGGCCACCAGTCCCCGACAGCGTAGGGCTGTGGCTGCGGCAACCCAGCGACCTCCCAAGCAAACATCGCCCGCACCCAGACCGGGTAAATCAGCGGATGCTCGAACTGCCGACTCGCATCCAGTCCATGATCAGGGGCGTGGCACTCCGCCCAGGCCCGATCATCCAATCCGGAATCGGGATGATGACGGGCGTACAACCTCACCGGTCCCTCGGCACCGCAGCCCGGACACGAGATCCGGTAGCCGTGCCAGTCCGGAACGCGCCGGAATTCGAGGCTGATATCGCGAGGCGTGGTCGACTCCATGCCGCCACTGTTCCACAACCCACACCGCATCGCATCGCCTACCGTCACCGTTCGAACCTGTGGGCCCGATCGTTGTGGGCGGCGGTGTAACCGATACCGGTTGCGTGCTTGCTGGGCGGCGTTTCGGCGGGCATCGCGGGGATCGTCGGTGATGCCCAGGTGTTCGCGCGCGGTGGCCGCAGCAGGCTTGCGGATGTAAGCGATGTGCCGCAAGACCTCGATCGCGGCAGCCGCCTCAGGTGCCTTGGTCTGCGGGATGAAATTGTCGACCGCCAGACCCGCCGCCGCTGTCACATCGGATTCCACCAGTCCGGCAGCGCGGTGAACACGACACACGGCACACCGCCGCTTGCACCGACCGATCGTGGACACCGGGTGCCGGTCACGATCACCGGCCGACAGCTGCGCCTGCCACGCAGCGACGGCCTGGGCGACCCGCAGCACGGCCTCGCAAATGTCGGCAGACTCTTCCTCCGGCGACAGCTTCACCAGCGCGCTCCACGTCATTTCCGTATCCAAGGCCATGAAGTGATCATGCCGGGAACGACCGACATCCCACCGCGCCAGTGCGTCAACCGGTCACGATTCGTCGGCTTGCTTGGGCGCGTCGATGACGGTGACGCGTTCACCGCCCAACAGCGGCGCGGTCTCGGGGCCTTTGAGATACGGGGCGATCCATGTGGGTCGGTGCGTCTTGCGGGCCGGGTACCAGTGGTTACGCCAGTGACCGCGCACCACCCACCGATGCCGGTACTGCCGCGACGTTTCCGCACCGTCATCCGCCCGACTGTCGGTCACCGACCGGCGAAGTCGAACCACGCGCACGTCCTTAGCGGGAAGACCTGCTCGGTCAGTGCGGCGCCGCTCCGGACGCCCCGGCGCCACGGTGTCGGTCTCCGACAGGTTGCCTTGCGACGCCAACTGGAACGCGGCGAACACCAACCGCGCCCACGACAACGTGGTCACCGGCTCATCAGGGCCGGGCAGTTGAAACTCTTCGACGGGCGCGGCATCGTGTTGCCACGCCATGGTCGCTTCGTTGTCAACGATCAATACCGGAAGCTGGTTGCGGGCCCAGGCTGCTTGGCGGGGATCTTCGAAGAACGCGGCGTCCTGGTGGGCGAGCGCTTCGGAGTAGAACGACATCCACAAGCCGCCAGCTGGCCAGTACGGGTTGGACACTGGGCCCCAAGACACCGCGAGAATGCCGCTGTCGTCTTGCAACAGGCGATCGGCAATCGGCGCGAAGTCAGGGTCGGCCGCGGCGCGGGCCTCGAGGTCGCTGGTGAGAGTTTGGTCGTCGCTGAGCGGGCGGTAGAGAGGCTCGGCGAACACCGCGAACCCGACCTTGCCGGGAAGGTCCCACGGTTGCGGCGCGAACTTCGGCATCGTCGGGTGGGCCGCGTTAAGCAGGGCGCACAGGTCATCATCGACGTACCACAAATCGCCTTCGCTCAGCCGCTTTGTTTCGGTTGCCGCCAGCTGGACTGCGGCTTTCTCCGGCGAGCCTGGCGGCTTGATGGCCTGGCGTCCCATCTTAATGGCCTGATAGTAGAAGTCAGGCCCTTTAGGACTGCCGTACCATTCGGCCAGTTCACGACGCAACCGGGGAACATCCGTGGCACTGAACCGAGGGAACTGTGTGTCAGTCACGTCACCAATCCTGACAGCAGACTGCGACAGGATCAATCCACCGAGTTCTCACCGCCATCATCACGCGGACGGCTGGCAGGTGTTCATTCGATCAGGTGGCATCGACGCCTTACCTACTGCCAGCCGCGATCGTTCCTGGTTCGCTGGGCTGGTGAACCCCAACGATCACATCATCTTCGATCCCACCGAGTTCGACCGTCGGCTCGACACCATCGCCACACATCGCACGCAAGGGCACGAATTCGAGATCGGTCAGTTCAGCGATGACCGCTGGTACTGCGATCCGGCCGACTTGTCCTACTCGCCGACCGTCTGGGCCACCCGCGCCGAAGCCCTCAACTACGCCGATCTCACCGTCGAAATGAACCGCGTGCGCATCACGAACCTGTCCTGACCCGCTCTATCGCTCGGGGCCTTGCTCTCGTTGCGGGGCCCGGTGTTTGCGTGATGCCGCTTGCTGGTCTGCGGCAGCCGATGGGTTGGCTGTTCGCGTGGCCTGGTTTGTCGTGGTGGCGAAGGCGGTGTTGACTTTCTTGCGGGCGGCGGGTGTTGGGGGTGCGGTGGCCCGGGCGGCGCGTTGGGTGGCTTTGACGGCGGTGTTGAGGCGCCGGATGGCTTGACCGGCGGCGCCGGTGGAGTGGCGCTGGGACAGGGCATCGATCAACACGGCGATGGCGGCGGCGATGTGGATGGCGGCGACCGCGGTGGCCAAAAGGATGCTGTCGGTCTTCTCGCCGACCTTGACGCGATGCAGGTGCCGCGACAACCCGACCAGTGTCGTCGACCATTCTGACGGTGTCGCGGTCGTGGGAGCCCGGGTGGGTGCGGTGGCGCGGGCGAGCTGGTCGGCGGCGGCCGACAGCGGCCCGAGCGTGGATCGGGGCTCGATCTGGTGGGCCAGCAGGGTGGCGAGGTCGGACAAGCCCCGCGCGACGTCGGACGCCTCCTCCAGGGGTGGTGGTGCGGTGCGGATGTCGTCGGCGGTGTCGCTGAGGTACTTCGTGACATCGGGCCACAGGCCGGCGGCCTGGTCGGTGGAGACGTGTGGACCTGGCATGGTGGCTGATGCCCAGGCGGCAGCGGTGGCGGGTGTGGTGTCGGGCCAGCGTTGCCGCAGCCGGGGCAGCGACAGGTCGGCGTCGAGCTTGGAACCCGAACACCACTGAAGCTTGTCGCCGTCTGGTAGGGCGACGGCGAAGCCGACCACGGTGCCGCCAGCGTCAGTGCGGGTGTGGACTTTCAAACCGGCGGCGTGCAGGCGGGCGGCGAACTCAAGCTCGTTCGTCGCGCCCGCGGCTGCGGCGCGTACTTCCCGGCGCAGCACGACCCGCTCGACGGGTTTGCCGCTACGGTGCGCGCGGTCGTATTCGGCGCGCGAGACCGGGGGCCTGCGGTGTTTCTTGTCGCGCGCCGGTACCGCCTTGACCAACCCGAACTCGTCCTCCAGCCTGTCGCAGGCGTCGTTGGCGCGCTTGAATTCCTTGCCGCGCGGGAACCAGAACGGGCGGCCGTCCTCACGCACTAGGACCGCGACGAAGTGGATGTGATCGTTGCCCTTTTTGGAGGCGCCGTGATGCACCGCCACCCACCGGCACCCCACATTGTCGGGACCGTTGGCGAAGCCCATCTCCTCGGCGAACCGTTGCGCGATCCGCCCCCACGTCTGGCTCCCTAGTTTGCCTTCGGTGGGCGGCAAGGACAGCGAGCACTGCCACACGAACTTCTTCGGCTCCCGACCGTCGGCGATGTACCGGGCGGCGTCCAACCGGGCCGCCAGTCCCGCCAGGTCGAATCCGGACTCCAGCGACCCGGCCGGCTGAAGCTCGTCGACCGGCGCGTACCCGGCGACTACGTGCGGATCAGTGTGCTCGTTGGCGGTACCGGGCCCGAACAGGTACTCCAGCAGACCCCGGACCCGGTTGCCCTTGGTGACGTTAGGAATCACGCGACGCGATCACCCGCACCGCCGCCTCGTCCAACCGAGCGGCGCACTCGACCAGTCTGGCCATCGCCGGGGCGACGCCGTCGGGGACGAGCTGGTGGATGTGGGCGTAGCGGGTCAGCTGGTTCAGATTCGCCGCAGCACCCGCCACCTGGCGCCGCTGCTCCAACAAGACCGCGACCAGCTGCTGGCAGCCGCACGTCTTCCGCGACCGCCGCGGGGCTTCCTGTGCGGCCTCCAAAGCGGCCTGCGCGACGAACGCCGACAACCGCAACCCCCGCTCCTCGGCAGCCCGACGGATCTCCCCCAGCTCGTCCTTGCTGTACTGCACCGTGATCTTGTGGTCCCTGACCTCACCATCCCGGCGCCGCTTGCGGCGCCGAGCCACCAGCACTGGCATTGACTCCTGTGAATCCCCCATGGGAGCAACTGTGGCAAGCCGTTGCCGCCCATGCCAATCGATAACGGGTGGCGTCCATCACGCCACCCCTCCGACGCTGGGTGCGTCGACAAGGTGAAAACTCGGGGCAACCCAGGGTTTTCTATACCTTGCTGCCCCGCCCGGGACCCTATGTGGAGCGACTGAGCTGCGTCTTTGACGACCTCGCACCGTCCACAAGGCCATATGTTGCACGTGATCTCGTGCCCGAAACCAGACGAGCCGAACTTTCGATAGTGACGCATGTCAATCATGAAATGCCTTGCCTGCCTCCGAAGCGTCTGCAAGGCTCACAAACCACAGGGGATACATCAGTGACACCGGTGCTCCGGCAGGGGTTCACCGGTTAAACGGGGGACGAAGTATGCCGAAACGTCCACAAGGGCGAACGACAAGCGGAGACGGCGGGACCGGAAAGGGGGACAGCGAAGCGACACGGCTAGCAAACTGCCGAGACCTGACAGGCGAACAGCTCGCCGAGATCCTGGCACATCTTGACCAGCTCATCTCGCGGATGAGCGCACTCGACAAGCGCCTTCAACGGCTCGAGACCTAACCGCCCCAAAGCGATTCGACGCCGTCCGCCTGAGTCAGGCGGCGTGGTCTTGTGCTGGTCGCACCAGCGACAAGGCACGCCGGACATCTGCCAGTGACACCACCCTGGTGTCCTCTTCTTCCTCGGCTAGTTGCGCCTCGATCGCCTGCCGAATCCAGGCCGTTTTCGGGATCCCAGCCTTTTCCGCTGCCTTGGACACCCGCTCGGCCAACTCGATCGGCATTCGCAATGACCGTACCGTCATGATCGGGGAACCGGCCGGTGGCAGCTGCGCCAGCAACTCCGCCTCTTCGGCTGGCGTCGACGGCGGCGCGTCGAACTCCAGCCGGTCCATGACCTCCTGAGTTTCGGCCGCGGTCGACGGCAGCCGCTCGGGACGTTCGTTGTCAGTCATCGCGTCCAACCTCCCAGTCGGTGAACTCCGCCAGTTCGGCATCGCTCATCTCTCGTGCGCCGACGAAGCGACGTCGCCATGAGCCCGGCCGCGGCAGCTCGATCGCCACGACCAAGGGCCGACCCTCGTCGGTGCGGCTCCACACCGCCAACACCCGCATCCCGGTGTCCGGGTCGACGCCCAGGCGGGGCCATCGAGGATGCACATCGCTTTCGACCACCTGTCGCACCTCGTACTCGTGGATGTGCGGAGGCAAGCCTTCAAGAGACCACTCGTCCCACGTATACGGCGCCACGTCACCAGCGTACTACGTGAGTGATACGCGATCGAGAAACTCTACGTGAGGAGCAACTTGA
Source organism: Stackebrandtia nassauensis DSM 44728 (assembly GCF_000024545.1). Classification (GTDB taxonomy): domain Bacteria; phylum Actinomycetota; class Actinomycetes; order Mycobacteriales; family Micromonosporaceae; genus Stackebrandtia; species Stackebrandtia nassauensis. The sequence continues at coordinate 6,594,906 of NC_013947.1, forward strand.
CTTCCGTCATCGTCGGCCGAGAATTGCCTGCTCCTTCGAGAAATCGATGCCGATCTCTATCGAGCGCTCATTTGCTGCTATCTCTGGTGAGGTGTTCATCCATTCCCAGGTCGCGCCCACCGTTTCGACAAGGGGGCGTGATCGCAACCCCGCTCGCTGCGCCTTTGCGGCAGCTACAGCCCAGGTGCCCGGTGCTGTCCGCCAGAGAGGCATCTCAGACCACTGACGCACTCCAGCGGCGAGTAGGCGGTCATCCGACATCCAGATGAGTTCTGCACTGCTATGTGTAGTGGCAATGCAAGCGTTCAGCAGCCCCCCGAAAGTCTCTGAGCCGTTGGCAGCGATGTTGAATGCGCCATGTTGACGATCCTCAATTGCTTGCACCGTGAATTCTGCAAGGTCTCGAACATCAACTGGCTGAATACGACGTTCTGCCGAACCAGGCGCCAATGTAGGCCCACCCTTTGCGATGCGCCTCAGCCACCACGGCAATCGGCCAACATACTCCCGCGGCCCCAGAACTACGCCTGGGCGAAGTAGCAGGGAACGACTTTCCCCAAAAACCTCGGTCACCGCTGATTCGCAACCGGACTTTTGGTACCCATACCTTGTCGGACCATCCTCGACGTCTTCGCCGTATGACGAATCTGCGTCCGGAGGGCAATGCAAAAGGTCGGATTGCTCTGAGAGTGCCTCTGCTGGCCAACCTTTGTAGACGCTTACCGTCGACATGAACACATACCGGTTTACTTGAGACAACAGACTCGAAGCAACATTCAGTACATTCCGGGGCACGTACCCTGACGTGTCGACAAGAGCATCCCAAGGCCCATATTCAGCTAGCCCCTGTATATCCCCAACACAAGTCCTGTCACCATGAACGTTGACAGCTCCAACAACACCCCTGCCTGATTGCCCACGGTTGAAGGTGGTCACGTTCCATGCCCGGTCAAGCGCCTCCTCAACGATGGCTCGGCCCACAAACCACGTCCCGCCCAGTACAAGCAACTTCATGTCGCCATCATGCACGTGTCGCGGTATCAGTTGCCAACTGAGCTTGTTGTTAGCCAGTCTTGAACTTCATCGGCTACTTCTTGAGCTTCGGCGTCACTCCGCCAAAGCTCCGACTGAAGGATGTCCTTTACCCGGGTCAACCGACCTGTCAGCGAAATGTTTCTCGCAGACGTGGGAACACTGAGGACCGGTCTCAGCGCCTCCAAGGCACCATCTCGATCGCGTGACAACAAACGACCAGCTGCTAGATCTATTCGGGTTCCGCTGATCTGAGAAAGTGATTGCCTCCCGGCGGGAAGTGCTTGCATCTCTTCCAATGCGGCGTTTGCCTGGTGCACCACCTGGGTTCCTTCACCGACGTCCAACCACGCAGCTGCTGCGCAAGCTGCGGCACGCGCGGCTCCGAATGCAAACTCTCCGCCAGTGTAATGGCTCAGCGGATCCTTGTTACTTGATGCACGGTCAACGTCATCTTGTGCACTTTGGAGTGTGTCCTGGATGCCGTAGATGTCCCCGACAAGGGCATACGAGCGCGCCGCTATGTATTTCACCCGAACCGACGGTTCTCCTGAAGGTGCGATGGTTTGGGCTTTCCGCAGTAGGGCAAGGGCAGTGTCTGGTTCTTCACGCCAGTTGGCCATAGAGGCTTGCAATCCCAAAACCCATGCCTCCAGAGATGAGTGGCCAGCCATCGACGCATAAATGGCTGCTGCGCGAGCGATGTGGTCCGCCGCGTCCCAATGCCCCAGGTCGAAAGCGCTGGAAGCCATGAGGGCGTTCGTCTGGCCGACAACTACATACAAATCGGACAACAAGCTAGGCCGATGTGTCTTCTCGATAAGTTGCCGCGCTTGGTCCGCAACTGATTGCGCTGCCCTAAACGCCTGGCGTGCTGTTCGCCGTGATCCTCGCGCAATAGCGGCCGAGTCCTCTGAAAGGGTCTCCAAAACCTCGGATGCGGAATCGAGGCTGTACCGCTGCACATCTAGCAAGGCATCCTCGGACGCAACGGTGACAAGATCCGAAACTGTGGTCTCAGGGGTAGGCACGCCCCGTTGAACCGCTTGGCGAAACTTCTGCTGTAGCGGCTCAGGAAGTTCATCCAACAGCTCCGTGAGCGAACGTTGGGCAAGTCGCGGAAGTATCTGACGCTTTTGCTTGCGCCAGTTCGCAATCGTACGAGTTGACACGCGCACACGAGCAGCAAATCGCTCGTTCGGAAGGTTTACCAACTCTTGAAGGTGGCATAGGCCATCGCCAGTCCATGGGTCAATTGGGTCCACCTGAACCTCCATTTCCCTTATGGGGACTTGCGCTCTGTTGCACTCACTTGCACAGCAGATTCATTGATGATCGATCGCGCCCCGCCTTGAATGTAGTTATCAGTTCAAGGAAAGGCAAGGTCATGGAATCGCTCCCGAGGACGAACAGGACCTCAGCAGTCGACGTGGTCTGGGCTCTCCGCATCTTGGAACACAAAGCTACTGCCCTTGAGGCTCGTCTTGATCGAGTTGCGGCGAAGGTTCGTTGACATGCTTCTTTTCGAGTGCAGTCAATCTCTGCTCCACCCGGTCAAGGATTTCGTACACCGCGCCCATCTTGGACATGGTCTGTTCGTAGAACTCGGAGACCGAGACGTCCAGTTCGTCCGGCTTCAGCTCCGCCCACTCCTGGACGTAGGTGCCGTCGCCGACGTACGAGATGAGCCAACCCTCGTCCTTAAGAACCTGCAATGCTCGTTCCATTGTGCTCTTAGACACGTCGTACGTTGGGGCGAGTTCTTCAGCGCGCGGGAGCTTGGACGACACGGCGTACTTGCCGCCTTCGATGTCACGGCGCAAGGCCGCAGCAGCAATCAAGAATTTCTTGCCGTCATGCAGGCGTCGGGATGAACTCATCAAACTATTTTAAGCAACCTATGCCTCCTATCTAGCACAAGTAGCTCAGGAAGATTTTTTCGTCCAGAGACTTGACGTTCCTGAGCTTCCTAGGTAGCTTGAGTACCTCAAGCCAATGAAAGGAGTTCGGACAGTGACGAACAGTTCGGACCTTCAAGAAACCGGCACCTGTGCCGAGTGCGGCGGCGCAGCCGAGCCGAATCGCCAGTCGTGCGGCAAGTGCGCACGCCGCTCGCGTTTCGTGCGTCGCCGCCAGCGGGGTGGCCGGCGATGACCGCGGTCTTTTCTTCTTCCCCGAGTTCATCCGTTACGGATACTTCAGCCTCGGAGTGTCCACAACAGTCTGTGAAAGGAGCTTCCATGTCTGACAAGGATTCCGTCGCCGAGGCGGCTCGGCGGATGTGCCGGGCCGAGCACAAGCCCGATCGTGTTCAAGTTCGCAAGGCGTGCGATGCCTGTTTCGAGGCCGCTGTTCGCAACGATGAGCGGGTCGCGGTGCAGCTGGAGACGGCGGAGGCTTCGCCATGGCCAGAGGTCGACAAGGCCATCGTGGCGCGGAGTCTGCGGGCCCGTGGGGTGCGGATCGTCGACATCATGGCGGGCCTGTCGGCTTCGTACGAAACGGTGTGGACGTGGCTGCACTCCTGGCCAGTTGACACTGACGGCGACAAACAGTTCCGGCGCCCGGCGACTCCAATGTTCGTGGCGGTGGCGTGATGACGACCAAGCACGCCCACCTTGGGCCACATCACCGGCTCGCTGCCGTCGTCCGGCAGCGTTGCCGCCAAGCGGGGCACCCGCAGATTCACGGCTCGAACGGCATGGCCGGTGTCGGATGTGGATCGTGCTGGGAGGCCGCTATCCGCGCTGATGAACGTCTTCGCATCGAGGAACAGCTCCCGGCCGAGTGTCCACCCGACCCGTTGTTGATTGACGAGGTCGCCGTCGAGCGATTCTGCGCAGGCGAGGCGGGAAAACCGCAGTTGACTCGCCCGGAGAAGGTCGAAGCGGCCCGGCGCCTGATCGCCAGAAACGTTCCACTCGACGAGATCCGACGCCGACTGGCTTTGTCGTCGAGGATCTGGCGGCAGATTCTCGCCGCAGCCAACGGCGACCTGCCGGTGCAGACGGTCCTGGTGCGCCGCGCCGACCGTGAGGCGGTGGCAGTATGAACGCTTCGTTCCAAGCGGTGACCGGTGCTCCCGACGTTCGGCCGCGGTTCTTCGAGATCCCCGAGATCGTCGAACAGCTGCCTCTGAGCAAAGACGGCGTGTACCGGGAGATCCACGCCGGGAACTTGGCCGCGATCCGTATCGGCGGGGCTCACGGCGGCAAGTACATCGTCCCCGCACGACTGCTGGACCTGATGGACGCGCAGATGCGCGGCGTCGGGTTCGACACCACCGTCTCCGAGCTTTCGGGCCGGTTCCTGTCGATCGCTGAGGCCGCGTCGATCCTGCGGATCTCGCGCCCGGTGTTGGCCAAGCGCGCCCGGGGCCACGAGTTCCCGGCGGCACGGTACGGCGGCAAGCACATCATCGCCGGCGCCGTCATCGACGACATGGAAACCAAAGCCCTGCATGCGATGACGCTGATCCGAACCGACGATTACGTCGCCTGCGTCCGTCAGACGGCGATGGAGGTCGCGGCATGAGCAATGTTGTCGACCCCAACAACCTGTCGGGCGACGAACTGGTCGCCGCGCTGCGTCGGTGTGCGAACCGGCCGAACCAACAGGCTGCGATCCAGCTGCTGGTATCGCACGGTCACCTGCTCGACCGAGCCGATGTTCGCCGCGAGTTCGTCATGGCCGAGGAACACGACGGTGTCGTCTACGCCTGGATGCACTGGGCACCCATCGAGGACACGCGCCTGCCGGTGCCACTGTCGTCGGGGGAAGCGGCGCTGTTGCGCATCGCCGCCTCGATCGGCGACTTCGGCATCGACGTCAATCTCGCCAACACCATCACCAGCCTGGACACGCCCAATACGCGCCGCGTCCTGGCCGCGATCGCCCACGCCGCAGGCAAAGACAGGCTGGTGAGTTGGTCATGAACACACCGTTTCTCCCCAATCCCGGCGACCCGGTCGAGGCGCTGCAGTTCGAGATCGGACGTACTCACGCCCAACTGGACACCATGGTGCGCCATTTCTCCTACATCGCCAGCGGCCGGTTCAGCCCGGCTGCGGCACGCAAGATCCTCGACGACATTCGCACCGTCGAGGCCGATCTCGAAGACATCACCGCCGTAGTCGCGACAAACGCATCCACATCTACGTGACGCTCGCGCGCCCTATCGAAAGGACACACCACAGTGAACATCCTTCAGAAGATCCGGAGCTTCGCTTCGTCGGCCCCGGCCCGGGCCATCAAGGAAGCTACGACGACCTGGACTGGCTGCACCATGCTGGTGTTGGCGTATCTGGGCGCGAAAACGCTGTGGAATCTGGACGTTCCCACGTTCCCCACCGCCCATGTCGTGGCCGTGGTCCTGGCCTGGGGTATTGCGGCGGGTCTGGGCGAGTACCGCGCCGCCAAGCGGCGAGTCCCTGACGCGGTGACCGTTTTCGCTGCGAACTCGTTCGTGGACTGCCCGATCTGTTCTCACAACCAGATCCAGCTCAACGAGGTCGTGTGCGCGTCTTGCGACGACCTTGGCGCCCACCAGTCGCTGGCAGCCAACGCCGAACGCAATACCCGCATGGAAACCCTCTACGCGATCGTCGCCGCCCACCAGACCCGATGACCACCACCACACCGAAAGGACACTACACAGTGAACACTGCGGGCATCTACACCTACTTCGTCGTCTACGTCAACGATGGCGGGCGCGGCGTCTCCGAGATGAGCTTGGGCAAGCCCATCACCACCTTCGAGCAGATCCGGCAGATCGCCAGGGTGATCGAGGCCGACAACGGCATCACCGGTGTCACGGTCACCTGGTACCAGCTGCTTTCTGGCCCCGAGGCCAACAACCGCCTGGAGGACGCGCTGCGGGATGTGCACAACTTTCTCAGCCGCGCACTGGACAACGCCGCCGCCGATCGCCGCAGCGGCTTCTACAGCCAAAAGTCGATTCTCGACACCTTGACCGGGAACGTGCGCGAAGCCCGCGCCACCCTCGGCGCGCTGACCGATCAGTAACCCCCGTCCCTGCTGTCCCGAAAGGAGACTCGCTGTGAGCACAGTGGCCAACACCACCACTGCGATCGAAGCCACCAACGACCCGACCGCTGCGGCGTGGTGCCGCGCCTGCGACCAGCCGGTCGGATCGTGTGAGTGCGACCGGTCGACGAGTCCCGCTCACCCCACCGTTGCGGTCGCCGGTCGACCGGACACCACCGCCCCGGTCGATGCCCGGTCGCATTCGGGTGCGGCGCCGGTCGAGGAGCGGTCAGCGACCGACCGCTCCTCGGCGGACTCGACGACGGTCGCCCCGTTGCGGCTGGGCGGCAAGACGGCAGCGGGGCTGTTGGCGTTGGCCGCCGCCGCACTGGGACTGGTGGGCTTCGCCGTCTCGTTCGAAACCGTCGCCGAAGCCGTCGAACCTGCCTTCCAGGAATACGCGTTCCTGGTTCCCACCGGCGTCGATCTGGGCATCTTCGTGTTCGCCGGGATCGGGTTGCTGCTGGCCCGCATGGACATGAGCCTGCCGTGGCTGCGCCTGGTGCCATGGGGTCTGACCGCCGCCACCGTGTACCTGAACATCACCGCCTACGACCAGCTGATGTACCAGGTCGCGCACGCTGTCTTGCCGCTGTTGTGGGTCGTGGTGTGCGAAGTGGGCACCCACGTCATCCGGGTGCGCGTCGGCCTGGAACGCGGCACCCACACCGACAGCATCCCCATGTTTCGGTGGCTGCTGGCGCCTGTCGCGACGTTCAGGCTGTGGCGGGTCATGCGGCTGTGGAACATCACCTCCTACCCCCAGGCGCTAGCCGACGAGAAGCAGCGACTGCTGGCCAAGACCGCGATGATGTGTCGCTACGGCAACGCCTGGCGCAAAGAAGCCCCGGCGATGCTGCGCGCCCGCTACCGGATGCGCACCCTCACCGAAACCGATGTGTGGGCCTGGCACACCGACCGCCCCGCACCCGACCGGGCAGCGACCGCCAAACGACCGGCGGATACACGCAGCGACCGCAAACCCGCGCCAGCGACCGGCAAACCCACCGTGGCCCACCGACCGGACACCACCCGGCGATCCACGCCGCGACCGACACCGACCGGAACCGACCGCTCAACCCAGTCCGACGACAGCGTCCCGACCGCCGACCGACTCGCCGCCGCCTACGCCCAATTCAAAGCCGAAGGCATCGAGCCTTCCGGCACCGAACTGGCCGCAAAGGCCGACTGCAGCAAGACCGTCGCCAACGACTGGAAGAAACAGCGCCGTGAAGGAGGCAAGTGATGTCCGGACACCGAATCCGCAAGGGACAGCCCAAACAGTCACAGCAACGCGCTCAGCGCCGTCAGGCCAGCCTCGCCTACAAGCTCACCGGCGCGTCGACCCCGTTGGAGCGCATCACTATCGCCGCCGACTTCGTGCGCGGCGCGGTGAAAGTCGCGCCACCCGACGTCGCCCAGCAGGTCAGCCAGTACCTGGTTGACCAGCTCATTGACGCAGGCAATCACCTGCTGGCCACGTCAGTCAACAGCACGAGGAAGGAAGCGGCATGAGCCAGATCAAGCCGGGCTGGACACCGTTCGGTCCCTCATCCGACAGCGGTAATACCGCCACTGAGGGTAAGTCCGCACTCCGCACTCCGCACTCCGCAGAAACACCGACGGAGACGTTCAAGGCGGGCCAGCGCGCGGACGCGCGCGCGAGGATACCCGAGGAGTCCGCACCAAAGTCCGCACACACCGACAACGCCGACGACAGCAACGATCTGTCGTTCAAGGAAGCGGTCGGTCAGTGGCTGGCCGGTGTCGGGGCCCGCGTCAAACCGATAGCCGAAGGGCTTCGACCGCCATCGGTGTGGACCGAAGCCCCGGCGTCGCTGGCCGCGCTGGTGCGCTACGCCGACACCGCGCCGTGGGCCGACAAGGCTGGCCCGATCAGGACGATGGGCAAGCTGTGGTGCCGCGTCATCTCGGTCCCCGTATCCGTCATCGCCTACTACATCGCGTGGCTGACGCAACGACCCTCGCGGTTCATCACGGCGGTCATCGTCTACGCCGTCATCGCCCACACCTCGATCGGCTCATGGCTGCCGTGGTTGTGGGAAACCACCTAGACCCTCTTCACAGAAAGGAATCGACTCATGGGAAACAGCATCCTCGCCGGAGTCTCACTACTGGTCTTCGGAGTCTTGTACTGGCAGAACCTGTGGAAGAAACTGCAGTGCTGGCTGCTGGTGTTGGTCGGCTGGGGCCTGGGCGGCCTGCTGGGCGACTGGCTGCAATACCTCATCGGCCAAGCCAACGGCCTGACCGCGGAATGGATGCAGGTGCTGTTCGGCATCGGCGTGCCCGCGGCTGTCGCCGTCGTAGCGCTGTTGATCTTCGTACTCGACATGCTGCCCGATTCCAAGGTGCGCACCAAACCCGTCGGCTGGCACACCCGCATCGCCGCGCTGCTGGTGCCGTTGAGCCTGGCCTCCATGCCCGCGCTGGGCGCCAACCTCTCCGCAGCGATCGGTGTGTGATCCGGCATGGAACCCATCACACTCATGCTCATCGGTGCCGTCGTCGGCCTGCACATCCTCGGCAAAGGCGCCACCGACGTCGCCTACGCCGTGCGGGGCAAGGACTCGCCACGGTGGGAGGCGCGCAAGGCCGCCATCGCCGCGGCTGCCAAAAACGGCGGCCGACCGGTGCGCATCGGCCTGGGCGGCTACATCGCCGACCTGATCGACGACGGCTTCACCGCCGCCAAAGCCCGCCATGATGCCAAGTTGTCCTCACCACGGGACACACGGAACAAACCGATGCGGGCCTACCTCGGCCGGCGGTGGGAGCACCGCTGGGAAAACGCCACGATCAAGCACGACCGCAAGCACCACCAGCGGCAGATCAAGCGCGGACTGATCGACCCCGAGACCCGCGCCACCGGGGGATTGGACGAGGTCTTCGACACCGTGCCACGCGACGCGCCCTCGTTCGACGCGAATCAGGTCAACGAGGACGTGGTGCACGAACGCAAACCCGGCGACACACTGCCGCGCCCACAGTTCACCGGCACCGCCTCCCTGTCTGATGTGGGAATAGCGGACCTGCCCGACCTCCACACCGTGCTGGAACAGGCCAAGGGCCAGTCGGGCCCGGAACGGGAGCTGTTGCTGCGCCAACGTGCCCGGCACGAAGTCGAACTCGAACTGATGCGACGCGCCTTGGCCTCGCCGATCGGTCAAGACCGGGCACGCGATCTGTCCACGTTCTTCCGCGAGGACTGGCAAGACCGCATCCAACGCGAGCTCAAGCTCCAGGCACTCGACGACCCGACGTATCACGACCAGGTTGACGCGCGCTTCGACGACCTGATGCACCAAGCCGACCTCTCGACCGACTCCACACAGGAGAACACCATGGCACAGCCAAACCCGTCGTCCGGCGACGACACCGCGATGGATCACGGCGACCCCCGCGACCTTCGCTTCACTCCCGACCGCGACGCCACGGACCTGCTCAAACACCCGTCGGACCGGCGACCTGACGAGTTCATGGACTGGGTGAAGAAGACCTACCCCGATTCCTGGCAGCAGCGTCTGGACCTCGTTCCCGAGAAGACGAAGTCCGAATGGGAACACCACCGTTTGGAACAACGACGCGTCCTGGACGACGCCGCCGGTTCTTCGGATGAGGCATCCGGACGGCTGGCCGACGTCATCCCCTTCAACCGAATCCTCAACCACGGAAAGGACACCCACATGTCAACCACCGCAAGCGCCGAGCTCGACGGCCTGGAAGCCGCGATCGCCTGGGCCAACGACACCAACAACGACGCCACCGAGATGATCTCCGATCTCGAGACCGCCTCGGTCTCACTGGCCGAAGGCGGCGTCACCGGCAAACCCCTGGAACTGCTGACCGAGATCGGCGACCTGTACGACCAGCTCGCCTCCCTGACCTCCTCACTGAAAACCGAGCTGGAAGCCCAGCAGGAAGTCACTGACGCCTACAACGCCGTCCCCGACGCCGGCGACAAGGAATTCGTCACCAACTAACCCCAATCGTGGCGGCCGGGCGTCCGGCCGCCACCCCACCAATCGCCGTCACCACTAAGGAGGGTCGTCGTGACCGCCACGCTCAACACCGACCGCGCGAATCCCGCGACCGGACCACAGGTCGTCGGCGATGACACCAACCCCAAGGCCACCACCGTGCCACCCGGGCTCGGCCAAGCCCCGCCCCGCGACAAAATCACCACACTCCTGCGCCCTCAAGCCACCCCGCATTATGTGGTCGCGTGCCTGATGGCCTCGGCCGGTGCCGCCCAGGTCGCCTCCGAAGCCTCCGGCGAACCAGGCATCGTCGCGGTCACCACCGCCAGCGTCTTGTTCGTTGTCGCCGTGTTGCTGGCGTGCAAGAAGAACATCCGCCTGCGGGTCAAGAACCTGATGCGCGACTTCGGCAAAGGCTGGGTGTGGACGGTCGCCTTGAGCATCATCGGCTGGCTGGTCACCGTCGCCGGAACCGGGATCTCGTGGGAATCCACCGCCACGCTCCTGACCGCCGGATACGGCCTGAGCCTGCGCTGGTGGCAGGCCAAACGCATCCCCAACCCCGGCGCGCCAGCGAAACTCGCGCCAGCGACCACGGCGCCGTTGACCTACTCCCAGATCCTCACACGCTGGAAAGCCACCGTGGCCTGCCAGGGCGGGAAACTGCCCGGCTCCATCCTGACCAACCGCACCGTCACCAAGGTCGGCGAGCAGTACCTGCTGCAGCTGGTGTCCGGCAAGCAGAAATTCGAAGACGTCGTCAACGCCGTGCCGCTCATCGCGTCCGGCCTGCGCTGCGAACCCTCCGACCTCGTTCCCGAACGCGTGCCCGGCGACGCGTCCTTGGTCAAGCTGACGATCCTGACCAACTCGCCGTTGAAGAAACCGCGTCTGTTCACCGAGGTCCTCGACATCGATGACGGGCTCATCGGGCTGGGGCCGTGGGCCGACGCCGACGGTATCGCCTCCTACCGCCTGTACACCAAGAACTCGATGTGGGGCGGCGTCGTCATCGGCGGCATCGGCTCCGGCAAATCCGAAATGCTCACCGGCATCGCGGTGTCCGCCATGATGCGCGGCGACACCCTGGTGTGCTTCGCCGACGGCCAAGACGGCGCCAGCGCCCCCGAACTGGTCGACAAGGCGCACTGGTTCGCCGGCGCCGAACGCGCCAAGCTGATGCTGCGCGGCCTGGCCGCGATGGTGCAGTGGCGCTCCCGGCAAAACCTGCGCCACAAGTGGAAGGGCTTCACCCCCAAGACCCAAGGCCGCCCCGGCATCCTGGCCATCTTGGACGAATGCCACCTCATCTTCGCCGACCCCGAATGCCAGCAACTCGGCGAGTACATCGCCCGAGTCGGCCGCAAGGTCGGCGTCGCGTTGCTGTGCGGCAGCCAGTACGCGGGCATCAAGACCTTCGGCAACTCCAAACCACTGCGTTCGGCCATCATGGAGGGCAACGTCATCGCGCTCAAAACCGCCAACAAGGGCGAGAAGCACTTCTTCCCCAACCTGGACCTCGATCCGATCAACCTGCCCGCGGGCATGCCCGGCTTCGGATACCTCGTCGATGTGACCGGTTCCGGCAAGACCGCTCCCTTCCGAGGCCGTTACTTCGCCGAACAACCCGACGACGCGCCCGACGATCACGTCGAGCCCTACAGCGTCACCTGGTGGCTGAACCAATGCCCCGACCTCGACATGGACACCCTGTCGATCACCGCGGCCGACGCCGTGCTCGACGGCGGATACACCAACCGCCACACCGCCGTCACCGAGGAACTCGACCGGTGGGGCGCGATTGTCGACGCCATGGAAACCGGCCAGGTCAACGTGAACCTCAAGAACCTGGACGCCACCGTCACCGCTGAGCTGTTTGACAAGGCACCCACCAACACCACGATGACCGTCCGTTTCGGACGACGCCTGACCAGATACCTGAAACGGCGACCGCAAACAACTTCTCGCTCTGCGGCGGCCACCACCCCGGCGGGTCTGTCGACCGCCGAGGCCACCGTCTACACCGCGCTGGCCACCCACGGCCCCATGAAGCTCGGCCAACTGGTGGACAAAACCCCATACGAAGAAACCTATGTGCGCCAGCAACTGACCTCGCTGATGAAAGCCGAGCACATAGAACAGCCCAAGAAATACGGGCCCTACGCCATCACCCACACCTCGGTCGCCAAAGCGGCCTGACCACCAACACGACAATCAGAAAGGAATCCGTTCATGGCCAACACATTCAAGGTCAACGACATTGTGATCCTCCCGGCAGCCGGAAGGGTCAAGGGCAAGGTCAAGCAGATCGACGGCGACGACGTCTTCGTCAAGTGGAACGGCGGCACCTTGGTCAGCCCGGAAGGTGAGAACTGGGTGCCAGCCAGCGATCTGGAGCTGTTCCACAGGCCCTGACAGCGAGGCGACGGGTCGCAGCAACCACTCGGTCTCGAACGGACCAACGGCCACCAACCGTCCACACCACACAATCAATGATCCAGTCACGGCACAGTAGAAGGAGCGTCATGTGACCTACCAGAACCCGACCATCCGCGAGGTACTGAACGCCGCCGCCGACCTGATCGAAGAACATGGCCTGGAGAAGGGCCACTTCGTGAACAACGGCCGCTACGACGCGCGCGGCGCCATCGCCAAAGCCATCGGATTGCATGTCTCCCCGGCCATCCTCGGCGGAGACATGACGCGATACAGCCAGGTCGTGCTGTGCTTTGCCCGCCACATGGGTTTGGCAGACGAATTCGCGATCTCGGACTGGGACAGCCATCCCGACCGCACCCCCGCCCAGGTGGTCACCGCTTTGCGGGCCGCCGCAAACGAAGCTCCCAACGACTGACCAGGTGGGCCCGGCGAAGTTTGGCGACTGGCCGGGCCCGTCCTTCTCAACCGTCTTCTAGCTGCAAAGGAATCCTCATCATGACAGCACAACCCTGCCTGCGCGCGATCACAGTGCGCCAACCGTGGGCCGAGCTCATCACCTACGCCCGCAAGACCGTCGAGAATCGATCGTGGACCTGCACCTGGCGGGGACTGCTGGCGATCCACGCGGGCAAAACTCCCGAAGCCGACGCCGCCGAGATATGCCGATACTTCGGACTCCGAAAACCCTCCGCCTTGACCTACGGCGCGATCATCGCCGTCGCGCGCCTCGTCGATGTGCACGACAACTGTTCCGGGGACTGCTCATACTGGGCCGAACCCGAGGCCCAATTCCACTGGGTCCTGGCCGACACCGTGGACTTGCGGCAACCCATGAACTGCTCCGGGAAACAGCGACTGTGGACACCGGAAGCCGACACCGCCACAGCAGTTCTCGACCAACTGCCCGCTCGCCTTCACGCCGCGCCGGGCATTGACGCCAGCACCGACCCCAGTCCGCTGGAGGTCATCCATGCCTGAGCTTCGCGTCCGTATCGACGGCGCCGATGTGGCGCTCGGCGAGTGCGAGTGGGTGTTGTGGGCGCCGTGCGGTTGCCCCATCGGGTGCGCACTAGCCAGCGAAGGCAATAGAGCCACCGAGGAGTTGGCGTGGAAAGGCTTCTACCCCAACCAGCGCGACATCGACGACCACAAGAAAAGCGGCTTCCGCCTGGAGCTGATGACCCGCCAACACTGGTCGGCCGAGGTATACCCGCTCATGCTCCAACATGACTGTCCACACACTACCTAACCCGTTTCCATCACAACTAACAGGAGATCTGCCCATGAACAACACCCTGAGCCGATTCGGCAGCGACATCCTCGGCAAATGCTGCTGGGCCCGCGACTACAACGACGGCCACCCGAACCCGGCTTGGTCGACCGGAGAGAAGCTCGCCGTGGCACTGGTGCTCGACGACAAAGAGTTCCTGAACGCCGAGGACTACACGATTCCCGAGGCCAAGCAGCGGGTGTTCAGCGGCAGTTGGGAATGGCGCGACAAGGCGCACTTCGACGACTGGCTGGTGCAGCTTCGCGCCCTGCTGGACACCAGCTCGGATTGACACACCACCTCCCTAACTGGAGGTGTGGGACGCCGTTGGGCGCACGCCTGGCAGCAACCGCCACGACGGCGTCCCACCTCAGCCACTCAACTTCACGAATCAAGGAAAGGGGCTTCGCGCTTGAGCATAACCATTACCCAGCTTCACGACCTGGTCGCCGAGGTGGAAGCGTCGGGACCACGGCGGGTACAGCGGTGCCGGACCGCTGGCTGGCGCATGCCGCCGAACACCGTCTATGTCGGGCGGCCCAGCAGATTCGCCAACCCGTTTCCCATCACCGGCGGGAATGCCAAGGTGGCGGTAGCGTACTTCCGCAACCACTTGGCCGCCCGACCGGACCTCGCGGCCGACATCCGCGCCCAGTTGGTCGGCCGGAACCTGGCGTGCTGGTGCGCGCGCTTCGACACGGCTGGTCTCCGGGTGCTGTGCCACGCGGACATGCTGCTGGTGGTCGCCAAAGGCTGGGGCCTGCATGACTTCATCTGAGCCGATCGAGGCCGTGCCGCCGCACGAGCAGCTCGCCGAGCAGAGCGTGCTGGGGGCGATGCTGTACTCGGCCAACGTCATCGCCGAACTGGTCCCGGAACTGACCGGTCACGACTTCTACGACCCGAAACACCAGCTGGTGTTCGCCGCGATCTGCGACATGTTCGCCGCCGGGACTCCAGTGGACGCGGTGTCGATCGTCGACGAGCTGAACAAGCGAGACGAGCTGAGGCGCGTCGGCGGAGCCCCGTACATCCATACGCTGCTTCGCGCGGCCGCCTCGGCGGGTTCAGCGTCATACCACGCGCTGCGTATCGTCAAGCCGAAGGCGTTGCAGCGTCGGCTGATCGAAGCCGGGATCCGCATCCAGCAATTGGGGTACCGCGGGGGAGACGGTACCGCCGACGCCGCCGAGCAGATCCTGTTCGCCGCCACCGACACCGGGCAGTCCGGCGACGTCGTGTCCATTTCCGAGCTGCTGGTTCCCGCACTGGACCGGCTAGAGGCCGTCGCCGAGGGCAAGAACGACACCGGGCTGCCCACCGGTTTGCCCGATATGGACAAGATCATCGGCGGACTAAAGTCCGGACAGCTGATCGTGATCGCCGCCAGGCCATCCATGGGCAAGAGCGTGTTGGCCACCGACATCGCCCGCCACGTCAGCCTCAAGCAGCGCCTGGGCGTGCTGTTCGTGTCGCTGGAGATGAGCAAGGACGAGGTCACCAACCGGATTCTGGCCGCCGAGGGCGGGATCGATCTGGGGGTGTTCAACGGCACCAAGAAACCCACCGACGACGACTTCGCCAAGGCATCGATGGCCGCGGCTCGCCTGGCCGAAGCCGATTTGTGCATCGACGCTTCGGCCGACGCCACCGTCTTGGAGGTCCGCGCCAAGGCCCGTCGGCTCGCCGCCAGCAACCACCGCTTGGGACTGGTCATCGTCGACTACCTGCAACTGATGCCCTCGCCCCGGCGCGCCGACACCCGCGAACGTGAAGTCGCCGAAATCTCGCGCGGCCTGAAACTGCTGGCCAAGGACATCTCGTGCCCCGTCATCGCCGTCGCGCAGCTCAACCGCAATGTCGAAGCCCGCACTGACAAGCGCCCAATGATGTCCGACCTGCGCGAATCCGGCGCGCTGGAGGCCGACGCCGACATCATCTTGCTGCTGCACCGCGATGACTACTACGACCCCGAATCGCCGCGGTCCGGCGAGCTTGACATCCACATCGCCAAGAACCGCAACGGCCGCACCGACACCATCACGACCGCAGCCCAGCTCCACAAGGCACGCATCGTCTCGATCGCATAGAAGGGTTTGGCGTCTACATGAGTTTCAAGGTCTACACGCACGTACTGAACACCACAGTGGGCAACGCGACGGCGAAGCTGATCCTGCTTGGTCTGGCCGAACACGCCCACGACGATGGGGACGCGGCATTCCCCGGTGTGGATCTCCTCGCCCGGTACGGCGAGTGCTCCGAACGCACCGTCCAACGCCATCTGGAGTACCTCCGCAAGCACGGGTACATCCGGTACGGCGATCAACGCTTTGTCGCCCACGTGCGAGGTGATCGACGGCCCACGGTGTATGAGGTCGCCATCAGCGAGGAAATCCGGACACAGTGGGCAATGGGTTACACGAAACGTCCCCAAGCCGATACGAAATCTCGGGGCGACAAACCACGGGGTGACACAGTTCTGTCGCCCCGCAGGAGCCGCAAGAAATCTCAGGTCAAACGCGGTGACAATTTGTCACCCCGTGAACGGGGTGACAGTGGTGTCGCGAACGGGGTGACACAGCTGTGTCACCCTAACCCTCCTAAGAACCCTCCTCCTCCCCCTACCCCCTTCACAACCGCACCCGGTGTTGAACCGACGGCGGAGGCGGCGGAGGAGGATCCGACAAACGAGGCGCGCGACTTCGTCGCGTCACTACCGGGCGGGCTCGCCCACCGCCAAATCGCTGAACTGTCAACACAGGTCGCGAAACACCTCACCGCCGGATGGCCGATCGAGGCCCTGCGCAAAGAACTCACCACCGACATCGCAGGCGTCCGCTCGCACTTCGGCGTCTACACACACCGACTGCGCCACCTACCCGATGCGCCGCGGACTCACGGTTCGGGATCACCAACGCAGCAGACACCGGTCGAAGGCCAGCACGCCTTCGTCGTCGCGGCCGACGACGACTGGTGCGCCCGGTGCCACCGACCCGCCAGCAACGCCGTACATCGCGTTCAGGACACCGAAACCACAACACCTCACACCAGTCAGCCCGCGTCGCCGGTTCAGCGCTCTGACGCGGCCCTGGCGGCCTAAAACCACACCACTACCGACAAAGGAGCAACCGATGACCACCACCCACAAGACCACCGTCGAATACGACGGCACCAGGCGGTACCCGTGGCTGCCCACCTGCACCTGCGGCGAGCAGTTCTGGGGCTACGTCGCTGAACACGCCGCCCAGGCCATCGTCGACGAGCACGTCGCCGAGACATCTGGCCGGCCTGTAGGTCGGGAGGCGAAATGACGTTGACCATTATGGATTGGTTCTGTGGTGCAGGCGGCAGCAGCCAGGGAATTGATGCCGTGCCGGGCGTCGAGGTGACCCTGGCCGCGAACCACTGGCAGCTCGCGCTCGACTCGCACGCGGCCAACTTCCCGCACGTCGACCACAAGATCGGAGACATCCGGAAACTGCCGGTGCAAGACTGGCCAATCGCTGACGGATTCTGGGCCAGCCCCGAGTGCAAGAAGTTCTCCAGCGCTCAAGGTGTGCCGCAGATATGGGCTAGCGACGCCCCGACCCTGCCGGGCATGGAACCTGAGACCGACGAGGCCGCCGAGCGTAGCAGGGCCTTGATGTGGGACGTCCCGAAGTACCTGGCCGGTGCGCGCCGCCGCGGCAAGCCCGTGCGGTTCGGTGTGGTGGAAAACGTCGTCGAGATCGCCCGCTCCCCGCAATGGAAGCCGTGGAAGGCCGCCATGCGCGGCGAGGGCTACGACCTGGCCGTCATCGCGTTCAACTCGATGCACGCCCAAGGCACCGAGTCCGAGGCGTGCTGCCAGTCCCGCAACCGCGCCTACATTCCGTACTGGGACGCCAGCCTCGGCCGCGCCCCCGACTTCGACAAGTGGCTACGGCCCCGGGCGTGGTGCCCGTCCTGCGACGAAGTCGTGAACGCCATGCAGGTGTTCAAGAAGCCCGGTGTCGAGCTGGGACTGTACGGCCCGCAGTACGTGTACCGCTGCCCCAAGACCTCGTGCCGCGGTCAACAGGTCGAGCCGACGGTCCTTCCGGCCGCTGCGGCGATCGACTGGAACATCGAAACACCGCGCATCGGCGACCGCCCCAAGACCGAGAGGAAGCCCGAGGGATTGAAACCGGCGACCATCGCGCGCATCCGTGCCGGGATCGACCGGCACTGGGCGCCGCTGCTGGTGCCCTCGGGCGGCACCTGGCGCAAGAACGCGACCCGGCTGGCCGACCCGATGCCCGCGCGCACCACGACGGACAACGACGCCATCGCGCTACCGGAACTGGTGGTACCGCTGGAGGCCCGCGCCGGGAACCGGATCGCCCCGGCCGACGAACCGATCCGCACTCAGACCGGCCGCCGCGAAACCGGCCTAGTGCTGCCCCCGGTCATGGTGACGATGCGCGGCGGCGGATCCCGTACTGCCTCCACACTGCCCGAGGCCGACCCGATGGCCGCAGTCAGCGCCGGCGGCAACCACCACAGGCTCGTACAGCCGCCGCTGCTCGTGCCGTACTACAGCAACGGCACCACCCGCACCATCCATGACCCGATCGGTGCACTGTCCACCCGCGACCGCTACGCCCTGGTGATGCGCTGCATCAACAACCGCGGCACCGGCGCGGCCATGTCCACACCGGTCACCGAACCGGCGCGGACCTTCACCGCCACGGGACGGCAGGCACTGCTGACCGGCGGCCCGATCCTGGACATCGACGAGGTCAGATTCAGGATGCTGGAGCCCCACGAGGTCGCTGCGGCAATGGCCTTCCGGGACGACTACATCGTCCTCGGGTCCAAACGCAACAAAGTGCGCCAGTACGGCAACGCCGTCACCCCGCCCGTCGCTGAATTGCTGATCTCCGCGCTCGTCGAAGCCGTCACCGGCGACGACCTCGACCGACACAACCTGACGGAGGCCGCATGACCGCCATAGTCATGTGCGCCGACGCCCGCGCCCTTCCGCTAGCCGACGAATCAGTGGACCTCATCGTGACCAGCCCGCCCTACTACGGACTGCGGTCATACACCAACGGAGGCCGTCACTACGACGGGCAAATCGGCGCCGAGCCAACACCTGCCGCCTACATCGACGCCCTGATCGAAGCCACCCGCGATTGGCTGCGCGTCCTCAAACCCGTCGGCAGTTTGTGGGTCAACCTCGGTGACGCCTACGTCGGCGGCGGCAGGGGCGGCAACCTCGGCGGCCACCTCACCGGAGGAAGCCACACCAAGACCGCAAGCACCCCACATGGGACCAGCAAGTACCCGGCGAAAACCCTGCTCGGCCTGCCATGGCGCTACGCGATTCGCTGCCTGGATGATCTGGGCCTGATCCTGCGCGCCGAGGTCATCTGGAGCAAACCCAACGCCATGCCCGAAAGCATGACCGACCGCGTCCGCCGATCACACGAAACCTGGCTCCACTTCGTCCAGCACCAGCGCTACTTCGCCGCTATCGACGGCATCCGCGAACCCGCCAGCAACTACTCCCGCCCCAACGGCGCCGGCCGCCAAGCCCGCGGCGGACAGAAACCCCGCAAGATGCTCGACACCTGCAACCCGTTGGGCCGCCTACCTGGATCGGTATGGGAGATCGCCACACAACCGCTTCACATCCCCGCCGAACTCAACATCACCCACCACGCCGCATTCCCCCTCGAATGGCCCCGGCGCCTCATCATCGCTTGGTGCCCACCCAGCGGCACAGTTCTGGATCCGTTCGGCGGCACCGGAACCACCGCACTCGTCGCTGACGTCCTCGGCCGCACCGGCATCAGCGTCGACGCCTCGGCCGACTACTGCCGCCTCGCACGGTGGCGCACCACCGACCCCAACGAACGAGCCCGCGCACGCCGCGCCCCCCGACCACCACAGCAGTTGCCGGGGCAGATGCCGCTCTTCGAACTGGAGGACGCGAAATGACGCTCAACATCACGGGGATAGCGGCCTGACAACCAACCACACAGAACAGAAATAAGGAGACAAAATGCCGAGCACCACCGAAACGATTTCCCTCACCCAGGCCCTCACCAGTGCCGCGAACCGCGCTGGGCGCTGCCGCGACTGCGAACCGTTCTACTGCGACGCCTGCGGGTGGGAAGCTGACGTCGCGTTCACCGCCGACGTCGTAGCGTTTCGCGACACCACCGATGGCCCGGAGGTTCTGCTGATCACGCGTAAATGGGCGCCGTTCGCGGGACACCTGGCACTGCCAGGGGGATACGTTGACCCGGCCGACGCCACCACCGTCACGAACCCCGCCGACGAAGTGGCGGTCTCCGCAGTGGCCGCAGCCCGTGAGGCCGCCGAAGAGACCAGGCTGAACATCATTCGGGACCAGCTCCGTCACGTCGGCCGCTACGACGCGACCAACCGCGATCCCCGAGGCCGCCGTATCTCCAACGCCTTCGCCATCCAGTTTGCGGCAAACACCACCGTGGCCGCTGGCGACGACGCCGCCACCGCCGAGTGGGTCCCCCTTGAAACCGCGCTCAACCAGCCGATGGCATTCGACCACCATCACATCCTCACCGACGCTGTCCGCCTGCTTCGCCGCGGTGTACTCGACAGTTGACGCCTGCATCACGGTCGGGTGCGCAGTGTGGCGCGCCCGACCCGCTCTACGCACATCGTGAACGGCAGGTCGTTGGTGTTGTCGAATCGTTAGGCATTGCGACACCGCGCCCGGTTTACACGCGAACCCATGTTCTATAACCTCCCAACTATCCGTTAAGGAGAAACTAATGTCGGATCGCAGCAGTATTGAATGGACACAAGCCACCTGGAACCCTGTCACTGGTTGCGATCGGGTCTCGGCCGGATGCGACAACTGCTACGCACTCACCCTCGCGAAACGGCTGAAAGCCATGGGAAGCCCGAAATACCAAAACGACGGCGACCCACGCACCTCCGGGCCCGGTTTCGGCGTCACCGTTCACCCGGATTCGTTGCAGATTCCGTTGGGCTGGGCCAAACCGCGCACCGTGTTCGTCAATTCGATGTCGGATCTGTTCCACGCAAAAGTGCCGGTCGACTTCATCGCCGAGGTCTTCGATGTCATCGACGCGACCCCGCAGCACACCTATCAGATCCTCACCAAACGCGCCAAACGCGCCGCACGCTTCGCTGACCGGCTGGACTGGCCTTCCAACGCCTGGATCGGAGTCAGCGTGGAGGATCCCGGCCAAACTGGCCGCATCGACGCCCTACGCGACGTACCCGCTGCTGTCCGGTTCGTTTCGGCCGAACCTCTTCTGGCGGACCTGCCCGATCTCAACTTGGAGGGCATCGACTGGCTGATCGCCGGGGGTGAATCCGGGCGCGGCGCCCGACCGGTCCATCCCGACTGGATACGGTCCCTGCGCGACCAGTGCTTCGAAACCAAGGTTCCGTTCTTCTTCAAACAGTGGGGGGGACGCACTCCCAAGGCCGGCGGACGCGAACTCGACGGACGCACCTGGGACGACATGCCCCGCACCGACAGGTCAGACGAGCTGGTCACCGTGTGATCGGTAGTACGTCAAATCGCGTGGCTCATGTGGTTGGTCGTGGACGTACAACTCCTTGTTGGGTACGTCCACGACCACCATGTCGGTGGTGAGAGCGAACAATCCCACGGTGCCGTCCTTTTTCTGAAGGCTCTGGTCCCGCCGGATGCGAAGCGCATGCTGCCTCATTTGCTCATGCCGGGCCGCTGCCTTTCCATACAAGTGCGCCATGATTTTTTGCCCAGCTTGGTGGTCGGACGCGAAGACCATGTCGTACAGGTCCTTGCCGCCAGTCTCCTTCATGGTGAACGCATAGGTAATGCCATATCCGAGGACGCGCTCCAACCGCCACCGCATCAAATTGACCCATTCCGCGCGAAACATCGTTGCTGAAATCAACTCATCGCGTCGAGCTTCGACGATCGGGCGCCACGAGTCATCGCCGAACATTCGCGTCAACGAATCCGCATACTCACCGTTCGCGCGACCGTCTTTCCTGAGCAGAGTTCGGACATTGAAACTAGTACCCAGCAGGATCCACAGCTCGGTCTTGGTGGGCACTCGACGCATGGTGCGCCGGAAGCGCGCGAGTTTGGTCAGCGTCTCCCATCGAATCTCGTTGTCATGCTGGTCAACGAATGCGAACGCCGGCGCCCACCGCACGTGAGCAAAATCGCCCAACGCGCGGTCAATCTGGACGTTGCAGTCGCCGTCATAGACTCGGACCCCAGTGTGCCGCGGGAACTGTTGCGCCAATGCATTGCGAAGCAGTTGAGCCTTCGGTGCCAGTTCAAACAGCGCCACATGAGTGAACGGCGGATCCGTGGTCAAAGCCCGCTGTGCCGAACCGACAATCTCCTCGTTGGTGAGCTTCGCCCGGTTCTTCGGTACCCCGGCGAACAGGTCAAAGTAGATACGCGACTTGGATTTGTTCTTGGTGGCCGTGGCGAACGCCTGAAGGTACTCACCAAGAATCTCAAGCTTGTGCTGCGTCCACCAACCCCACAAACGTTCCATCTGCCACTCCCGTCGCCATACCGCCGCGCGAATCGGATCCAGCACCGAACGCCACGATATAGACACCCATCATTACATGATGTCGGGTAGCTGACACTGCACGGATGTCACACTGGATAGTGCCAACCAAGCGAAGGGAGCCGCCATGAGCGTTGAGGAGTATCCGCCCCGGTCAGCAGAGCGCGAGCTGCAGACTGCTGCAGACCACTTCGACCGCAAGAAGCATCCCGGCTTGCACGAGCCTGACGTCCTGAAGGCAGCCGACAAGCTTCTCTACGACATTTATCAGGCTGGCAAACGATCTGGGATCGCTCCAGCAGATTGGGAATGGGTCACCGATCTTCCTCGGGTATGCCTGCTTCTCACGCACTCCAAGAAGCGCTCGACAAACAAGGGACTCCACACATAAAACCCTCTACTACCAGCGCAAACGCACTGAGAAGCCCTGAGGCTGCCTCCGCGCCATGTGGTACCGGAGGGCATGCATCCATCCGAGATCGCCAGCGAGAAGATGACCGTGCGCGGCAGATTCGAGGAGTCGCTGCCTAGCTTGCTACATCGAATCCTTCGACCTTGCCGTTCCGAATGTCGGTCAATGCAGCACGGTACCCGGTTTCGATGGCGGCTTTCACAAGTTCATTCAGCTCGGTTGGCGCGTACAGCAATCCCTCGCCCATGCCCGAGCAAAGGTTCGCTGCCGCTGATGCGACAGCGCTTTCATCGGACTGGTCGTTGCTAACACTTTGACGCGTACCGTGGACAAGGTCGGTTAGATCGCGAAGTTCTTCGTTCGTCACAGACACGTTGTCGATGTTCTCATCTGGGAGCGCCAGGGTACGGTCGAGTTCCAGACCGATGACCGCAACACCCAGCCGCCAGTCTTCGAATTCCGCCCTTGACTCGATGCACCGCTCATTCCCAACTTCATCAGTGGACCATCACGAGCCTGGATCGAAAATCCGCTACGCTCCGTAACCGATTTTTGAGACTACTTTGACTAGACATAAGCGACAGTTAGATACGATTCGTGGTGCGGGTTGTGGCGCGAACAGTGTCGAACCGCTGCGAAAATCGCACCACAAGGCGAACGATACGCATCGATATAGCCTGGTAGCGACGCTGGAGACATTGGATAGACACACTCGTAATGAATAGGTCATCGGTTCGATTCCGATAGGCGGCTCCATCGTGACAAGCACCGTCCTCGTGACGGTGCTTTTCTCATGTCCGGTTCAGGACCGTGGACGCGTCCGCGTAGCACTCCCCACAGGGCCGCCGCACTGGTCGAACGCCAGGCGTTCGCCTCGGCCATTCGACGGAGGGCGCGGGCGGATCCTCCGTCGTTCGACCGTGGCGCCCAACGGTTCCGGCCCCGCACAATCCTGGCCGTGAAACGCAAACTCGTACTGATCAGTGCCCTGACAGCGGTTCTGGCCGCGGCGGTGGTGTACTCCGCCAACGCTGGCGCGACCACATCAGAGGTGAACTGGAAACCCTGTGGCGACAAGCCGGGCGCCGAATGCGGCACCCTGGAGGTGCCGCGCGACTGGGACGATCCGGATTCGAAGACCGTCACCCTCAACCTCTCCCGACGTGTGGCCACCGACCCCGACAAGCGGGTCGGTGTGCTGTTCTACAACCCCGGCGGTCCCGGCCAGGGTGCCGCCGACCTGGTTCGCGACTACGCGGAGCAGAAGTTCTCGCCACGCTTGCGGGAACGGTTCGACATCGTCGGCATCGACCCGCGCGGGGTCGCGGGCAGCCAGGCCGTCAAGTGCGACAAGCCGGTGAACGACCCGAAGGTCAGCCTGTTTCCCGACAATGAGGACGAATACCGGAAACTGTTGGCGCACAACAAGGAGGTGGCCGACAGTTGCGACGACCTGATCGCCGACGTCGGCACCGACAACGTGGCGCAGGACTTCGACGCGGTGCGCTCGGCCCTCGGCGAGGACTCCATCACCTACTTCGGACAGTCCTACGGCAGCATGCTGGGAACCGCTTACGCGCAACGGTTTCCGCAGCGGGTGCGGGCCATGAGCCTGGACGGCGTCGTGGACCACGGCATGCCCTCGGAACAGATGGTGAGCGAGGCGTCCAGCGCGGTCGAGGAGTCGTTCGAGAGCTTCGCCGACTGGTGCGCGAAGAACGAGAAGTGCGCGCTGCACGGCCGCGACGTCGGCGAGGTGTGGGACGCGACGGTCGCGAAGGCCGAGGCGGAGCCGATCCCGGTGCCCGGCAAGCGGGCGTTGACCGCCGAGGAGCTGCGGTTCGCCGCCTACGCGATGCTGAACATGGTGCCGGAGTTCGGTTCCGAGCTCGGCAAGGCCATCGCGGCGGCCGAGAAAGGCGACGGGACCGCGTTCGCCGCGATCCGCGCCGAGGCCGAGAACCCGGCGACCTCAGCGGCGTACCGCTCGATCCTGTGCATGGACATCGATCCCGGCGTCGACGGCTACGACGAACTGCGGGATCGGTTGGCGGACGCACGGAAGCGGTCGCCGCACATGGGCGGCACCTCGGAGTTCTGGAACATGACGGCGGGCTGCCTGAACTGGCCGGTGCCGCCGAGCAATCCGCAGGGCCCCATCGACATCGACGGGGTGCCGCCGACGCTGCTGGTCGGCAACACCGGCGACCCGGCGACGCCGGTGGAGTGGGCCGAGTCGTTGTCCCAGGGCATCGAGGACTCGCGAGTGCTGACCTACGACGGCACCGGGCACACCGCGTACCTGCGCTCCAAGTGCGTCACCGAGCGGGTGGACGACTACCTGGTGGACGCGAAGCTGCCGAAGCCCGGCGAGGTGTGCCGGGAGTAGGGCTACAACAGCCCGATCACCAGCGCCATGGCCAGGAACAGCACCAGTTGATAGGCGCAGTTGACGAGGGTCAGCTTCGGGGGTTTCAGTTCGAAGGCGTTGTGCTGGAGCAGGGTGGTCGCCGAGAACGTCAGCCACGCCCCGAAGCTGACCAGCAGTGCTGGCCACACGGTGTCGTCGTCGAAAGCCTTCGACGCGATCGCCTCACCGAAGGCCAGTCCGACCGCCGTGACGCTGTTGGCGATGAGGAGCTGGACCATGTTCTTTCGGCTGGCCTTTTTGGAGTCTTCGGGGGCG
This sequence comes from Stackebrandtia nassauensis DSM 44728, assembly GCF_000024545.1. Lineage (GTDB taxonomy): Bacteria > Actinomycetota > Actinomycetes > Mycobacteriales > Micromonosporaceae > Stackebrandtia > Stackebrandtia nassauensis. The sequence goes on from NC_013947.1 coordinate 6,620,356, forward strand.
ATGCCGGTCAGCCTCTGCCAGATGGCCAGAAAGACCTTGCCGTACCACACCATCGCGACGGCCATACCGGCCACGATGGCCAGCACAGTGGCCAGCCAGTTGATCTCCATGATGCGACTCCTTGGTCCTCGGGGCATTGCGCTAGTTGATAAAATCAACTGCGATGGATAATGTCAAGCACCCGCCGGGTCGTTCATACGGACAGTTCTGTGGTCTGGCGCGAGCCCTGGACACCGTGGGCGACCGCTGGAACCTTCTGATCGTGCGTGACCTGCTCGTCGGCCCGATGCGCTTCAACGAACTCGTCGCAGCGCTGCACGGGATCGCCACCAACCTGTTGTCACAGCGACTGCGGACGCTGGAGACCGCGGGAATCGTCGAGCGACGGCTGGGAGACGCGGGAGTGCTCTACGCACTGACGCCGTGGGGGGCGGGGCTTCGCGAGCCGATCGAGGCGCTCGCCCGATGGGGCACCCCGCTGATGATGACCGGGCGGGACGACGACGCGTTCGAACCACGCTGGCTGGGAGTGGCCCTGCCGGGGCTGCTTCGCGGCGTGACCGCTACCCCGGCGCTCGAAATCGGTTTTGAGGTCGACGGCGTCCTCACCGTCGTGCACATCGATGAGGACGGCCCGCGGGCGGAGGCCCGGCCCGATCGCCGTCCGGACACGGTGTTCACGGCCGCGGCGGAGATCATCATCGGGCTCGCGGCTGGTGGGATCACCGTTGACCAGGCGCTCGCCGCAGGACACCTCGAGGGTGACCCCCGAGTGCTTCGCAGAGCCATGCCGCCGCTCAGGAGGACTCGCGGACGATGAGGCGGGTGCTGAGGATCGTGGAGGGCGGGTCGGGGTTCTCGCCCCGGATCCGGGCCTGGATCAGTCGGGCCATCTCGCGGCCCATCGGTTCGGCGGCCTGACGCACCGTGGTCAGCGGGGGTTCGGAGTGCTCGGCTCGGGGCGAGTCGTCGAAGCCGACGACCGCCACGTCCTCGGGCACCCGGATTCCCCGTTCGCGCAGTACCCGCAGCGCCCCGAAGGCCATCGGGTCGGAGGCGGCGAACACCGCGTCCAGGTCGGGGACCCGGTCGAGCAGGGCTCGCATGGCGGTCACCCCTGCGGCTTCGCTGAAGTCGCCGGGTTCCATGAGGGCCGGGTCCTCGGGGAGTCCCTCGGTGCGCAGGGCTTCGCGGTAGCCGGTGAGCCGGTCGATGCCCACCGACATGTCCTGGGGGCCGGTGATGGCGGCGATGCGGCGGCGGCCAGTGGACGCGAGGTGTTCCACGGCCTGCCGGGCGCCGCCCCGGTTGTCGCTGTCGACGAACGGGACGTCGGTCTCGCCGACGGGGGCGCCGCACAGCACCACCGGCAACCCGGAACCCTCCAGGTGCCGGGGCAGCGGGTCGTCGCCGTGCAGCGAGATCAGCAGGGCCCCGTCGACGTGTTTGCCCAACAGGTAGGTCTCCAGGCGACTGCGGTCCTCGGCGGTGGAGGCGAGGGTGAACATCAGCCGCAGCCCCGACTCCGACAGCTGCCGGGTGATGCCGCGGATCACGTCGGCGAAATAGGGTTCGCCCCACATGCGGTCCTCGGTCTCGGAGATCACCAGAGCGATCACGTCGGTGCGCCGGGTGACCAGCGACCGGGCGGCGTGGTTGGGGACGTAGCCGAGTTCGGTGATGGCGCGGTTGACGGCGTCGCGGGCTTCCTGGCTCACCCGCGACGAGCCGTTGATGACCCGCGAGACCGTGCCCCTGCCGACCCCGGCCCGCGCGGCGACGGTGTCCAGCGTCGGCGCCGACCGTTTCTCCATGGCGGGGACTCCTCGTGGGTGTGCGACACGATCCGTCCACGGCGTCGGGCCGCGGATTCACTTGGATTGTAGATCGCGGGTTCCGAGGCCCGGCCGGATTGGACGGTGGCCGTCACCCACCCGCGATCAGGTCGCGGTACCAGTGGCCGCTGTCCTTGACCACCCGGCGCTGGGTTTCGAAGTCCACATAGACCACTCCGAAGCGTTTCGTGTAGCCCCACGCCCACTCGAAGTTGTCCATCAGTGACCACACGAAGTAGCCGCTCAGTGGCACGCCGGCGGCGATCGCCTCGGCGCAGGCCGCGACGTGTCGACGCAGGTAGACCAGGCGCCGCTGGTCGTGGACGGCGGTGCCGTCGTCGGACAGGACGTCGTCGAAGGCGGCGCCGTTCTCGGTGACGACGAGTTCGACGCCGGGGTACTCCCGGGCCAGCCGCAGCAGTTGGTCCCGCAGGCCGTCGGGGTCGATCTCCCAGCCCATGCCGGTCACCGGGAGGTCGGCGCCGACGAATCCGATGTGTTCGTTGCCGGGCCAGGCCGAGCCGGTGTCGGTGGGCGCGGCCGAGGCCGAGGCGCGGCCGTTCGCCGTGCCGGTCACTGTGAACCGGCTGTAGTAGTTGACGCACAGCCGGTCGATCGGGGTGCTGATGATCCGCAGGTCGCCGTCGTGGATGTAGTCCGGATCGCGCACCGGTTTGAAGTCGGCCAGCACGTCCGACGGATAGGCGCCCCTGAGGACGGCCTCGGTGAACAGCCGGTTCTGGACGCCGTCGACGCGCCGGGCGGCGTCCACATCGTCCGGACGGTCGCTGGCCGGGTGCACCGGGTAGAAGTTCAGCCCGATCGCGATGCGGGAGGAGGCGTCGGCCGAACGCATGCCCGTCGTGGCCAGGCCGTGTCCCAACAGCAGATGGTGGGCCGCCGCGATCGCCGCGGCGGGTTCGCGGCGGCCGGGCGCGTGCTCGCCCGACGCGTAGCCCAGGAACGCCGCGCACCAGGGTTCGTTGACGGTGATCCAGTTGTCGACCCGGTCCGACAGTGCTTCGTGGACGGTCAGCGCGTAGTCCGCGAACCGCAGCGCGGTGTCGCGTTCGGGCCAGCCGCCGGCGTCCTCCAGCGGTTGCGGCAGGTCCCAGTGGTACAGCGTCACCCACGGTTCGATGCCCGCGTCCAGCAGCCGGTCGGTCAACCGGCGGTAGTAGTCGAGCCCGGCCTGGTTGACCGCGCCGGTGCCGTCGGGGACGACGCGCGGCCACGACACCGAGAACCGGTACGCGCGCAGACCGAGCTCGCGCATGACGGCCACGTCCTCGTCGACGCGGTGGTACGCCTCCACCGCCGTCTCCCCGGTGGAGGCGTCGACGACGCGTCCCGGGGCGGCGGCGAACGTGTCCCATATGGAGGGGCCTCTGCCGTCGGCCGTGGCCGCTCCCTCGACCTGGTAGGCCGAGGACGCCGCTCCCCAGGTGAAGTCCGGTCCGAAACCGTTGCCGTTACGGGTCATTCCTTTACCGCTCCTTCCATGAGCCCGCCCACGATCTGGCGGCCGAACGCGATGAAGACCAGGACCAGCGGGACGATCGACAACAGGGTGCCGGTGAAGATCATCGAGTAGTCCTGACCGTAGTTGGTCTCCGACAGTCCCCGGATCGCCAGCTGGACGGTGGGGTTGTCGGGTTGCAGCACGATCAACGGCCACAGGAACTCGTTCCAGTTCTGCATGAACGTCAACAGCGCCAGTACCGCGATGCCCGGCCGCACCGCCGGGAGCACGATGTTCCAGTAGATCCGGAACGTGGAGGCGCCGTCCATGCGGGCCGATTCGACCAGTTCGGACGGTACCGCCTGGATCGTGTACTGCCGCATCAGGAAGATCCCGAACCCGTTGACCAGGAACGGCAGGATGACCGCCTGCAGTGTGTTCACCCAGCCCAGTTCGACCATCATGATGTACAGCGGCACCACACCGATCTGCTGCAACGGCACCATCATCGTCAACAGCACCGTCACCAGCAGCACCGTGCTGCCCCTGAACCGCAGCTTCGCGAACGCGAAACCCGCCAAAGTGGAGATGAACACCACCGACACGGTGACCGTCGCCGACACGATCAGCGAGTTGACCAGTCCGGCCATAAGGTGCGAGGACTCGTCGGACAGCGCCCGGACGATGTTGTCGCCCAGGTTGCCGCCGGGCAGCAGCGGCGGCGGGATCCGGGTCGCCGCCGAGATGTCGCGGCTGGCGATGACGATCATCCAGTACAGCGGCCAGATCGACAGCAGCACGGCCAGGATCAGGGTGGCGCGGGTCAGAACCGTGGCGTCCCAGGGTTTGCGCAGCCGTTTGGGTTGCTTCACTTCGACCCCCTGAGCCGGTTGACGAACAGGTAGTTCACCAGCGCGGTGACGAGGATCAGCACGAACAGCAGCCAGGCCGCCGCCGCGGCCAGTCCGAAGTTGTTGCGTTCCCGAAACGCCTGCACGATGTACAGCCCGATGGTCTGGAAGTCGCCGCGGGTGCCGCCGTCGAGGCGGCCGTTGCCGAACATCATCGGCTCGGCGAACAGCATCAGACCACCCATGGTGGAGATGAAGACGGTGAAGATGATGACGGGTTTGAGCTGCGGCACGGTGATCTGCCAGAACTGCCGTCGCGGCGAGGCGCCGTCGATGGCCGCCGCCTCGTACAGATCCCTTGGTATGGCCTGCATCGCGGCCAGGAAGATGATGGCGTTGTAGCCGGTCCACCGCCAGTCCACCATGGTCGCGATGGCCGTCCAGGAGGTGAGTTTGGACGCGGTCCAGTCGATCTTCTCGCCGCCGAACAGTTCCACCGCCCAGTTGATCATCCCGTAGCGGTGACTGAACAGCTGACTGAACACGATCGCCACGGCCACCACCGACGTGACCATCGGTATCAGCACGCCCATGCGCAGGTACAGCAGTCCGCGCATGCGTTTGTTGAGCGCGTTGGCCAGCAGCAGCGCCAGCAGTAGCTGCGGGACGGTGGCCAGCGTGAACATGCCCAGCGTGTTGACGACGGCCGCGCCGAACCGCTCGTTGGTGAGCAGGAAGGTGTAGTTGTCGATGCCGACGAACTCCTTGTCCCCGGCCAGTTTCCACCGGTGCAGCGACACCCACAGCGTGAACCCCAGCGGGAACAGCCCGAACGCGGCGAACAGCAGAAAGTACGGGGACACGAACAGGTAGGGGCTGCCACGATGGTCCAGTCGGGACGCGAGCCGGGCGCCGGAGCGCCCGGCCCGTTGCTCGGTGGAGGTCACGCCGTGTCCACCACTTCCTGGCCCGCGGCCACGAACTCCTTCCACGCCTCATCGTGTTTGTAGCTGCCCTGGACGAGACCGAACAGGACGTCCTCGACGGCGGCGCGCACCGCGGAGTGCAGTTCGCCGTAGTAGACCGGCTTGAACTCCTTGACCGAGTCGGCGATCAGCTTGCCGGTCGGCGCGTCGTTGAAGTACTCATTGGACAGGTCGGCGACCTTGGGATCCTCCTGGCCCTCCTTGGTGCTGGGGAAGGCGCTGATGGCCTCGAAGGCGGCGACCTGGGACTTCGGCTTGGTCAGGTAGTCGGCCAGTTCGGCGGCCTCCTTGGGGTGGTCGCTCTGCGCGGGCACGCCCAGCCAGGAACCGCCCCAGTTGCCGCTGCCGCCGGGCACCTGGGCCACGTCCCAGTTGCCCTTGTTCTCCTTGCCGGAGGTGTCGGCGATGACGCCCATCATCCACGCGGGACAGCCCATGGTGGCGAAGCCGCCCGCCTGCATGGCGGAGTTCCATTCGTCGGACCAGTTCTCGAACTGGCCGACGGCGCCGAGTTCGTGCAGCTCGGCCACGTAGTCGAAGGCGGTGCGCACGGCCTCGGTGTCACCGGCGACGTACTTGTCCTTGCGGTCGAAGTAGCTGATGCCGTCGGCGGCACCGGCTTCCTGGACCATGCGGATGTTGTAGAGCTGGTTGGGACTGTCGACGAACGCAGCGTCCACATCAGAGTCGGTGAACTTCTTCGCGGCCTTGGTGAAACCGTCCCAGTCCTGCCACAGCTCGGCTACCTTCTCGCGGTCGGTGGGCAGCCCGGCCTTCTTGAACAGGTCGGTGCGGTAACACATCGCCATGCCGCCGACGTCGGTGCCGAGCCCGGCCAGCTTGCCGTCGGCGGTGTGCCCCTGTTCCCATTTCCACGACGGATAGTCGGACTCACGCTTGTCCAGCCCGTACTCGGACAGATCGGCCCACGCGTCGCCCAGCGACATCATCTGCCCGACGCCCTGCTCCTCGATGCCGACGACGTCACCGGCGCCGCTTCCGGCCTCCAGCCACTGCAACACCTGCGGGCGGAACTCGTTGTCGTAGTCGTCGGTGACGATCTGGTAGTCGACGTCGATGTCCGGGTGGTCCTTCTCGTACTCCTTGACGAGGTCCTCGTATCCGAACCCGGCGCCGCCGAACACCTGGACGGTCAGTTTGATGCGGTCGTCGCCGCTACAGGCCGTCAACCCGGACACGGCCACGGCGGCGAGGGCTGTCAGTGCGGCCACTCGGCCGCGATGCCGCGAAACTCTCATTGCCAAATCCCTTTCGGATCAGCGGATCATTATGGGAGCGCTCCCACACAAACTAGCGCGACCTGAGTCACTATCCGAAGTCACGCGGGACTTCTTTACCAATTCGTGACGATCAATGTCTTGCTTGTTTCGGTGCTCAGCAAGGGTTTGTGCTGGCCGCCCTTCGGTTGACCGCTCGCGAGGGCATTGCCAGGTACGGGAGCGCTCCCACGCTGAGAGACCCGCCCCGTGCCGCATCGACGGCACGGGGCGGGTCCGGTGCGGGAGTGCTTACAGGGCTCCGGTGATCTCGTTGGACGCCTGGGGAAGCGTGGTCTCGGCGGTGATCTCACCCGAGTGCGTGTCCACGGCGTAGATCTTCTTCTCGTCCGGGCTGGTCACGTAGGCGGTGTGGTCGCCAACGAACAGGGACGGCCGGGTCTGCTGCCAGTCCAGCGGTTCCTCCCACTTGTCGATGACCGGGAAGGAGTCACTGACTTTTGCGGAGTCCATGTCGATGACGTGCAGGGCGCCGTCGGTGCCCAGCACCAGTCCCTCGCCGTGCGGGCCACGGCCCAGGGACTGGAAGCTGTAGCTGGTGCCGAGGTCGACCAGTTTCAGCTTGCCGTTGGCCGGGTCGATCACCGAGACCCGTTCGGGGCGTTCCAGTTCCGCTTCCGGGTCGGTCTTGTAGTCGCCCAGCAGCTTCGTGGACTCCTCGTGGCCCTCCTGGCTTCCGACGCGGCCGTACTTGTCGGGACTGTCGATTTTGGAGAACTTGCCGTCGGCGTAGACGAGGACGCCGTTCTCGCAACCGAAGGCGACGACCTCGTCGGCGGCGGTCGCCTCGCCGTGGGTGCCGGGGCAGTCGTTGTCGCGGTCGGTCTCCTTGCCCTTGGCATCCAGCACCCGCACTCCCTTCGCCGATTCCTCGTCGCCGAAGGTGGCCAGGGTCCTGCCGTCCTCCAGCGTGACCGCGACCCCGTGGTGCGGGTCGTCACTGTGGAAGGTCTGGGTCTTGGGCAGTCCCGCGCCCAGGTCCTCGGGGTCGAAGACGGTGATGTCGCCGGTGCCGTCGGCGAACAGGACGGTCTTGTCGGCGTGGTGCACGACGTGTCCGGGTTTGTCGGCCTTGAAGGTGTCGTCGGACAGTTTCGCGGCGGCGGCGTCGAGGATGCGGAACCCCTTCGCGGTGGACACCAGCACGTGCCGGTCGTCCCCGGCCGGTGAGACCCGGTTGTAGCCGTCGAGTTTGATGTCCTCGACGAGGTCGAGGCTCTCACCGTCCAGTACGAACAGTCCGCCGTCGTAGGTCACGACGATCGGTTGCTCGGTCTTGGTCTCGGCCTTCGCGCCGTCCTTGGTGTCGGGCGCCTGGCCGCAGGCGGCCAGGAACAGTCCGGCCGCCAGCAGCGACGAGGCCGCGACGATCCTGGGCTGGAACTTGGGTTGAGGGGTGCTTCGCATTGCTTCACTTTCGGATCGTTGTTGATTCGTACGGGCTTGCTGGGCCTCAGTCGAGGCCATCGGCGATGGCCTCGACGTTGAACCGCGTCATCTCCACATAGGTCGCCGCCTCCTCGCCGGACGAGCTCAGCGACTCGGAGTACAAGGCGATGACCTTGACCTCGATCCCGGTCTCATCCGCCATGGCCCGCGCGAGCCGGTCGGGCTGGGAGGAGTCGACGAACACGGCGGGGACGTCGGTGGCCTTGACCTTGTCGGCCAGGTCCTTCAGGTCGGCGCTGCTGGGCGAGGCCAAGGTTGTTCCACTGGGGACGACGGCGCCGATGACCTCGAAGTCGTAGCGTTTCGCCAGGTAGCCGAAGACGTGATGGTTGGTCACGAGTTCGCGGTCCCGCTTCGGGATCCGCCCGAACGCGGTCTTGGCCTCGGAGTGCAGTTTCGCGATCTCGTCGCCGTAGTCCGATGCCTGCGCGTTCACGGTGTCGGTGTCGGTGTCGACGTCGACGTGTTCGGTGACCTGTCCGGCGATCAGGTCGACGGCCTCGCCGACCCGCACCGGGTCGGTCCAGAAGTGCGGGTCGGCTTGGCCCGCAGTCTCTCCGGCGCCGTATTCGAGCGGGTCGACGGCTTCGCCGACGGCGTAGGTCGGCACCCCGGTCTCGGCGGCGGCCTCGACGTGCCGCGCGACGCCTTCCTCCAGGCCGAGACCGTTGTGGATGATCAGTTCGGCGTTCTCCAGTGCCGCGGCCTGTTTCGCCGACACTCCGAAGGAGTGCGGGTCGGCTCCGGGTTTCATCAGCACCGTCACGTCGGTCTCGTCGCCGACGATCTCGCGGGTGATGTCGCCGAGGATGTTGGTGGTGACGACGATTCCGGAGCGGTCGGCCTCGAAGGCGGCGCAGCCGGTCATGCCGCAGGCCAGGACGGTCAGGGACAGGGTGGCGGTGAGTCCGCGTCGCATCGGGCTCACGATCCTGTCTCGACCATGAGGTCGGGACGGGTGTCGAGGGTGAGGCTGCGCGCGAGCCGCAGTTCGTCCTGGAAGTCGATCTCGTGCACGGCCTTGGCTTCGGGATCGTTGACGTAGGCGCGTTCGGTGTCGACGGTGATGACCGGCGCGGGTCCGTCTTTGGGCATCTTGTCGATCACGCGCCGCTCGGCGATCGGATCGCCGGTGCGCTGGTCGAAGGAGCGCAGTGTCCCGTCGCGGTCGAGCACCAGTACCGGCATGTCCTCGCCGGTGGCGTTGACGGCCACCGGGTCCGGGGCGTCGATGACGGACCAGTCGCCTTCGGCGACGTCGAAGACCGTGACTTCGCCCTTCGCGGCGGTCACCAGGACCGGGGTGCCGGGGCGGTGCTGGAACCGTTGCGCGGCGGCGATTCCGGCCGGGGCGTTGAGTTCGTCGGCACTGAAGGTGCCGTCCTTTTCGGTCACGACGACGACTCGCTCGCCGCAACCGAACACCGCGCCGCGATCGGTGGTGGCGGCGGCCGTGGGACGGGGGCAGGACGCGTCGAGGTCGGATTCCTTGTCGGCCACGGTGATGCGGCCGTCGGTGGCGGTGACGAGTTCGCCCGCGTAGGGCACGGCCAGCGCCGCTTCGGTGTCGACGGGCGCGATCTTGCCGTCCGCGAGCTGCTCGCGGTCGTACACATGCGCGCCGTCGGGGGTGTTGACCGTGCTGACGGCGGCGTCGGCGCTGGCGCTGACCGCCTCGTCGATGTCGACGGTGTCCACCGGTTTCGCTTCGGCGACGTAGTAGTGCTTGTGGTCGCCGTGGTCGACGGTCCACACGCCACTGTCGATGATGCTGGTCTTGTCCTTACCGGCGGCGAACACGTACCGGCCGTCGGTGACCAGACCGGCGACGCCCTTCACGTCGGCGAGTTCGGCGGTCTTCTCGGTGGCGGGGTCGAGTTGGCTCAACGTCCCGGTTTCGGCCTCGGCCATCACCAGGCGTCGTTGCGGTTCGGCGGTCTCCTCGGCGCCTTCGACGTAGCCGTGGGGTTTGTCGTCGGCGGACGGTTTGTCCGTTCCGGATGCGCACCCGCCCAACAGGATCACGGCGAGGGCGGCACACAGCAACGGTGGCGGGGTTCTCATGAGGTTGACTCCAGTTCCGGGGCCGGACGGGGGCTCGGCACGGTGGCCACTTCGGCGGTGGGTCGTCGTTTGAGGCTGGTCGCGATCGCCGACAGGAAGAACGCGGTCACGGTCGCCAGCGCGATCGTGGCTCCGGCGGCGGTGTCGAAGTGCCAGGAGATGACCAGTCCGCCGATGGTGGCGACGGCTCCCAGCACCGCGGCGCCGCACATGATCATGTGGACGCTGCCCGCCCACAGCGCGACCGCGGCGGGGGGCGCGATGAGCAGTCCGAACACCAGCAGCGTGCCGACCACCTGGAACGAGGCGACCATCGCCAGGGCCAGCAGGCCCAGCAGCGCGGCGTGGGCGAGCCGGGGGCGCAGACCGAGGGTGGCGGCCTTGCGGTGGTCGAAGGCCAGCGCCACGAAGGATCGGTGTCCCAGCGCGCCCACGACGAGGGTGACCAGCAGGGCTGCGGCCAGTATCAGCAGGTCGCTTCGCCGCACCGACAGCACGTCGCCGAACAGGAAACCGGTGAGGTCGACGGCGAAGGACTGCGAACGCGAGACCAGGATGACGCCCAGCGACAGCATTCCGACGAACAACAGCCCGATGCCGGTGTCCTGCGACAGCCGTCGCCACCGCGATATCCCGGTGACTCCGGCGGCCACGACGCCCGCGCTGACCATCGCGCCCAGGGCGAGGTTTCCGCCCAGCAGTGCCGCGATCGCCACCCCGGGCAGCATGCCGTGTGACATCGCCTCGCCCAGGAAAGCCATGCCGCGCAACACGACCCAGGTTCCGGCGACGGCGCACATCGCCGACACGAGCAGTCCGGCCAGGGCCGCCCGCGCGACGAAGCCGACCTCGAACGGCGTCGTAATCCAATCCATGGGCCGCAGTCTATAATGAAAACCGTTTCCATTTTCAATAGGAGGGTCCGTGAAACAGGTCACCCCGGCCATGGAGGGTGTCGCGGTCAGCGCGCGCTACGGCGCCCGGACCGTGCTCAGCGGACTGGATTTCGTGATCCCCAAGGGACAGATGACGGTTCTGTTGGGCCCCAACGGCTCTGGCAAGACGACGCTGCTGCACGTGTTGGCCGCGACCCATCCGGTCGCCGAGGGACGGCTGCTGCGGCATCATCAGCGGCGCCCCGCGCTGGTCCCGCAGCACAGCCAGGTCTCCGACTCGTTTCCCATCACCGTGCGGCAGACCGTCGCCATGGGCCGCTGGGCGGACCGGGGGCCGTGGCGTCCGACGACCAGAGCGGACAAGGCGGTGGTCGCCGAGGCACTCGACCAGCTCGGCATCGCCGACCTCGCCGGTCGCAGGCTCGGCATGCTGTCCGGCGGCCAGCGGCAGCGGGTGCTGCTGGCACAGGCACTGGCGCAGCGTTCCGATGTGGTGCTGCTGGACGAACCCACCGCGGGGCTCGATGTCACCAGCGCCGAACGGATCCACACTCACCTGGCCCGGCTGCGGTCGCGCGGTGTCACCATCGTGCAGTCCACCCACGAACCCGAAGCCGCCGCCACGGCGGACCACCGCATCCACCTCGGCGCGCCCGTGTCCGTCGGCGGGCAGGACTTTGGCCCGTTATCCGCGACGCACCCACGGATAACGGGCCATTGTGGTGTCCCAACCGCCCGACGAATGGGACGCCCCGGAAGTGGCTTAGGGTGCCGGTCTGACCAGGACCGGCACTGCTTCTCGCTTTGGCAGGCTCAACTCTAGGTCCCCTCACGGTCACATCACCACGGCCAAAGGACCTATGTCAAGGGTCAGTCCACAAGGTTGATATCCAGGTATGCGCTGGTATAACTCTTCCCGGCGGAGTAGATTGCCCAGCCCGTTCTCCAGTAGATCGAAGCCGAGTTCGGCCTCCTTCACCGCTTCCGGGTAACGTTCGGCGGCGGTGGCCCCGGCGGTGATGCCGCGGAAGTTCGCGACCGCCAGCTCCTGCCGGACCCCGAAGATCTGGGACGCCATCAACCGGGCCGACAGCTCCGAACCGGACTCGGCGAACAGCTCCTGGGACAGCAGCTGCTGCGACTGGTAGCCATAGCGCATCTGACGCTGCATCAGCTGCGGCGTGGAATGGATGAGCCGGATGACGCGCAGCACGCCCGGGTTGTCACTCAGGCCGGTGACCGGATGGTGCTCGGCCAGCCGCTCGAACCACTGCTGTCGCAGCGCGTCGTGCGGGGTCTGGCCGGGCGGACGTTCGCGCACCAGCTGCGCGGGCACCTCGATCTGGAACTTGGCGTGCCCCAGGATCAGGTCTTCCTTGGCGTCGAAGTAGTTGAAGACCGTCTTCTTCGAGACCTCGGCGGCGTCGGCGATCTCGGCCACCGAGACCTCGTCGAAACCGCGCTCCTCGAACAGATCCAGCGCGGCCTGCATCAGGCGGTGCCGGGTGGCGTCCTTCTTCCGTTCCCGCAGGCCAAGCCTTTCACTCATGCAATTAATATACCAGAGATAGAAGTCACCCGAATAAACTTTTGCACCGGGTGAACGTTTTTGCTACGGTTCAGCCATGTCCACCGATACCCCGAAGGCCGCGCTGCTGCCGTTGTTGCGCGGCCGATTGCGGCCCTACCGCTCCCAACTGGCGGCCATCCTCGGGCTGCAGGGCGTACAGGCGCTGAGCATGCTGTACCTGCCGACCCTGAACGCCGACATCGTCGACAACGGCATCGTCGCGGGCGACACCGGCTACATCCTGCGGCACGGCGGCGTGATGCTCGCCGTCACGATCGTCCAGGTCGTGGCCACCGCCGCGGCCGTCTACCTCGGCTCGAAGGTCGCCATGGGCCTGGGTCGCGACCTGCGCGCGGCGATCTTCGCCCGGGTGCAGGACTTCTCGGCCCGCGAGGTGAACCGCTTCGACGCCCCGTCGCTGATCACCCGCACCACCAACGACGTGCAGCAGATCCAGGTGCTGGTGCTGTTCACCGCCACGATGCTGCTGTCCTCGCCGTTCATGGCGATCGGCGGACTGGTCCTGGCGCTGGGCCAGGACGTCCCGCTGACCGGCGTGCTCGCCGTCCTGATCCCGGTGCTGGCCGTAGCGATGGGCCTCATCATCAGCAGACTGATCCCGCCGTCGCGGCTCATGCAGACCCGCATCGACTCGGTCAACCAGGTGATGCGGGAACAGATCACCGGCATCCGGGTGATCCGGGCCTTCGTGCGCGACGGCCACGAACAGCGTCGCTTCGGCGAGGCCAACGACGACCTGATGACCGTCGCGATCCGGGTCGGCCGGATCCAGGCGTACTTCGGCGCCACCGCCATGCTCATCAGCAGCCTCGCCAGCATCGCGGTGGTGTGGTTCGGCGGACCGCGCATCGCCAGCGGCGAGATGCAACTGGGCTCACTGATCGCGTTCCTCAACTACCTGGGGATGATCCTGATGGCGGTCATGATGACGATGTCGGTCTTCATGCTGGTGCCGCGCGGCAAGGTGACCGCCGGACGCATCATGGAGGTGCTCGACACCGAGCCGAGCGTCGCCGAACCCGCCTCGCCCGCCCCGGCCCCGACGCGGGGGCAGCTGGAGTTGCGCGGCGCCGGATTCGGTTACCCGGGCGCCGAACAGCAGGTCCTGTGCGACATCACGCTGACCGCGCCGCCGGGCAGGACCACCGCGATCGTCGGCTCGACCGGCAGCGGAAAGACCACTTTGATCAACCTCGCCGCGAGACTGATGGATGTGGACACCGGCGGGATCGCCATCGACGGCGTCGACCTGCGGTCGCTGGACCGCCGCACCCTGGCGGCCACGATCGGGCTGATACCGCAACGGGCGTACCTGTTCTCGGGCACCATCGCGTCCAACCTGCGCTACGGCGACCCCGACGCCAGCGACGAACAGCTGTGGGAGGCGCTGCGCATCGCGCAGGCCGCCGACTTCGTCGCCGGGCTCCCCGACGGGCTCGGCACCGGCATAGGACAGGGCGGCGTGACCGTCTCCGGTGGACAGCGACAGCGGCTCGCGATCGCGCGGGCACTGGTCGCCAAACCGATGATCTACCTGTTCGACGACGCGTTCTCCGCTTTGGACACCGCCACCGACGCGGCCCTGCGCGCGGCGCTGGCCGAGAAGCTCGCCGGAACCACCCAGATCATCGTGGCGCAACGGATCTCGACGATCCGCGAGGCCGACCAGATCGTGGTGCTGGACTCCGGCCGCGTCGAGGCCGTCGGCACCCACGAACAGCTCATGGAGACCAGCCCCACCTACACCGAGATCGTCAACTCCCAGCTCACCCCACAGGAGGCAGCGTGAACCATCCACAAGGGGAGAAGAACAAGCCCGACGACTTCCGGGCCACGTCGCTGCGGGTACTGCGGGGACTCAACGCCGACCGGGTGCGGCTGACGGCCGTCCTGACGCTGGCGGTGCTGGCCATCGGGATGACCGTCGTCCAGCCGGTGCTGCTGGGCCTGACCACCGACACGATCATCGCCGGGGTCAAGGGATCGGGCGTCGACTTCGGACGCGTCGCCACGATCCTGGGCACCGCCGCGGCGCTGACCGCCATCGCCTGGCTGCTGCAGGTGGTGCTGGGTCGGCTGATCGCCACGATCGCGCAGACCATGGCCTACCGGCTGCGGCAGCAGACCGACGTCAAACTGTCGCGGCTTCCGTTGAGCTACTTCGACACCCAGGCCCGAGGCGAGGTGCTGTCGCGCGCCACCAACGACATCGACAACCTGTCGCAGACCGTCCAGCAGGTGTTCGCGCGGGTCCTGACGTCCATTCTGCTGCTGCTGGGGACCGCGGTGATGATGTTCGTGCTGTCACCGATCCTGGCGCTCGTGGTGATGGCCACCGTGCCGGTGATCCTGTGGTCCACGAAGGCCATCGGCAAGCGGGCGCAACCGCGCTTCAAACGGCAGTGGGCCGCGACCGGCAAACTCAACGGCCACATCGAGGAGATGTACTCGGGCCACGAACTCGTCACCGCCTTCGGGCGTCGGCGCGAGGCCGCCGAGGTCTTCGCCGAGCACAACGACGAGGTGCTCGACTCCAGCGTCAGTGCCCAGTTCGTCTCCGGCCTCATCGCGCCGGTGCTGACCTTCCTGGGCAACATCAACTACGTCCTGGTGGCCGTCATCGGCGGCATCCGGGTCGCGTCCGGCGCCATGACCATCGGCGAGATCCAGGCGTTCGTCCAGTACGTCATGCAGTTCAACCAACCGCTGGCGGGATTCGCGGCGATGGCGGGCCAGATCCAGTCGGCCATCGCCTCGGCCGAACGGGTCTACGAACTGCTCGACGCCACCGAACAGCAGCCCGACGCCGACCACACCCGCGAGCTCGGCGAGGTACGCGGCGCGGTCGAGTTCGACGCGGTCTCGTTCCGCTACAAGGCCGACGAGCCCCTGATCGACGACCTGAACCTGTCGGTCAAACCCGGCCAGACGGTGGCGATCGTCGGCCCCACCGGAGCCGGTAAGACCACTGTGGTCAACCTGCTGCTGCGGTTCTACGAACTCGACGGCGGCAGCATCGCCGTCGACGGCGCCGACATCGCCACCCTGTCCCGGCAACAACTACGCGCCAACATCGGCATGGTCCTGCAGGACACCTGGCTGTTCAACGGCACCATCGCCGAGAACATCGCCTACGGAGCACCCGACGCCTCCCGGGAGCGGATCGTCGCCGCGGCCAAGGCCGTGCACGCCGACCGGCTCATCCGCACCCTGCCCGACGGCTACGACACCGTCCTGGACTCCGACGCCGACGGCCTCAGCGCCGGCGAACGCCAGCTGATCACCATCGCGCGGGCGTTCCTCATCGAACCGTCGATCCTGGTCCTGGACGAGGCGACGAGCTCAGTGGACACCCGCACCGAGATGCTGGTCCAGTCGGCGATGGCGAAGCTGCGCGACGGAAGGACCAGTTTCGTCATCGCGCACCGGTTGTCGACGATCAAGGACGCTGACGTGATCCTGGTGATGGAGTCGGGCCGGATCGTCGAGACCGGCAGCCACGCCGAACTGGTGGCGGCAAACGGTGCCTACGCGCGTCTGCACGCGGCCCAGTTCGCCGCCGCCCAACCGGTCCCGGGCTGAACCGACACCTGCCAGCCCGGTGCGGGTTCTAGCCGCCGTGTGAGCAGCAGCCGCCCCCGGAATCCGGGGACTGGCCGCTGTTGCCGAGGTCGTCGGAGCGTCCGGCGCGCAGTCGCGACCACTGCGCGCTCGGGCGGCCGTCGTTGCTGGCGTGGTTGCTGCCGTCCTCCCACCGCCACGGCTGCGGCCAGCCGTCCGGCGAGTCCTCCCAGCCTTCCTGTCGCCCGAACACCGTCAGGTCCATCAGCGCGTAGCTGTTGTCCATGACCTCGACGCCGCGGTTCTCCGTCCAATATGTTTCGAAGACCCGGTCGCCGTCGCGCAGGTAGCAGGACAGCAGGATGGGACCGCGTCCCGCCATCAGGGTGTCGGCGGACTCGGCGGCGGAGTACCAGGGCACGTCCCAGCCCATGAAGTCGCGGTACCGCACGCTCTCGTCGTACGGCCCCTGGCAGAACGTCGCGTAGGTGATGTCCCGGGAATGCAGATAGGACAGTTCCCGGACCTGCCCGTTGAAGAGCGTGCAGCCCTCGCACTGCTCGGCGGCGGGCTGGCCCGTGAACCACATGTGGAAGTACGCGATCAGCTGGTTGCGGCCTTCGAAGGTGTCCAGCAACGTGACCTTCCCGCCCGGGCCGGTCAGCGTCGTCGTGGCGTCCACTTCGACCACCGGCAACCGCCGCCGGGCGGCCGCGATGGCGTCCCCCTCGCGGGTGTGGGCCTTCTCCCGCGCTCTCAGCGCGTTGACCTGGGTCTTCCAGGTCTCCCGGTCGACGACGTCGGGCACCGGGTTGCGTATGGATTCGGTCATGGTTTCTTCCTTTCCTCGCCCGGCCGCTACCCGTCCAGATGGACCTTGAGCGCGTCGAGGCGATCATCCCAGTCCCGGGCCAGCGCGGCCAGGAACAGTTGAGCCACTCGCATCGGGGCGGTGCGGTGCCGGTATCGCACCCGGCGCCGCTCCCCCGGTTCGGCCGTCACCAGTCCGGCGTCGGCCAACAGATTCAGGTGTTTGGCGATACCCTGCCGCGTGATCGGCAACCGCGCGGCCAGATCGGTCGCGGTGGCGGGACCACCCGCGGCCAGTTCGGCCAGGATGGACCGCCGGGTGGGGTCGCCGAGGGCCACGAAGACCTGCTCGGCGATCTCCTCCCGCTCAGGAGGCATCGAGGTATTCGACGAGTTCACCCAGTTCACTCTTCCAGCCTCCAGTGTTGCCCTCGATGGCCTTGCGCCGCACTTCCTCCGGCAGCTGCGCGAACCCGGACTCCCGGACCGTCAGCCGGGTGCCGCCGTCGACGGGTTCGAGCGTGAACTCGACGTAGGTGCGGCGCGGATCGTCCTTGGGAAGCCCGTCGATCGGCCAGGTGTACGCGAACACGGTCGGCTTCTCCACCCGCTCGACCCGCATGTCCGCCTCGAAGTCGCCCTCCCACGTCATCCGGAAGTCACCCCCGGGCCGCAGGTCGATGCTGGCGGTGTTGCCGAACCAGCTGGCCAGCCCTTCGGCGGTGGTGATCGCGGCCCACACCTTCTCCGGCGGGTGGGCCAGTTCGAGGGTCCGTTCGATGGTGTTGGGAAATGACATGTCGACCTCCAAGTCGAGTAGCAACCATTCAGTTGCCACAGTATCGCAACCACCCGGTTGCGTCAACTCCCCCGGCCAGGAATGCGCTTACACGCGTCGGATAGGTTGTGCGGCCGACACCCATTCGCGGCCGCGCACACCCCGGCACGGCGGTCGCCCCACCCCGGGAGGTACGCGTGTCCACAACCCCCTCCACACCCCGCCGCGCGCTGCGTCGCCGCACCCTGTTCGGAGCCGCCGCCGGCCTCGGCGCCGGCGCCCTGGGCGTCTGGGGCACCAGCAGGCTCGTCGTCGCCGATCCGGTGGACGCCAGGGCGGCGAAGTGGCGCCAGGTGGCCGAGGCCGGGGAGGACGCGAAGGGCATCCACAAGGTGATGCGCGACTTCATGGAGAAGCACAGGATCCGCGCCGCCCAGCTGACCGTCCGGGACAAGGACGAACTGCCGGTGTCGATGGCCTACACCTTCGCCGAGGCGGACTACCCGACCACGAAACCCGACAGCCTGTTCCGGGTGGCGTCGGTCAGCAAGGCGTTCACCTGCGCGGCGATCCACGAGCTGTCCAAGGCCGGTGCCATCGACCTGTCCGAGCCGGTGTTCCCGTACCTGGGCATCGACACCGAGGCGCTGCCCTCACAGACCAAGGACCCGAAGGTCGACACCATCACCATCCAGCAACTGGTCGACCACAAGGGAGGCTGGGACCTGTCGGTCTCCGGCTACGACCCGCTCTTCCGCACCCGCCAGATCGCGCTCGACCTCGACCTGCCCGGCCGGGTCGCCAAACGCGACATCGCGGAGTGGATGTACGGAGAACCGTTGCAGCACAAGCCCGGTGCCAAAGAGGTGTACTGCAACTTCGGCTACCTGCTGCTGGGTCTGGTGGTGGAGAAGGCCACCGGCGACGACTTCGTCAAGTTCCTCAAGACCGATGTCCTCACCCCGCTGGGCGTCGAGAAGGAAGTCCACCTCGGACGGACCATCAAGGCCGACGCGCTGCCCGGCGAGGTGGGCTACGACGCGAAGGGAACCGGCCTCAGCGCCTGGGACCCCCACTCGGACAAGCCGGTCCCCAACGCCTACGGGGTCTTCCTCATCGGCGAGATGGACTCCGGCGGCGGCCTGGTCGCCACCGCCCGGGCGACCTCGAAACTGATCACCCGCTACGCCGCCTGGGGCCTGGGCGGACGAGCGCCGGGCTACGCCCGCTACGGCAGCATGGCGGGAACCCGCAGCGTCATCTGGTCCCGCAAGGACTCGGTGGACTGGAGCTACAACCTCAACACCCGCATCGGCGACGACGTGACGGAGCAGCTGAACAAACAGCTGGACGCCGCCGTCAAGGAGTACCTGGGCGGCTGATCCAGCCAAAACAGTCCACCTGGTTGTCTCATGCACGATCGTGCACGGGACAACCGGTTTGATGATTGAGAGAGCGCATATGACGCTTCCTATGTACGATCGTGCATGGGAGGCGGATAATGATGGTCAAACCCCGTAGACTGAACCTTTCCACGCACGAACGTGCATCGAATCTCGCGGAAGTGGCTGCGGCCGTCCGACTACGACGAGAAGAACTGGGACTGCGCCAGGAAGAACTCGCCGATCTCGCTGGATGCGCGACGCGCACGGTGTCGATGCTGGAGCACGCCAAATCGACCTTGCGAGTCGACAAATTGATCGACATTCTGACCGTCTTGGGTTACGAACTGGTATTGCGCCCCGGCAAATCAAACGGCCAAGTGCGAGTGGAAGTCCAATGACTCACACCGACATACATGACTTGCCCACAGTCACGCAAGCGGACGTATACAAAGACAATCGGCTCGCTGGGTACCTAGAGCGCACCACGGACGGCATCCAATTCGGTTATCTGCGCGAATATCTCGAGTCTGGAGGCCCACCAGTCGCGACTACCCTGCCATTGCGAGACGAGCCACTCGTGACACTCGCCGGTGCGGTGCCTCCCTTCTTCGCGGGGTTGCTACCAGAGGGCCGTCGGCTCAACGCGCTTCGTCACGCGGTCAAGACCTCGTCCGACGACGAACTGTCTCTCCTTCTTGCTATCGGAGCCGACGCCATCGGCGACGTTTCCGTGATCCCCAAGGGACACAATCCGCAGCCGGTGCCGACGTTCCTTGAGATCGATGATCCACATCAGGCGGACTTCACCGAAGTCCTGGCCGCGTCCTTGGGGACCAGCCCCGACCGGGTGGGCATTCCCGGCGTGCAGGACAAAGTGTCAGCACGGATGATTTCGATGCCAGTGCGAGGGTCCACGGGGCCGGGCATCTTGAAGCTCAACCCCCCAGAATTTCCCTCAGTCGTGGAGAACGAAGCGTTCTTCCTCGAAGCGGCACGGAGATCCGGCATCGACGTCGCCCCTTCTGCGTTGATCCACGATGGCCAAGGGGTTCCCGGGCTGCTGGTTCAACGTTTCGACCGTGTCGTCACCGATACCGGCGAGTTCCGGTCGCTACCGGCCGAGGACGCCTGTCAGGTGCTGGGTCGATATCCAGCCGCCAAATACTCGCTGACCAGCGAAGAAATCGCCGCCGGTTTGATTTCCGTGACCCGCGCCGAGGCGGTAGCCGCCATGTCGTTGCTGCGGCAGTTTGTCTTCGCGTACCTGACGGCCAATGGCGACGCTCATGCCAAGAACTTCTCCATTCTCGGTTCCGTGAGCGGAGAATGGAAGATATCTCCCGCCTATGACCTGCCGACGTCCTACTTGTACGGCGACTACACGCTCGCGCTCTCCATAGGAGGACGACGACGCGAAGACGTAACAAGAGCCACGTTCGCCGACTTCGGGCAGCACCTCAAGCTCAAGCCTCGCGCAACACACCGCGTTCTCGACGAGCTGATCGAACGAACCGACCTGTGGATCAACGATCTGGACACGCTGCCGTTCGCCACACAACAAGTCCGAAAACTCAAGCGCGCCATTCAATACCGTCGAAAGCAGCTAACCGCGCGGCACTAGCCGGTGTGGACGGGGAAGCAGACAATCGAAACGAGGCGACCACTTTGCCTAGGACGTGACGTCCTTCGTGGTCAGTCGGGCCCAGGCCGCGGACAGGAACACGGCCGCGTAGACGACGGCGACGATCAGACCGTTGGTGACGTTGGCCGTCTCGATCGGTTGGCGCAGCAGGTCGCCCCAGTCGCGCCAGTAGCCGGTGAACAGGTAGGGGTTCAGCCAGGCGAGGTCGGGGGTGGTGACGAGGAGCTGGTCGAGCAGGACGTAGAGGAGGCAGCCGACGACGGTCGCTGCGGGTTGGTCGGTGAGGGTGGCCGCGAACATGGCGACCGCGAGGAACGCGACCATCATGAACATGATGTAGAGGCACATCAGGCCGACCCGCCACAGTGACTCCTCGAACGGGATCTTGGCCCCCGACAGGGTGACCAGTTCGTCGGTGCCGAACAGGGCGAATCCGGTGAGGGCTCCGGTGATCGCGACGGCCGCGATGGTGATGACGGCGGCGATGGACGCGGCGGCGTACTTGACGAACAGCAGCCGAGTTCGTCCGATGGGGACTGTGAGGAGGTAGCGCAGGGTGCCCGCGTTGGCTTCGCCGGAGAGGGAGTCGGCGGCCAGCATGCACATCGCCAGCGGGATGAAGACCAGGCATTCGACGCTGAAGGTGCCGGTGACGACGAGCAGGCCGTTGCCGAACATCATGGCCACGAAGGGGGGCGCGTCGGCGGTGCCGCTGCGTTCGGCGGAGTTGGACAGGGCCAGGACCACGGCCAGAATCACCGGGACGGCGCACAGGACGGCCAGGCCGACGAGGTTGCGGCGGCGGGTGGCGATGAGGCGCAGTTCGGAGCGCAGCAGCCGGAGGCTGAGCGGGTCGGCCACGGGTTCGTCGTCGAGGTCGGGGTGCTGGAGGGTGGGCTCAGGTGTCGGCATCGAATCCCTCCCCGGTCAGGGAGATGAAGACTTCCTCCAGAGTGGGTTCCAGGACGCGGAACTCGCGGACGGGGATGCCGTCGCCGACGATGGTGGACAGGATCTTCTCGGGTTCGGCGTCGCCGAGGTCGGCGGTGACGTGGGTGGCGGTTCGGGTGGGGTTCAGGCCGAAGTCGCGCAGCCGGTAGGTCACGGCGTCGGGGGTGCGGGTGTCGACGCGGATCCGGGTGGGCACCGAGGAACGGACGTCGTCCAATGTGCCCTGGATCTTGAGGCGGCCCCGGTGCATGATGCCGACGTGGTCGCACATCTGCTCGACCTCGCTGAGCAGGTGGGTGGACAGCAGGACGGTGAGGCCGTCGCGGGCGAGGTCGGCGATGAGGCTGCGGACTTCGCGGGTTCCCTGAGGGTCGAGGCCGTTGGTGGGTTCGTCGAGGATGAGCAGGCGGCGCGGGCGCAGCAGGGCGGCGGCGATGGCCAGCCGCTGTTTCATGCCCAGGGAGTAGGTGCGGAACGGTTTGCGGGCCGCCTTGGTCAGGCCGACGCGGTCGAGGGCGGCGGTGGTACGGGCGCGGACGGTGGCCCGGTCGGCGGTGCGGTCGGCGGCGTCCAGGCGCAGCAGGTTGTCGCGGCCGGACAGGGTGGGGTGGAAGGACGGGCCGTCGACCATGACGCCGACGTGGGGCAGGACCCGGGTGGCCGCGGCGGGCATGGCGCGACCCAGGAGTTCACAGTGGCCGTCGGTGGCCTCGATGAGGCCGAGCAGCATCCGGATGGTGGTGGTCTTGCCGCTGCCGTTGGGGCCCAGGAAGCCGTACACGGATCCGTAGGGGACGGTCAGTTCGAGGGAGTCGACGGCGGTGGCGTCGCGGCCGTAGCGCTTGGTGAGACCGAGGGTGCGGACGGCGTGGACGGCTGTCACGGCGCGGGAGCCGGGCTCCCGCGCCGTGACACGGTCGTGCTGGGTGTCCATTACGGAGTGGTGCCGCCGTTGGCCGCCTCGACGAGCGTCTCGGGGGTCACCGAGCCGACGTAGAGCTTGCCGTCGTCGGTCAGGTAGGCGTTGACCAGAGTGGATTCGAGGATCTTGCCGCCCTCGACCTGCTCGGCCTCGTCGATCCATGCCTGCACGGCGTCGCCGGACAGGCCCTCTTCGACGAAGTACTCCTTGATCTCTTCCTCGGTGGTCTCCATGGTGCCGATGGAGGTGAAGCCGCTGCCGATCAGCGCGGCCTCGTCACCGTCGACGCCCAGGGTGCCCTTGTCCTTGGCCTTGGCGGCCTCGGGGGCCTGGAAGTTCTCCGGGCCGGGGGTGGTCATGTTGAGTTCGTCGTAGGCCATCGAGAACACCGGTTCGCTGCCGCCCTTGGCGTAGACGTTGGTGGCGATGGGCATGCCGGATTCGCCCTCGACGGCGATCTCGACCTTCTCGGCCAGCGTGCTGTCCTCGGTGGGAGTCATGATGAGGGTGTAGGCGTCGTACCCGGCGATGTTGACCGGGTCGCCCAGCGAGAGTTCGGCGCTCTTGGCCGAGGCCACGGCCTTGTCGGCCGCCGCGCCGGGCCACCAGCCCGCGAACGGCATGATCGAGGTGTCAGCCGCTTCCCCGGCGAGGGTGTACTCGAAGCTCTCGCCAGCCTGGCTGTCCCATTTGAACAGTTTCTCGCCGTCGCGGACGTACGAGGTCTCCTTGACGTCGCCCTGCTGCGACACTCGCGCCTGGTTGCCCTCGGCGGAGTACATGACGCCGAGCTTGTGCTCGCCGGACGACAGTGAGGCGGCCCCACTGCCGGTGCCGGAATTCGGCAAGCCCAGGTCGGCGGTCTGTGTCACGGTTCCCGAGAATCCGTCTACATCGGAGTTCTGGAGGGCCGCGAGTACTTCCTCGGGGGTCTTGTCGGGCAGCTCGTTGGCGTTCGCCAGCACGATGCCGACGCCGCCGGCCACAGCCAACGCTCCTGTGGCGATCGCTGTTGGAACAGCGAAACGCCTCACGGTGCGGGTGCGTAGCATTGCCATTCCTCTCTATGTGGGGGATGTGCTTTCGGCGCTTCCGGTCGACCGGGGGTACTTCACCGCCCGTTCATCCGGCTGCGCGAGCGATGTTTCCAAGCGTTTCTGAAAGACCCCTGTGAATCACCTAATCTGTTGCCTGCCAAGGACTTAAGAAACCATAAATTTCATGTCCGGCACATTGGGGTTGCTGAATATGTAGTCGATCATGCACAGTTGAGACATGGACGAACGCCCGACAGATCTGACGCCCAAGCAACTGCGGTTCCAGCGGCTCCCGGCCGTGCGCTGGCTTTCCACCCGGGTGCTGTCGGGTACCGCGGTGCGGCTGGTCATGGCCCGGGTATTGGGCGCCTTTTTGGACAAACGGGAATTGCAGGCTTATGCGCAGCAAGGGGTGTTCGACCATTCCGCCGGGGAGGAATTGTGGATCGATTATGTCGCCGACGCCGGGGACGGATTCGACGCCACCTATTCGGTGGCGTACCTGACCAGCCAGCCGGAATTGACGCCGCAGAAAAGCCGCCACGGCCACGCGCCCTCGCAGACGCTGCCCCGGGGCAACATCCTGGTTATGGGCGGCGACCAGGTGTACCCGGCGGCGAACTGGCGCGACTACGAGAACCGCTGCAAGGGTCCGTACCAGGCCGCTCTACCCAAAGGGGACGGTTCACTGTACGCGATCCCCGGCAACCACGACTGGTATGACGGACTCACCGCGTTCCTGCGGCTGTTCGGCGCCGAGCGGGACATCGGGGGACGCTCGACGTATCAGCGCCGCAGTTACTGGGCCGCCAGGCTTCCGCACCGGTGGTGGCTGGTCGGCATCGACGCGCAATTCGACGCCTATCTGGACAGTCCACAGTTGGCGTACTTCACCGAGGCATTCGAACAGATGGAACCGGGCGACCCGGTCATCCTGTGCGTGCCGCGGCCGTCGTGGACCTGGACTGACTCCGACCCCAGGGCCTTCGACCGGACCGACTACTTCATCCGGACCTTCATCGAACCGCGCGGCGGCCGGGTGCCGCTCATCCTCACCGGCGACCGGCACCACTACGTCCACTACGAGGAGGTCGACGGCGAACGCCACCTGATCACCGCGGGCGGCGGTGGCGCGTACCTGTCGGGGACGCACACGATGCCGGACGAGTTGCAGGCCCCGCCGCCGGAATCCATGGCCCGGCACGGTTCCGAGACCCGGCTGTACAAGCGCAAGGGCTCGTTCCCCGACCGCGCCAAGTCCTGGCAGCAGGCGCTCAAGATCTACTGGCGGATGCCGATCCGCAACCCCAGCTTCGTGGCGCTGCTGGGGATCATCCACATGCTCGGTCTGCTGAGCTTCGTCGAGGGCCCGGGGCCCGCCGTCGCCGCCGTGGTCGCCACGCTCGGCATCACGATCGCCTTCGCCAACCCGTCGGCGGGGCCCCGCACCTGGAAGTACTGGATCGCGGCGATCCTGCACGCGGCGGCACATCTGTGTTTCACCGGCGCGAGTCTGCTGGTGTGGCAGTGGTTCGACCTGGAGCAGTACGGCTGGGAGCCGTACCTGATCTTCGCGCCCATCGGGGGCGCGGTCGCCAGCGTCATCGTCTCGACGTACCTGGTCATCGCCAGCGCCTTCGGCATCAACGACAACGAGGTGTTCGCCGGTCAGTCGATCGACGACTACAAGTGCTTCCTGCGGCTGAGGATCTCGCGCGACGGCGCGACGGTGTTCCCGATCGGGGTGGCCAAGGTGGGACGCAAGTGGCGGGCCAACCCGCAGGGCGGCGAGGAGGAATCCTGGATCGTCCCGGAAACGCCCATCAAGACCCATTTCATTGAAGATCCGTACACAGCCCCCGGAAAGCCCCCATCGGGGGACGAATAGGACGGTTTCCGCACCGGGCGTAACCCCCGCCACACAACGTCGTTGGACTTGATGGCAGGAAACTCCAGACAGCTTTCACCGCCCAACCCAGATAAACCGGGCACGTCGCGATCCCACACCCACGCGACGTGCCCGGTTTTCGTTCTGGGGCCGCCTCAGCCCTCGACGCGGGACAGCCGGGCCGACAGGTGCGGCGTCAGCGGCTGCCCCTGCGCGGCCAGTTCGGCGGCGTACATGAGCGCCCCCTCGACGATGCCGTACAGCCGTTTGCCCGCCGTGACCTCCTTGGCGTGCGGGCTGCGGATCACCGCGTCGGTGGCCAGTTCGATGGTGGTGCCGTCCACGTGGCCGTAGTACAGCTCCATGACGCCGGTGGGGTGGGCCAGTTCCAGCTCCACCTCGTGCTTCTTGCCCTCGGCCTTCGTCACCCGGAACCAGCCGCACTCGCGCGCCGCCGGACGGATCGGCTCGTCGTCGCCGTCCACCAGCCAGGTGCGGGACTCGTAGTAGAGGAACGGCCGTCCGTCGTGCGACACCCGCACCTCCTGGCCGTACTCGAAGTCCGACATCGTCGGGTAGCCGCCCTGGCCCCGGCCGCGCCACACCCCGATGTAGGGCAGCAGCGGCAGCAGGTCCGGGTGCAGGTCCGGGCCCTGACGCAGGTTGTGGGTGTCCTCGAAGGGGTAGGGGCCGATGGGTTTGAAGGTCTTGCTGAAGTCCGGTGTGCTCGGCTCCGCCTTGGCACCGTTGTCTGAACTGCTCATCGATTCCTCCCGATCCTGACCGCCCAATACCCCAACCCGCCCGCCAGCGCTCCGCAGGCGGCGACGAGGACGACGACCACGGCCACCTCAATCACGCCGCATACGATACCGATCACTGAAGCAGCGCATGCCACCCCACGTGTCGGGCTCGGATGGCACACTTGCCGCATGCACGAGCGTGGACCCATCGAATGCTGGCTGTCGGACATGGACGGTGTGCTCGTCCACGAAGGCATCCCGGTGCCCGGGGCGGACCGGTTCATCACGGCGCTGGCCGAAAGCGGCAAGACCTTCCTGGTGCTGACGAACAACTCGAAGTACACGCCGCGCGACCTGCACTTCCGCTTGAAGGCGGCCGGGCTGGACGTGCCCGCCGACTCGATCTACACCTCCGCCAACGCCACCGCCGACTTCCTGTCGACGCAGCGCCCCGGCGGCAGCGCGTACGTGATCGGCGAGGCCGGGCTGACCACGGCGCTGCACGAGATCGGCTACGTCCTGACCGACATCGACCCCGACTACGTGGTGCTCGGCGAGACCAGCGCCTACTCCTTCGGCGCCATCACCACGGCGATCCGGCTGGTGGAGGGCGGGGCCCGGTTCATCGCCACCAATCCGGACGCCAGCGGCCCCTCGGTGGAGGGCATCCTGCCCGCGACCGGCGCGGTCGCGGCGCTGATCACCAAGGCCACCAAGGTGGAGCCGTACTTCGTCGGCAAACCGAACCCGCTCATGATGCGCAGCGCGCTCAACAAGGCGGGCGGGCACTCGGAGTCCACGGCGATGATCGGCGACCGGATGGACACCGACATCGTCTCAGGGATGGAGGCGGGGCTGGAGACCATTCTCGTCCTGAGTGGATTGACCAGCCGGGAGGAGATCGCCCGCTACCCGTACCAGCCGCTGCGGGTCGTCGAGTCGGTCGCCGACCTGATACCGCTCATCAACGACTAGTCCCCTAGGCGCCCATGAACACCCCACCCGAACTGACCGGCTCCGAGCGCTCGATCCTGGCCTTCGAGCGACGCTGGTGGCGGGGCGCGGGCGCGAAGCAGCAGGCGATCCGCGACGAACTGGGGCTGAGCGAGACCCGGTACTACGAGCTGTTGTCGCTGCTGCTGGACAACCCGGCGGCGCTGGCGGCCGAACCGGCGTTGGTCAACCGGTTGCGGCGGGCCCGCGAGACCCGGCGCCGACGGCGCACCTCGACGTAGGTGAAGACCCGGCGGGCGCCGCGGACGATGAGCAGCCCCAGGACATAGCCCGCGGGCTGGTCGCTCAGCCAGTGGAAGCCCAGGTAGGTCTGGGCGACGAGCACGATCAGCGGCGGCGCGGTGAGCAACAGCAGCCGGTTGCGGCGCGACAGCCGCTCGCCGACGAGCGCGATGGCCAGGCCGTACCAGACCGCGGTGTTGGCCAGGTGCCCCGACGGGTAGGAGACTCCGCCGTCGCCGCCGAACAGCACCGCCCCGACTGCGTCCACATAGGGCGGATTGCCGGGATCGGGCCAGCGGGGCGGAATCCGGTCGAACCACTGCTTCAGCCCCAGCACCACCGCCAGGCCCACGTACACCGACGCGAACAGCAGCACCGGCCGCCAGCTGCGGTGGCGGCGGGCCACCAGGACGGCGATGATCCCGCAGCCGATCGACAGCGGCAGGCCCTGGCCCAGGTAGGTCAGGCCGCGCGCGATCCAGTACGGCACCGGCGACAGCGCGGCCTGTCCGGCGTCGCGGACGGCGACATCGAGGCTGACCAGCGGCGACGGCCACAGCAACAGTGCCGTCAGCCCGACGAAGCCGA
The DNA here is from genome assembly GCF_000024545.1 of Stackebrandtia nassauensis DSM 44728. GTDB lineage: Bacteria > Actinomycetota > Actinomycetes > Mycobacteriales > Micromonosporaceae > Stackebrandtia > Stackebrandtia nassauensis. Next base: position 6,648,329 of record NC_013947.1, read on the forward strand.
GAAGCAGCGCGAGATCGGGCCACCAGCGCCGTGGGGCGCCGCCGTACACCCGCCATTCGCTCACCCGAACATCCTGTCTCAGCTTGTCGGCGTCCGGATACCGGGCATACGCTGAAGTCTGAAAGGGTGGTGTACATGCCTGCCGCTACCGGCGCCGACGCGCTGAGCCTGGCCGATCCCTACACGATCGGCACCAAGTACTGGCACGAGCTGGACGACGGTCGCATTCAGTGCGATGTCTGTCCGCGCAACTGCCGGTTGCGGGAAGGGCAGCGGGGGCTGTGTTTCGTGCGCGGACGCATCGGCGACCAGATCGTGCTGGCGTCCTACGGACGCTCGTCGGGGTTCTGTGTCGACCCGGTGGAGAAGAAACCGCTGAACCACTTCCTGCCGGGCACGCCGGTGCTGTCGTTCGGGACGGCGGGCTGCAACCTGGCCTGCCGGTTCTGCCAGAACTGGGACATCTCGAAGTCGCGCGAGATCGACACGCTGTCGGGCGAGGCGGCCCCGGACACGTTGGCGCAGGCCGCCAGCAAGCTGGAGTGCTCCTCGATCGCCTTCACCTACAACGATCCGACGATCTTCCTGGAGTACGCCGTCGACGCGGCGCAGGCGTGCAAGGAACTGGGGATCAAGACGATCGCGGTGTCGGCCGGGTACATCAACGCCGAGCCGCGGGCCGAGTTCTACTCGCATATGGACGCCGCCAACATCGACCTGAAGGCGTTCACCGAGGACTTCTACCAGAAGATCGCCTTCTCCAAACTGGGCACGGTCCTGGACACGCTGAAGTACCTGCGGCACGAGACCGACGTCTGGCTGGAGATCACGACGCTGCTGATCCCCGGCTACAACGACTCCAACAGCGAACTGGCGGAGATGTGCGCCTGGATCGCCGAACACCTCGGGGACGAGGTGCCGCTGCACTTCTCGGCCTTCCACCCCGACTTCAAGATGCGCGACGTGCCCGCGACGCCGCCCGCGACGCTCAGCCGGGCCCGCCGTATCGCCATCGACCACGGACTGAAGTACGTCTACACCGGCAACGTCCACGACACCGACGGCGGCACCACCCACTGCGGCGGTTGCGGCAAACCGGTGGTGGTGCGGGACTGGTACGTGCTCAAGGAGTACCGCATCGACGGCACCGGGCACTGTGAACACTGCGGCGCCCGCATTCCCGGCGTATACAGTGGTCCGGCGGGCACCTGGGGCCCCAAGCGCCGTCCGGTGCGGCTGGGCACCCCGAGGGTGCGCACCGGCGATCACGATCGCAGAAACGCCACGGCGACAAAGGAATGACGAGATGAGTGACGTTCGCCCCGCCGCGGTCGCCGGGCGTTTCTATCCCGGGGCCGCCGAGTCGCTGCGCACCATGATCGAGTCCATGGTGGATTCGATCGAGGTTCCCGACTCGGACGAACTCGCCCGCGCCTACGTCGTACCGCACGCCGGATACCGCTATTCCGGGCCGACCGCCGCCCACGTCTACGCCCGGCTGCGCCACCACGCCGCCCGCGTCAAGCGCGTCGTCCTGGTGGGGCCCTCGCACTTCGTGCCGTTGCAGGGTCTGGCGACCTCGCCCGCGGCCGGCTGGCAGACCCCGTTGGGCACCGTGACCACCCCGGCCGCCGAGGGCATCCCCGCCGAGGAGGCCCCGCACGAGCGCGAGCACTCGCTGGAGGTGCAGCTGCCGTTCCTGCAGGTGTGCGTCGGCGACGTCGAGGTGACGCCGATCGTGGTCGGCAAGTCGACCATCGAGGACGCCGCGACCGCGATCAACGGCCTCGTCGACGACCAGACGGTCCTGTTGTGCAGTACCGATTTGTCGCATTACCACGACGAGGAAACCGCGAAGAGACTTGACCGTGCCACCGCCGACGCGATCCTGGCCGCCGAACCGCGGCGCATCAAGACCTCGGACGCCTGCGGGGTCTTCGCGCTGCGCGGCACCGTCGCCTGGGCGGCGCACCACGGACTGTCAGCACGCGAGCTGAACCTGTCCACCTCGGCCGACACGGCCGGTACCACTGAGCGAGTGGTTGGATACCCAGCATTCTCCTTCTCTTAAAGCGCAACTTACCGGGGCCTTAAGGCGTGGTTGTACTTGAGAACGATAGGACCCGGCCGCGCCTCGCGCCGGGTCCTCTCCACCCCGCGCGAGAGAGGTAACAGGCATGCCGACGACGACAACCCTGTCCCCGCAGATGGGTCGTGCGCACAGCGACCACCGGCCGGCCTCACTGCCAGAACTACCCGCCGACCAGCACGAACTGCTCCGGCACCTCGCCGTTGGACTGTCCGATCAGGCCATTGGACGCCGGATGGGGATGTCCCGTCGTACGGTACAGCGCCGAGTACGGTCCCTTATGGACCACTTTGGGGTCAGAACCCGTTTCCAGCTTGGAATGCGGGCCGCGAAGGAAGTCGTGACAATCAGTTGACATTCTCACGATTCAGTGAAATCACGCGTGAGATGTCGATAAATTGAGGCCATGACTAGGCCCGCATCATCTCCCACACACCACATCCCCGGAAGTCCCCACGCACTCTCTTTTGGACAGGCGGCCGACCTGTATGACGCCGCCCGGCCCAGCTACCCCGCCGAGGCCCTGACCTCGGCCTTCGGCGAGACCCCACTCGACATCGTCGAACTCGGCGCCGGAACCGGCCTCCTGACCCGCGGTCTGCTGGCCGCCGGTCACCGGGTCACCGCCGTGGAACCCGACGACAAGATGCTCGACCGGCTGATCGCCTCCACCCAGGGACTCGCCGGTCACCACGTCGCGACCGCCGAGGACATCCCACTGCCCGACGGCTGCGCCGACGCGGTCACGGCCGGACAGGCGTACCACTGGTTCCGGCCCGAGATCGCGCTGCCGGAGATCAAACGTCTGCTGCGCCCCGGCGGTTTCTTCCTCGCGATCTGGAACATCCGCGACGAGTCCGTCGGCTGGGTCAGCGCGCTGTCCGACATCGTCGGCTCCTCCGAGGCCGAATCGCTGGCGATCCATCTCGCCGCCCAGCTGAAGGCCGGTGAACTGCCGTTCGGCCCGCTGTTCCCCGACGTCGAACTCGACATCGTCCGGCACGAGAAACCCCTGGACGCCGACGGCCTGCTGCGGCTGGTGCAGTCCCGCTCCTACTATCTGACCGCCGACGCCGACCGCAAGTCCGAGCTGATGAACGGCGTGAAACGCCTGATGGCCGAGCACGAACAGCTCGCCGGACGCGAGACCTTCGCCATGCCCTACGCCACCTACGCGTTCCGGGCCAAAACCGCATAGCCCCGTCACAGTCGCGCCGTTTAGGCTGGTGCCGTTCGTATCAACGCACACAGAAAGCGGTGCACTGTGACCGAGAATCCCAGCACTACGGCGACCGAGGACGATATTCCCGAGCAACTGAAGGTGCGCCACGCCAAGCGCGCCGACATGCTCGCCGAAGGCGCCAAGCCCTACCCGCTGGGAGTCAAGCGCACCACCACGTTGAAGCGGCTGCGCGAGGAATACGGCCACCTGGAGGCCGAGGCCAGTACCGGCGTCATCGCCTCGGTCACCGGGCGGGTCATCTTCGTGCGCACCGGCGGGAAACTGTGCTTCGCCACCATCCGCGAGGGCGACGGCACGCAACTCCAGCTGATGCTGTCGCTGGCGAAGGTGGGCGAGGAGTCGCTGGGCGAGTGGAAGCGGCTCATCGACATCGGCGACGTGGTCGCCGTCACCGGTGAGGTCATCACCTCCAAGCGCGGCGAACTGTCGGTGATGGCCGACGAGTGGGAGATGGCCGCCAAGGCGCTGCGCCCGCTGCCGGTCGCGCACAAGCCCATGAGCGAGGAGACCCGGGTCCGGCAGCGCTACGTGGACCTGATCATGCGTCCCGAGGCGCGCGACACCGCCCGCAACCGGGCCGCCGTGGTCCACACGCTGCGCGACATCATGCACCAGCGCGACTTCATGGAGGTCGAGACGCCGGTGCTGCAGGCCATCGCCAGCGGCGCCAACGCCCGGCCGTTCACGACCCACTTCAACGCCATCAACATGGACGTGTACCTGCGCATCGCGCTGGAGCTGTACCTCAAGCGCTGTGTTGTCGGCGGCATCGACCGGGTCTTCGAGATCAGCCGCAATTTCCGCAATGAGGGCGCCGACTCCACCCATTCCCCGGAATTCTCCATGATGGAGGCATACGAGGCATACGGTGATTACCGCTCGATTGGCCGACTCACTCGGGATCTCGTCGTCGGTTGCGCGGAATCGGTTTTCGGTTCCACGACGGTCACTCACGCCGACGGCACCGAGCTGGAATTCGGCGGAGAGTGGCGCGAGGTAACGCTATTCGGTGCGTTGTCGGAAGCACTGGGTGAACCGGTTTCCATCGAAACCCCATATGACCGACTGGTGGCTTTCGCTGAAAAAACCGACCTGGAGGTGAACCCGGTTTGGGGACCGGGCAAACTCGCCGAGGAACTGTTCGAGCACCTGGTGACGGATACTCTGGTCAATCCGACTTTCGTCCTCGACTATCCAGAGGAGACCTCGCCGCTGACCGCGGCGCATCGCGACACTCCCGGCCTTACCGAGAAATGGGATCTGTACGTGCGCGGTGTGGAGTTGGCCACCGGATACTCCGAGTTGATCGACCCGGTCGTGCAGCGGGAACGCTTCGAGCAGCAGGCCCGGCTGGCCGCCAAGGGCGACGACGAGGCCATGAAGCTGGACGAGGACTTCCTGCGTGCGATGGAGTACGGCATGCCTCCCACCGGCGGGATGGGCATGGGGATCGACCGGCTGCTCATGGCTCTGACCGGCCTGGGTATTCGTGAAACAATCCTGTTCCCATTCGTGAAGCCCGAGTAAACCGGCAAAAACCACAGTCGCTCCATTAACAGCGTAAATATGCACGTCGCGATCACCGTTTTTTTAGAAACACGGACCGCGGCGTGCATTTCTTATCCGGTATGGGTTAAAGTGGGCGCCGAATAGCACCAATATTTAAACCGGAGGTCACGGTGGCACAACGCGTCCAGGTAATACTCGTCGATGATCTTGACGGCGGGCAAGCAGATGAGACGGTGAAGTTCGGTCTGGATGGATTCGCCTATGAGATCGACCTGTCCCATGAACACGCCGGAACGCTGCGCGAGGCTCTCACCGATTACGTGACCGTGGCTCGCAAAATCGGCCGCTATGCCACGAGCACCAAGTCGACGTCGACCAGTGCCGCGCCACGCATGCGGGCACCGATCGACCGCGAACAAAACAAGGCGATTCGTGAATGGGCCGCGAAACAGGGCAAGAAAGTCTCTGATCGCGGGCGAATTCCACAACACATCATTGAGGAATACCACGCCGGCGCGGGAGCCAGTTCTTCCTAAGGCACAAAGACAAGCGCCGGTGCACCACGGTTAGCGGCCCGTCCAGAGGGACCCCCCTCTCGGCGGGCCGTTCGGCATTTCGTGCCCGTCGTGTTCGCTCTGCGCGTACATACTTGACGCGGGGAATGCGTGTGGCCGGGCAACCGTTGCCGACGGACATCAACGATAAGGTGGAGTCACTATTGACAGAACAGACCTGTCGGCGAAGCCCAAGGTATGCCGTAGACCGAACGGTCGCGATCATGCGGCAGGAAGAGCCCGTAGCGGGGCAAAGGCAAGGAGCGCGAGCACATGTTTGAACGGTTTACCGACCGAGCAAGGCGAGTTGTGGTCCTGGCTCAAGAAGAAGCCCGGATGCTCAACCACAACTACATAGGCACTGAGCACATCCTGCTCGGCCTGATCCACGAGGGGGAAGGCGTCGCGGCCAAGGCCTTGGAAAGCCTGGGAATCTCTCTTGAGGGCGTGCGGCAGCAGGTTGAGGAGATCATCGGTCAGGGCCAGCAGGCCCCCAGCGGGCACATCCCCTTCACGCCTCGGGCGAAGAAGGTCCTGGAACTGAGCCTGCGCGAGGCGCTGCAACTTGGCCACAACTACATCGGCACCGAGCACATCCTGCTGGGCCTGATCCGCGAGGGTGAGGGCGTGGCGGCGCAGGTGCTCATCAAGCTGGGTGCCGACTTGAACCGCGTGCGTCAGCAGGTGCTGCAGTTGCTGTCGGGTTATCAGGGCAAGGAGCCGGCGGGAGCCACCGCCGGGGGGTCGGCCAGCGGCGAGCAGTCGCAGTCGTCCTCGCCCGTGCTTGACCAGTTTGGACGCAACCTGACGCAGGCCGCCCGGGACGGCAAGCTCGACCCGGTCATCGGCCGCGAGAAGGAAATCGAACGGGTCATGCAGGTGCTGTCGCGCCGCAGCAAGAACAACCCGGTGCTGATCGGCGAGCCCGGCGTCGGCAAGACCGCCGCCGTGGAGGGACTGGCGCAGGCCATCGTCAAGGGCTCGGTCCCCGAGACCCTCAAGGACAAGCACCTGTACACGCTGGACCTCGGCGCGCTGGTCGCCGGTTCCCGGTACCGCGGTGACTTCGAAGAGCGGCTGAAGAAGGTGCTCAAGGAGATCCGCACCCGCGGCGACATCATCCTGTTCATCGACGAGATTCACACCCTCGTGGGTGCCGGTGCCGCCGAGGGCGCCATCGACGCGGCGAGCATCCTCAAGCCGATGCTGGCCCGCGGTGAGCTCCAGACCATCGGCGCCACCACGCTGGACGAGTACCGCAAGCACCTGGAGAAGGACGCGGCGCTGGAGCGCCGGTTCCAGCCGATCCAGGTCGCCGAGCCCTCGCTGTCGCACACCATTGAGATCCTCAAGGGCCTGCGCGACCGCTACGAGGCTCACCACCGGGTCTCGATCACCGACGGCGCCCTGGTCGCGGCGGCCACCCTGGCCGACCGCTACATCTCCGACCGGTTCCTGCCGGACAAGGCGATCGACCTCATCGACGAGGCCGGGGCCCGGATGCGGATCCGTCGCATGACGGCGCCGCCGGACCTGCGCGAGTTCGACGAGCGCATCGCCCAGGCCCGCAAGGACAAGGAGTCGGCGATCGACGCGCAGGACTTCGAGCGGGCCGCGCAGCTGCGCGACAACGAGAAGCAGCTGCAGGACCAGCGCGAGAAGCGCGAGAAGGAGTGGAAGGCCGGCGACCTCGACACCGTCACGGAGGTCGACGACGAGATGATCGCCGAGGTATTGGCGAACTGGACCGGTATCCCCGTCTACAAGCTGACCGAGGAGGAGACCTCCCGGCTGCTCAAGATGGAGGAGGAGCTGCACAAGCGCATCATCGGCCAGCACGACGCCGTCAAGGCGGTCTCGCAGGCGATCCGCCGGACCCGCGCGGGTCTGAAGGACCCGAAGCGTCCGTCCGGTTCGTTCATCTTCGCCGGTCCGTCCGGTGTCGGTAAGTCGGAGCTGTCCAAGGCGCTGGCGGAGTTCCTGTTCGGTTCCGAGGACGCGCTCATCCAGCTGGACATGAGCGAGTTCCACGACCGGTACACGGTCTCGCGGCTCGTGGGTGCTCCTCCCGGATACGTCGGCTACGACGAGGGCGGCCAGCTGACCGAGAAGGTGCGGCGCAAGCCGTTCTCGGTGGTGCTGTTCGACGAGATCGAGAAGGCGCACTCCGAGGTGTTCAACACGCTGTTGCAGATCCTCGAGGACGGCCGCCTGACCGACGGTCAGGGCCGGATCGTGGACTTCAAGAACACCGTGCTGATCCTGACGACGAACCTGGGCACCAAGGACGTCGCCAAGGCCGTCTCGCTCGGCTTCCAGGCCGAGACCGGTGGCGAGGACGACTACGAGCGGATGAAGCTGAAGGTCAACGACGAGTTGAAGCAGCACTTCCGCCCCGAGTTCCTCAACCGGATCGACGACACGATCGTGTTCCCGAAGCTGTCGGAGAACGAGATCATCAAGATCGTCGACCTGATGGTCGCCCGGATCGAGGAGCAGCTAAAGAACCGGGACATGTCCATGGAGATCACCCAGGCGGCCAAGGAGTTCCTGGGCCACAAGGGCTACGACCCGGTCCTGGGCGCCCGGCCGCTGCGCCGCACGATCCAGCGCGAGATCGAGGACACGCTGTCGGAGAAGATCCTCTTCGACGAGCTGGTCCCCGGCCAGATCGTGGTGGTCGACTGCGAGGGCGACCCGGCCGACTTCGAGAACGCGCACCTGACGTTCCGGGGTTCGGACAAGCCCGCCGTCGAGGTCCCCGACGCCCCACCGGTCGAACTGACCGCGGGCAACGGCGACAGCGGCGACGCGAATCCGAAGAAGTCCGTGGAATAGCCGCACAGCGACTGGACGAACGACAAGACGACGGTGGCCCGGCTCGATGAGAGCCGGGCCACCGTCATGTCCAAGCGCGGTGCCCGGGCCACCGACCTCCTCCCCTAACTTTGACGGTAGAGGGCACGGGCTGAAGGCAGCCTTAGCTGGGCTGAGGTGCGCTTAAGCTGTCGGCAGGCAGGCTTAGCTGGGCTGAGGTGGGCTTAAACGGCCGGGGCGGACTCGGCGCGGGCCATGACGCAGTCGAACTCGAGGACGCGTTTGGTGGTCTGCTCGCGGCTGACCGGGTACATGCCGGTGATCTCGAACCCCGCCTCGGTGTAGACGCCCAGCGCCTCCATCATGCCGGGCATGCCCTCGTAGATGTGCATCAAGGCCACCTCCGACTGCATGCCGACCAGCTGTTTCACCCGGTCGCCGGTTCCGGCGAAGGCCTCCAGGTCGAGGCCCTGAGTGTCGAGCTTCAGGTACGGGCGCGGGTCGTCGAGACCGGCCATCGCCTCGTCCATGATCGCGTCGAGACGGTGCACCGGCACGTCGACCTTGTCGATGTTGTTGAAGCGCTTGTAGCGGGTGCTGCCGAAGTCGGTGGGCCCCAGGATCGAGCTCATCGAGCCCTTGACGACGTTCATGGTGACGCTGCCCGCCTCGCGGCCCAGCGCGCACTGGTGCACCTGCCAGTCCGGGTCGCCCTCGGCGGCGGCGCGCAGCTTCTCGGCGATGTGGGGCACCGGCTCGAAGGACACGATCCGGCCCGTGTAACCGAACTTGCGCAGGTTCTTGGCGTACTGGCCGACGTTGGCGCCGACATCGAAGACGCAGTTGACCCGGTAGTGCCGCAGCAGTTCGGCGACGTGCCGGTTGCACAGGTAGTTGTGGGCGGGTTTCTGGAACCCGTGTTCGTCTCCGACGACCGCGTTGTCATCGAGCACCAGCTTCGCGTTGGGGCCCAACAGAACCGACTTCTGACCCGAGGCGACCTTGTCACCGTTCGCCAGTGCGACCGCCTTGGCCACCACGGGATCCTGCTTTCCCCGGGTCACCAGCCAGGAGCGCGAGGACACGTCAACGACCTGGTAATCCTTTCGGCGCGTTACCAATCCGGTGCCGGGTCCCAGGTCGTAGACCTTGAAGCCTATTGTGGATAGTGCGTTGAACATGCGTCGAAAAACTGACATCGACTCACGCTAACAAACATTGGTTACGGATTGCGATCTGCGTCACTAACGCGAGTGGTCGACGTATAAGCGACGAACCGAGGCGGTCAGCGCGCGATGCCCCGGTTCGTCGCAGGGGAGCCGGTTTCCGTGCGGCGGGCGCGGAAACCGTGGTGGGTTCGGTCGATTGGCCTGCGGTCGGTGTGGCGTCTGCGGCGCGCCGCCCCACCGTCGTAATGAATTACCAACCGTCCCTCCGGCACCACGATGGAGTCAGGAGTTGTCCATCGGCCCCTGTTGAGTTGTCGTCCGTGACGCATCTTCGAAGGTAGCAAGCAAACGATCACTCCACGCGATATTCAAGAACTTGAAAGTATTGTGGTTATTGGGGTTTCGGTTGTCACCTGCTGGTCGCCTTCTATCATGGGTCGGTACTTCCCACTCAAGAATTCGGGTGACAATGTCCAACTCCACCAGCCTCGGCCGCCGTGCCGCTCGGGTCCTCGCCGATGAGTTCATCCGCCACCCCGGGCCCAAGACCGGCCTGGTCATCGGCGCGCGACCGCACGACCCGGTGCTGGCCGCCGCCATCGACGCGCTGCTGCCCGATGACCGGCTGACGGTCGTGGCGACCGACGCCGAGCGCGGCGGGATGGAGGCGTACCTGGCCGAGCAGGGCTCGTGGGTGACCGAACGCGTCACCCTGGTGCCGTCGCTGTCGGAGGCCAAGGCCGCCGACGTGGTGATGCTGGCCGCACCCGTGACCGCCGAGCTCGACTCGCACGCCGAGTACCTGCGCGAACTCACCGCGCCCGGCGGGGTGCTGTGCCTGAGCGCACCGCTGACCGCCGCGGCCGCCGAGGAGATCGCCGACCTGGTGGGCGAGCACGGCATCGGCTCCGACCTGGTGCTGCGCAACCGGCCGCCGGTGCGGATCCACCGGCTGCGGTTCTCCGAGGCCGACGCCGCGCTGGCCGAGCGCGCCGCCCCCGCGACCCGGTCCAGCAGCGTGCCGCTGACCTCGCGGATGCACATCGACTCCAACGGCCTGGCCGCCGGCGCCATCCTGCTGGGCGTGGCCGGGCTGACCAAGAAGATCCGCCCGAACTCGAAGCTGTGGCTGCTGCCCGCCGTGGCCGCCGCCCCGGCCGCCGCGTTCTTCCGCGACCCGCAGCGCAACATCGACCCCGACCCCAAGACGGTGGTGGCCTCCGGCGACGGCAAGGTGCTGTCGGTGGAGCGGGTCGTCGACGAGCGTTTCGGCGCCGTCAGCGGCGCGGCGGGCACCGAGTGGCTGCGGATCGCCGTCTTCCTGTCCATTCTCGACGTTCACGTGAACCGGGCCCCGGTCGCGGGCCGGGTGGTCGACATCTTCCGCGAGGCGGGTTCCAACGCCCCGGCCATGAAACCGGCCGCCGAGCACAACGTCGCCTGCTACACCGTGGTCGACACGCCCCGGGGACGCGTGGTCACGGCCCAGCGCACCGGCATGATCGCCCGCCGCATCGTCAACCGCACCCAGGTGGGAGCGGTGCTGGCCAAGGGCGAACGCTACGGTCTGATCCGCTTCGGGTCCCGCACCGACGTCTACCTGCCCGCCGACGCCGCCGACGCGCTGGTGTCCCCCAACGACAAGGTCATCGGGGGCGAGACCGCGATCGCCCGCTGGCGCTAGTCGAACGCGAAGGTCTCGACCTTCCCGCCGACACAGCCGAGGGTGGCCAACGGCTGCCCCCGCCGGGCCTCGCCACTCATCGGGGCGACGCACTTGCCGGTACCGTCGAGGATCATCTGAAAGCCGTCCCCGGCGCGCTCCAGCGTGATGCTCTGCAGGTCGGAGCCGTTGCAGTCGGACGGCGCGGCCAGGAAACCGTCCCCGGTGCCGGGTGAGTCGATCGTCATGCACCCGGTCCCGGCGCCGGACTTGAACACGGTCACCTGGTAGGTGTGCGAGCCGGTCTTGTCCAGCTTGGTGGCCGGGGAGGCCGAGCCGCAGCTGTCGAGGATGAAGACCTCGCGCTGCTCGTTGCCGGGCTCGGGACCGACTCCGACGCAGTAGCCGCCCACGGCGGAACGGATCTGGTAGGTGCCGCTGCCGGGGTACTTCGAACCGCCGCCGCTGTCGTCGCCGCCTTCGTCCTCTTTGTCGTCGTCCTTGCCTTTATCCTTTTTGGGCTTTTCGCTCTTCTTGTCACTCTTGTCCACGCCACCCTCGCCGTCGGGGCGCAAAGTGGCGCTGCTGGACTGGTTGTCGGCCTTGGGTTCGGTGTTCGGACCGGCCTCGTCACCACTGCTCTTGGACACCATGATGGACACGGCGAGCACCATTCCCGCCACGACGATCACCACCCCGGCGACGACGGCCCGGGTCCACCCCTGTCCGGGGACCACGGACAGCCGGTGGGATCTGGCTCTGCTTTCGGGCATTGGGACATCAACCTCCATTCCACTGTTGGGACGGACGTGGAGGCTGCCCGGGTTGCTTAAGCGGGCAATGTATTCAAACGGAGCCGGGGAAGGGGAAGCCGGGAGGCCAACCCCTTGAACCTCCCGGCTTGGCGCGGTGGCACTCCCAGGAACCACCGCGGGTGGATGAAGCTTGTTCCGTGTGGATGACAGCCTAGAGTGGCGGCGCAAATCCGGCCGGAACAACGGGATCGGGTCCTACGTCCTTTGTGCCTGTCGACCGGCGGCCGGTCAGCCGTCGCTGCCGGAGTCGAAGCTGACTCGCAGCCGGGTGGCGGGGTCGGGCATGGAACCTCCAATGTGCACGCCCCGGCGGACTACCGTGCGGTTCGCCGGGGATGCGCTCATTATCCGCTGTCCCCGGCCTGTGACACAACGACATTTGGCCCTGGTGGCAACGCGGAACAGCCAGCCGGAACGCTGGTCAGAGCTGCGGCCGACGGGTCATGCGGTGGGCGTCAGCGGGTCCGGCCAGCCGGGCGCGGGTCAGAGCCGTGGCTGACGGGGCATGCGGCGGGCGATGACGATCGCGGCGATGCCCGCCGCCATGGCGGCCAAGGCCAGCAGCGTCGGCCAGGTGAGCGAGGTTCCGGTGCTCGGCAGGTCGTCGTCTCCGTCGGCCGATGCCGAGGAGGTCGGCGAGGGCTTCGGGTTGTCCTCGAAGCGGGCGGCGGCACTGGCGTGCAGCGAGGACGGGGCCGACTCGCCGCGCAGCAGCACCTGGCAGTTGCGCGGATCGGAGGTGTACTGCCAGAACTCCATGTCCGCCGAGGCGATGCCGTGCCGTTCTGCCGAGACGCTCACCTTTCCGGGACGGTCGCGTTTGACGCACAGCTGCACCGGCTTGTCGGTGTCCAGCCGCAGCGTGTCACCGTCCAGTTCGCCGTTGCCCGAGTCGGGGCACACGCTCAGCTTTCCGCCGGTCGCGGTGACGGTGACCGGGTCGGCGGTGCTGGTGAGTTCGAAGCGGGCGGTCCCGCCGATCTTGACGGTCTCCTTGACCGCGTGCAGATCCAGCTGCGGGTCCTCCGGCAGTGTGGGGTCCAGGGCGTCCCAGTCGGGGCAGGTGCCGGTGATGGTCAGGTCGCGCTTCTCGTAGTACTCGACGGCATCGGTGTTGACGGCCCTGGACGGCAGCTTGTCGGAGACGCACCAGACTCGTGACTGCGCCTCGGCCCGCTCGGTGGGCGTGGTCAGGGTCGCGTCGCGGAACACCCAGGCCAGCCGGGCCCGGTCGCGGGCCGAGAACTGGTGCGCGTCGACCTGGCCGTACTCGGGTTCGTCCTCGCAGGCGTACTTCGTGCGCTCCAGACAGAACATCCACTCCGCGCGCGGCTCGGGCCGCCCGTCCTCGGTGGGAAGGATCGCGCACACCGGGACATGCCCGTAGGCGAAGCGGTCCTCGGGGTCCACGACCCGGCCGTCGTTGACCTGGAGCGCGACGGCCTTGCCGCGCGCGAAGACCCCGTCGTCGGGCAGCGTCACCGAGGTCGGGTCGCCCTTGGCCTGGGCCGACGCCGGATCACACACGTCGACGGTGACCGGCGCCGCCGCCACCGGTGTGGCCGTTCCGACGAAGACGAGCACGGCACCCACGACCAGACAGATTCCCCGCATGACTGTCCAAACGAGTCGATGCCCACGCGGTTACGGGGCGAAACAGTGTGCCTGCCCAGGTCCCTCCCACCCGGACAGACACACCCGCCTCGCGGCGACACTCGATCCGTGACCGGGGTTGTGTCGGTGACATCCTCGGCGCGAACCCGCTGGTCGTCGCAGCCGACCGGGTACAAAGTGGTGTCGCCCTCAGCCAAGTCGATTGACGATCCGCCGCCCGGCCGGTATGCATGTCGTCGTGGAGAACCGAATATCCGTTCCCGGCGCCCTGCTGCGCGCCGTCGCGGGCTGGCTGGTCATGGGAATCGGGCTGGGCGCGGCGAGCGCCGTCGGCTCCGCCACCGCGCTGGCGCCGAAGTACGAGCAGGCGGTGACCGCCGCGATCTGCCTCGTCATCGTCGTGGCCGGGATCCTGTTGCTGCGCAAGGTGATCGATCGCGGCGACCTCGCGGGCATCGGCGCGGGGCGGGTGTTCCCGCAGGGACTGGGGCTGTTCGCGCTGGGGCTCGGCGTCACCTTCGCCGTCGCGGCGGTGGTGCTCGGCGGCGGCGGGTACGACCTGATCCACCCCGGGGTCGTCGACCCGGCGAAACTGCTGACCTTCCTGGCCCTCAACGCCGTCGTCGCGATGGCGCTGGAAGCGATCCCCGAGGAGCTGACCTTCCGGGGCTACGTGTTCTCCACCCTGAAGCGGCGGTTGCCGACCTGGGTGTCCGTCATCGTCCAGATCGCGCTGTTCGCCACCATCATGGCCGTCGTGAACCCGGTCGGCTCGGCCGTCGCGGTCGCGCTGGGCGGTGAAGCGACGCCGTTCCGGCTCGCGCCCGAGGGCACGCCGGTGCCCGACTACCTGATCCTGATGGTGTGCTTCGGTCTCGCGCTGACCGCCGCCCGCGTCGCCACCGGCTCGGTCTACACCACCATGGGGCTGCACCTGGCGTTCCTGACGACCAACCGGCTGATCTTCGACAACGCGAACCGTGACACCGGCTGGAAGGTCGACGCCGAACCCGACGCCGTACTGCTGGTGCCGATCTACCTGCTGCTGATCGCGCTCATCTTCACGATCGTGTCCGTCGTGAAGCGCCGCAAGGCGAAGCGTCAGTCCTTATTGAGCAGTTTCGGGTTCTCGGCGATCCATTCGTCCATCGTGTCCTCACGAAGCGCCTTGAACAGCTCCTCGGTCGTCGTCAGCGGCTTGCCCTCGGGTATCACCTCAAAGGACTCACCACCCTCCATACTGGTCTCCGACGGCAGTCGCACCGTCTTCATCGAGTTGGGTTTGACGCCGCGCAGCGCGAAGGCCATGTCCACCGGTGTGTGACCCCGGAAGTGGTAGGTCAGCGTGCTGCCGACCGCGTCGATGAGGTCGCCGACCTTGGTGGGGTTGGTGATGTAGCCTTCCTCGCTGGCCTTCTTCAGCAGCTGCTTGATGAAGTGCTGCTGCATGTGCTGGCGGCCGTAGTCACCGACACCCCAGTCGGGGTCGAAGTCGGGATTCTCGGCGGAGTAGGCGTACCGTTCCCGCACGATCCACAGTGCCTCGCGCTGGTTGTACTCGTGGCAGCCCTTCTTGAAGGTCCGCGGCTTGTTGGGCTGCTCCTTCATCTGGTGGTGCAGCTGCATGTCCATCGGCAGGCACAGCTCCACCGAGCCCAGAACCTTGACGGCCTTGAGGAAACCCTCGAACCCGATGATCGCCGCCCCGTCGAACTGCTTGATCCCGGTCAGCGTGCTCAGCGACTCGGCCAGCCCCTGGAACCGCTCCTCCTGGGTCTCACCGCCGTCGGCGTAGGTGCCGTTGACCTTGGTGTAGCAGGTCCCCTCCGGCTCGTCGTTGCACGGGACCTTCAGGTCGCGCGGCACCGAGATGATGTTGGCCTTGGTCAGATCCTTGTTGATGTGCAGGATCATGATCGAGTCGGCACGGTCGATCTTGTCGGAGTCGTTGACCCGCATGTCGGTGCCGATCATCAGCAGGTTGAGCGGACCCTTGATGTCCTCACCCGCCTGCGAATCACCGTCGCCCAGCAGGTTCTTCTCGGTACCGGCGTTGTTGATCCGGTCGAGCATCACCTTGGCGTAGACCGCGCCGCCACCGGCGGCCACCATCAGGACGGCGCCGACACCGACCATGACCTTGGCCCACCACGGGGCCCCGGTCTTGGTCTTCTTGGCGGGCAGCACCGCCAGATCGGGCGCGCCCGATTCCGGGGCGTCGTCGCCCGTGCCCTCTTTTTCGAGGGCGTTATCGTCTGAGGCGTCGTTCGCCATGAGAACCCTTTGTCAGCACACCACTGTCGAGTCGGGTCAGCCTAATTCGCCGGACGTTCATTGGCAAGAACCCCTTGATTCACAGGTTAGCCGGAGACTCGTAGGAACGGCCACGAATCCCGCCGGTGCGGCGCCGAGAAGGTGCCTCGGCGACCGGAACGGCCGGTTCGTCCGTTGCCTCCGATTCCTCGGCGTACTCGGACTCGTACTCGGCGTCGTCGGAAATCTCCTCGTCCGGTTCGTCGGTCGACTGAGCGGGAACCCGCACCGCGGGCAGCCGACGCCGTTGCTGCCGCCGGGCCCGCACCCTCAGGAACCTCAGGTACAACACCAGCAGCGTCAACGAGATCGCCGCGCCGATCCAGAAACCCGGTCCCAGGAAGATCACGCCCAGTAGTTCGGCGAAGTTGAGGGCGAGCAGGACGTACAGCACCTTGCGGTACCGCCGCTGCCACCAGGCCCGCAACGCCGAGGCCACCGGCACCTCCTGCCCCTTGATCTGCCGCTCGCTGCTCAACACTACCGATTCCGCGCGCCGGACACCTCGGCGCTCCCAGGCCCGACGGCGGGACGGCTTCTCCGGTTGTGCTTCGGCTGTAGGGGTTTCGGTACGCAACGCCGACTCACTGTCACTACTGTCCTGTGTGAGCAGTTCGTCGAGGGTCGCGGATTCGGCGTCCGCGTCGGGCTCCTGGTGCACGCTTGCCGAGGAGTCGGGCGGGTTGTCGCGGTTCTTGCCGCCGTCGCGATCCAGCACCCGGGCCCGCGAGTTCTCCCGGTCGGCGGCGATGCGTTCGTCGGCGTCGTAGCGGCGCACGAGGGCCGGAGCCAGCGCGAGCAGCCCGGCCCCGGCCAGGATGGCCAAGAGCACCGACGTCGGCATCGCCCCTCCTCCACGTGTCGCGGTGTTACTTGAGGGTACGCTCCGTCGTCGGCGAATGATCGACAATAGTGCGAGAGTCGATCAACGACGGTCCGTTGTGCTCTGAAGTTCGTCCAATCAGGCCGCTTGGGTGCGGCGTTTCAAGTAGCGGGCCAGTACCCCACCGTCGGTTACATCCTCGACGGTCATGGCGTAGCCGACGTGATCCCGCCACTCGCCGTTGATGTACAGATAGGACTTGAACTGCGCCTCCTCGCGGAAGCCCAGTTTCTCCACCACCCGGCGGCTCGGCGTGTTGTGGGGTTGAATATTTACCTCTATCCGGTGCAGCTGCCCGGTGGTGAAGGCGTGGTCGCACACCAGCGCCAGCGCGGTGGGCATGATGCCGCGTCCGGCCACACCCTCGTCGATCCAGTAGCCGACGTGCGCCGAGCAGAACGCCCGCCGCACGATGTTGCCGACCGTCATGCCGCCGACGATCTTGCCGTCGAAGCAGATCGCGAACGGCCAGGTGATACCGGTCTTGGCGGATTTGCGCAGGTCGCGCAGCAGCAGCCGGAAGGCCGACGGCGAGTTGGACTCCTGCCAGGCCACCCCCGAGACCGGCTCCCAGTGCGCCAGCCAGCCCTCGTTTCTGACCCGCACCGCGCTCCACTCGGTCGCGTCCGACCGCTGGTATGGCCGCAGCGAGACGCGGTCGTGGACGAGGGTGGCGGGCCAGCCGGGGTTGTTCATCATCTATGCCTATCGAAAAGCAACACGTCAACGGTCGATCCCGCGGGGGCGGTGGTGACTTTCTCCCCCAGAACCATCAACCCGGTCGCCTCGGCGAGACCCGACAAAGTGTAAGGACCTCCCGGCAGCGGCGCCACCGTGTACCCGCCACCGCGGCGCTCGGCCACGTGCGCGGGGCGAAATTCCCGGTAGTTGGCCGGGGACTGGACGGTCTCGATGAGGTTGGCCTTGACGCTGGGGCGGAACACCGGTTCGGCACCGGCCAGTCGCAGGATGATCGGGCGGGCCAGCACCTCGAAGGCGTTCATGGCCGCGCCCGGGTCGCCGGGCAGGCAGGTGATCGGCACCTCCTCGGGGCCGACGCTGCCGAAACCGATGGTCGCCGAGGGGTAGACCGCGACGGTGGAGAACTCGACGGTGCGGTCGCGCCCGAAGGTGCGCCGCACCATGTCGCCGGGCCCGGTTCCGGTGCCGCCGGTGGTGATGATGAGGTCGGCGCGCAGCGTCTGGTCGTCCAGGACGGCCCGCAGTGCCTCGGGTTCGTCGTCGCAGATGCCGACCCGAAACGCGTGCGCCCCGGCCTCGGAGGCGGCGGCGGTCAGCGCGTGCGAGTTGACGTCGACGAGCTGGCCGGGCTGCGAGACCCGGCCGGTGTCCATGAGTTCGTCCCCGGTGGCGATGACCACGACCCGGGGGGTGGGGCGCACGACGATGTCGCCGACCCCGGCGGCGGCCAGCAGCGCGATCAGCTGCGGCGTCACGTGCTGGCCGTTGTGCGCCAGCACGGCGCCGGACTCTCGTTCCTCCCCGGCGCGGCGCAAACCGTTGCCGCGCTTGGGGGCCTGGCCCACCCGTACCGCGGCCATGCCCTCGTCCGTCCACCCCAGCGGGATGACGGCGTCGGTGCCGCTGGGCAGCGAGGCCCCGGCGGCGACCGCGAAGCAGGTACCGGGGATGAGGCGGACCGGCCGCCAGCTGGACGCGGAGACGTCGCCGAGCACCTTCAGTGACACCGGGCGTTCCGGGGAGGCCCCGGCGACGTCCTCCATGCGTACCGCGTAACCGTCGACAGTGGCGTGATCGAAGGCGGGGAGTGGACCGGGAGCGGTGACGTCGGCGGCGAGCACACAGCCGCACGCCTGGGTCAGGTCCAGGTCGATGGCCGGCAGCGGGCGGACCCGTCCCAGCACCCTCGACAGGAACTCCGCGAGCGCGACGGGCTCGGCACCGCCACTTTTATGGTCCACTCTTGTCTCCCCCACTACACGTGCCTGTCACCGCCACGGTGTCGCGTCAGCCTTGCTTCGCCATGAAGTCCGACAGCCATTCCTTGAACGTCGTCAGATCCTCGCGCTGCCAGGCCAGTTCGACGATGGTGCGCAGGTAGCCTTCCGGTTCCCCAGTGTCATGCCGGGTGCCGGTGAATACGATCCCGTGCACGGGCATCCCGTCCTTGAGCAACAGTTCCATGGCGTCGGTGAGCTGTATTTCGCCACCTCGTCCGGGTTTGGTTTTTCGAATCGCATCGAAGATAGCCGATGGAAGGACGTATCGTCCGATGAGGATAAGATTACTCGGCGCCTCGGCGGGGTCCGGCTTTTCCACCAGTCCGGTGACGGTGACGACGTCGGAGTCACCGCGTTCCTCGATGGCGGCCACACCGTAGCGGTGGATCTCCTCGCGCGGCATCTCCTTCAGCGCCAGGACGATGCCGCCGGTCTCCTTCTGCTTCTCGAACATGCGCGGCAGCAGCCGGTCGGTGGGGGCGGTGAACTCGTCGGCGAGCAGGACCGCGAACGGTTCCTCACCGACGTGGGATTCGGCGTAGGACACGGCGTGTCCCAGGCCCAGGGGTTCGGACTGGCGGCAGGTGAAGATGTCGACGAGGTCGCTGGCCTCGATGATCGAGGCGAGCCGGGTGGTGTCGCCCTTCTCGACGAGTCGCTGTTCGAGGTCGGGGCGGCGGTCGAAATGGTCCACCATGGAGGTTTTGCCGCGTCCGGTGATGAGGATGACGTCGCGGACGTCGGCGGCGACGGCCTCCTCCACGACGTGCTGCAGGACGGGTTTGTCGATGACGGGGAAGAGTTCCTTCGGCACCGCCTTGGTCGCGGGCAGGAACCTCGTGGCGAAGCCCGCGGCGGGGATGACGGCTTTGAAGGCGGGGGATTCATTGTTGCTGGCTGGCATGCGGCGAGCCTAACGGTGCGGAGTGTCCCAACACCAATCACATGGTCAGTGTCGCGGTCAGTTCGTGACTATCAGTTCGACGGCGAGACCGATTCCTTGGTCGCCGCCAGTTTCCAGGTGTCGCGTCCGGCGGCCTTGGCCGCGTAGAGGGCCTCGTCGGCGGCGGCCAGCACCGAGGGGCCGTCGACGCCGTGTTCGGGGAAGACCGCCACCCCCAGCGAGACGGTGATGTCGATCGAGATGGAGTCGGTGGCGCCGGTGGCGGGTATGGACATCGGTGCGCCGCGCACGGCCTGGGCCAGCCGGTCGGCGACCCGGGAGGCGCCCTCGGTGTCGGCCTCGGGCAGCAGCACCACGAACTCCTCGCCGCCGTAGCGGAAGGCCAGGTCGACCTCGCGGATCTCGTTGGTGATCCGCTTGGCCAACTCCGCCAGGACCACGTCCCCGGCCGGGTGGCCGTAGGTGTCATTGACCACTTTGAACCGGTCCAGGTCCAGGGCGATGACGGCGGCGCTGCGGTGGAAGCGTCCGGCGCGTTCCACCTCGCGGCCCAGCGACACCTGGAGGTAGCGGTAGTTCCACAGGCCGGTCAGCGGGTCGGTCAGCGACAGCCGCTGCACCTCCTGATGGGACAGGACGTTGCCGACGGCCACCGCCGCCTGCCCGGCGAAGGTGCGCAGCGTCGACAGGTCGACCTCGTCGAACTCGTCGCCGCCGAGCCGGTCGTAGATGGCCAGCACCCCCAGCAGGGTGCCGTTGGGGGGCGCGCCGTCGGTGTCGCCGGAGCCGCCCGGGGTCACCGAGCGCACCGGCACCGCCAGGTAGGTGGTGCAGGTGGGTTCACCCGCGGCGGGCAGCACCGCCTCGTCGGTGCCGCCGATGCGGCCGCGCCGGGGCAGGCCGTCGGCGGCGACCCGGCCCAAGAGGCCCTCGCCCAGGCGGACGGCCACCTCGGTGGGCGACAGGTCGTCGGCGGCGAAGCCGTCTCCGGCCCGGCCGCGCAGCATCTGCGGGTCCACCGGGTCGACCAGCAGCATCAGGCCGGAGCGGGCCCCGGTGACGGCCATCGAGGTGTCGACGATGACCTCCAGGATCCGGTCCAGGTCGAGGGTGCTCGACAGCGTCTCGCCCAGCAGCGCCAGCTGGCCGCGCAGCTGGTCCCGGCTGGCGGTCAGCGCCGAAACGTAGCCCTGGGTCTCGCGGGCCATCCGGTTGAAGGAGCGCGCCACCGTGGCCAGTTCGTCGTGGCCGCGCACCGGCACCCGGGCGCTGAGTTCGCCCTGCGCCACCGCGTCGGCGCCCGCCGCCAGTTCGGCCAGCGGCCGGGTGGTGGAGCGGGCCAGCCAGGCCGCGGCGGCCACCGCCAGCAGCGCGGCCACGACCACGATGCCGCCCAGGGTCGCGAACAGGCCCTGGGTCGGCGGCGGTTTGGTGGCCAGCACCAGCGGGATCGGCGCGTCGGGACGCGGCGACACGGCCCGCACGAAGTGGCCGGAGTCGTTGGTGCCCACCGATCCGGTGGCGACGTCGTCGGCGGCGCGCAGCGTCCGGGTCGCCAGCCTACGATTGGACAATGTGGACAGTGGATCGTCACGGGAGTCGTCCACGATGACGTCGACCCCGCCCGCGACGTCGGCGAGACCGTTGACGAAGGTGGCGTCG
Source organism: Stackebrandtia nassauensis DSM 44728 (assembly GCF_000024545.1). Classification (GTDB taxonomy): domain Bacteria; phylum Actinomycetota; class Actinomycetes; order Mycobacteriales; family Micromonosporaceae; genus Stackebrandtia; species Stackebrandtia nassauensis. Next base: position 6,669,546 of record NC_013947.1, read on the forward strand.
ATCGGGGTCCACACCGTGACCGAGCCGCGTTCGGCGCCGTCACTGTCGTGGATCGGCACCCGCGCCTCCAGGGCCTCCAGCTGCTCGATCTCGCCGGTGGAGTGGTCGCAGCGCGCCGAGGTCTCCGACTCCGGGCGCTCGCCGAAGCCGATCGGGTCGCCCGAGCCGGTCTCGACGCGGATCGTGGCGGCCGGGCCGTCGGCGACGGCCTGCTTGGCGGCCGAGCGGGCGGCGCCGGCGTCGGAGGCCAGCAGCGCGACCGATCCGGCGACCCCCAGCAAACGCTCGCAGCTGGCCGATACCGTTGCGGAGATGGCCTGGGCCGCCGAGTCCAGGCGGTCGGAGGCACGGCCGGACGACACGGCGTCGACGGCGGTGCCGATGAATACGGCACCCAGCAACACGGGACCGAGGACCACGACGAGAAAGGCAGCGGTAAGCCGGGCGCGCAACGGCATCGAAACACCTCCTTCGCAGCCGGACCCTAGAGCGAGCGTTACACAGAGCAGCAGCATCCGCACAGTTAGCCAACCGTCCGAGGACAAATCCCGGCCAAACGACGGAGTCGACTTGAACGTTCACCTGAATGGCCCGGCGGGGTCGCCGAGCCGAAAGGCCCACCTGAGGTCGGATATTCTCTCCCACCGCCGAGAGTTGTCCGCGACAGACCTCGATATCGCGGCCCGGACGGTGCTGGCGGCGTTGCTGGCCGGTTTGCGACTGCCAGCCGGTTCCACAGTGGCAGCGTACTCCCCGGTCGCCACCGAACCTGGCGGAAAGTTGACGCGCGCCCTGTCAGGTGCCGGACACCGTGTGCTACTGCCCGTCGTGCTGCCGGATCTCGACCTGGACTGGGCCGAGTACACCGGAAAACAGCACCTCACCGCCAAGGGGCTGTCCGAACCGGACGGTCCCACGCTGGGCACCGACGCCGTGGCGCAGGTCGACGCGCTCGTCGTCCCGGCGCTGGCCGTCGACACCGACGGGGTCCGGCTGGGCAAGGGCGGCGGCTGCTACGACCGGGCCCTGACCCGGGTGGGGCCGGGCGTGCCGGTCGTCGCGCTGCTGCACGACGGCGAATGGCCCCGGATGGTGCCCCGCGAACCCCACGATCGTCCGGTGACGGCGGTGGTCACGCCGAGCGGTGGCTACGTGAATCTGGGCACCCGTACGCGGCCCCGCAGCTCGTGACGCGCGCGTCCGGGAGGCCCGAGGTGGCCGAAACGCGAGTTATGGCGCATAATTGCTTAGCACTCGTTTTGGGCGAGTGCTAATTATCGTTGCGAATCGTGTGGAAGAGGCGAGCTGTGCCCACGTACCAATACGTCTGCACCAAGTGCGGTCACGATCTCGAGGCGCGCCAGTCGTTCACCGACAAGGCGCTGACCGACTGCCCCTCGTGCGGCATCGACGGCGCGCTGCGCAAGCAGTTCGGTTCGGTGGGCGTGGTCTTCAAGGGCTCGGGCTTCTACCGCACCGACTCGCGCACCGGTTCCGGCAAGGAGCTGGCCAAGAACGACTCCAAGCCCGCCAAAGCGGCTTCGGAGTCGAAGAGTGAAGCCAAGTCGGAGTCCAAGCCCAAGACCGAGACCAAGAAGGCCGACAAGCCCAAGGCCGCCAGCTCCACCTCGTAAAAGCTGAGCCCGGGGCGAGGAGATTCGTCGTCTGGCAAGGCGGAGGAGGAGCTAGTGCGCCAGCACTCGCGACGACGACAACGCCGCCAGTCGGCGAATCCACCGTCCCGGGCCAGTCTTTTCAGGTGATCGAGAAGTAGCTGCCATCATCGGCCCCGGTGACGGGGAAGCTGACCGCGACGCTGTTGGGCGTCACGTGCAGGGAGGCGCGGCGGCACCAGTCGGTCTTGGCGAACCGGGCCGGTACCGGCAGTTCGTCCTTGTCGCTGGAGTCGGGTCCGGCCTCGTACAGGCGGCACTTCGGGCGGTTGAGGTCCATGGACGCGTCGGCGGCCATGATGACGCGGCCGTCGGGCAGTCCCGCGAACCAGTTGCCCGCCTTCTCCTTGCGCATCGGCGCGTAACCCAGATCCGCCTTGGCCTTGTAGCGCTTCTTGCCCGACTTCAGTGAATAAGCCGCGACGTCGAAGGTCGCGCCCGCCTCGCCCGAGACCTGGTGGCACTCGCCCAGCACCACGCTGCCGGTTCTGGGGTCGTCCCCGGCCAGTTGCAGGGTGCCCGCGCAGGCGGTGGCGTAGGTGTCGCCCAGGTGCAGGTTCTTGCGCCGCCACTCCTTCTCGCCGGTCTGGATGGAGATCGCGTTGAGGTCGTGGCGGAACTTGCGGGCCGCGAACATGCCGTCCTTGGGGGAGGCGTCGCGGCGGACGTCGGCGACCACTAGCTCGGGCGTGATGACCAGGCCGTTCTTGTAGATGTGCCCCTCGGCCTTGGCCCGCCAGCTCCAGCGCTTCTGGCCGGTGGCGGCGTCCAGCGCCACCACCCCGGCCCGGTCCTTGGTGTCGGTGTCGGAGCGGCAGGCCAGGCCCAGCACGACCCGGACGTCGTCATCGTCGACCGTGGAGATCTCGCAGTCGTTGGGGGCCTGGTACTTCCACCGCATCCCGGCGCTGTGGTCGCGGGCCTCCAGCGCAGTCTTTGTGGGCGCGTGGATCAGCAGGTGGCTGGTGACGGCCCGCAGCGTGCCGGGGTCGCCGTCGAAGGGGACGTCGGCGCGCAGCGCCCCGGACTTCACGTCCAGTATGGAGACGTATCGCATGGTGGTGTCGTCGCGGCGTTTGCCCGGCAGCGCCACCAGGCCGCGATCGGCCGACAGCACCGGCGGTCCGCTGGCGGCGCGGTTCCAGCGGCGGTGGTGCCAGCGTTCGGCGCCGGTGGCCGCGTCGCGCATCGTCACCGCGACCGAGGCGTGCTCGCCGGTCTCGTCGAGGGCCAGCAGTCCGGCCGGGGTGCCGACGCCGCCGTCGGCGGCCCCCTGCGCCCGGGTGGCGTCCAGGGCCAGTCTCGCGGCCCGGGGCGCGTCTGAGTCGGTGACGGTGGCGTCGGTGTTGGCCGCGTCGGTCCACTCGTGCATCGCCGGAGCCCCGGCGCCCGCGGCGACCACGACCACCGCCATGGCCAGCACGCTCACCCGCACCGTCATGTCGACCGGCGGCCGCCATCTCGGCGCGGGCACCTTGCCGTCGGTGGCCATCTCGCCCAGCACCAGCAGGCCGCCGCCCAGCACGCCGAAGACGAAGGCCAGCGCCGCCAGGGCGTGCCGGTGCGCGATATAGGCCAGTTCGCCCGGGTCGGGCATCGTCAGGTACACCAGCCAGCCGGAGATGGCGGCGCCGACGGCGAAGACGCCCCCGGCCAGTCCGGTGGCCCAGCCGGGATTGGTGACCATAATGGTCAGTACGACGCCGACGGCGAGGCATCCGACGATCATGCCGACGGCCAGGAAGGTCCCCGTGGTCTCGCCGGTGCCCGGTTCGGTGAAAACCGCTATCGCCAACAGGATCGCGCAGGCCGCCAGGGCGCTGCCGCCCGCGTACAGCAGGGCGCTGCGCAGCAGCGGCTTTCCCCAACCTGTTTTCCATTGACTTCGGCGCCGCGAGATGATCACGCTACGGTTCTACCCGAACACGCCTGCCCGTGTGGCTAACTCGCCGCATCCGCTCCGGCGCGGCCTTGAGTCCTCAAGAGACTCAGGATTGTCCGTGGGCGGCCCAGACCCGGTTCAGGCGGGACTGGTAGTAGCAGACACCGGTGCCGAAGAGCAGCACCTGGAGCAGTGTTCCCACTGCGCCCGAGCAGGTTCCGGCGCGGGCGAAGGCCATGGCCCGCGAGATCCGGCCGCCGGTGCGGACAAAGGAGACGATCGCCGAGATCGAAAGAGTGAACGGTGCGATGATCGTCACGTTGCACAGCGCGAGCCCCGGGCTCACCTCAATCTGTCCATTGTAATCGCGCACCTCACGGTTCACTTTGTAATACCAGACCATGCCGTAGACGCCGAGGGTGACGAGGGTCAGGAGCCAGACCGCGACCGGGCTGCGGGTCTTGCCCAGCTGGACACCGGTGGCGTGGGCGGCCGCCGCGACGATGTCGGGCTGACCGATCGCCGGGACCGCCGACGCCGGGGGCTCGGAGTAGGGCTGCGGGGACTGCTGGCCGTACGCCATGGGGACGGATCTCCTGGTGAATTGGTCGAGTGGCGGCACAACTCTCCCCAAGGTAGTGGCGTATGTCAATACTCCTGTCGGTCAGGCCGCAGTGGTACGACTACCGGACCCGACTCCGAGTCGATCACCCGCACCCTCGCGCGGTAATGCGTGGCCAGCAGCTCGGTGGTGAGGACCTCGGCGGCCGGGCCGAGCGCGGCCAGTCGTCCGGCGGCCAGCAGCAGCAGCCGGTCGGCGTACTCACCGGCGATCGACAGTTCGTGCATCGTCGACACGACCGTGAGCCCTTCCTCGGCGCGCAGGGTGTCGACCAGTTCCAGCACCTCCTGCTGGTGCCCGATGTCCAGTGCCGAGGTCGGTTCGTCGAGCAGCAGCAGCGCCTGGCGGGTCCCGGCCAGCTGGGCCAGCGCCCGCGCCAGGATGGCCCGCTGCCGTTCCCCGCCCGACAGCGTCGCCAGCGCCCGGGTGGTGAACGGCATCAGGTCGAGCCGTTCGCACACCCGCAGGGCGACGTCGACGTCGTGCTGGCTCTCGCGGCCGAGCGCGTGGATGTGCGGGGTGCGGCCCAACAGGACGTAGTCGAGGACCGTCATGCCCTCCGGCACCACCGGGGACTGGACCACCACCGCGATCCGGCGGGCGAGTTCCCGGCGCGGCAACGCGGCGAGGTCGTCGCCGTACAGCCGCACCCGGCCGTCGAAGGCCAGCAGTCCGGCCACGGCGTGCAGCAGCGTGGACTTCCCGGCGCCGTTGGGCCCGATGACGGTGAGCCATTCGCCGGGCTCGACGGTGAAGGACACCTCGTCGACGATGAGCGCCCCGCCTAGGCGCACCGTCACGTCCTCGGCCGACAGGGCGGTCACGACGGCCTCCCCGTGTGAGCTGGCTGGGCTGGGGGGTGGGCTCGCGAGTGTCATGGCCGCACCTCCGTGGAGGTGCGCATGACCAGCACGAAGAACGGGGCGCCGATGAACGCGGTGACCACGCCGATGGGCAGCTCGGCGGGGGCGACGACGGTGCGGGCGGCCAGGTCGGCCAGGACCAGGAACGCGCCGCCGAACACCAGCGACAGCGGCAGGATGCTGCGGTAGGAGCGGCCCGCCAGCAGCCGGACGATGTGGGGCACCACGACGCCGACGAAGCCGATCAGGCCGCTGACCGACACGGCGGCGGCCGTCCCCAGCGAGGCGGCCGTCAGCAGGATCAGCCGGGACCGGCGCGGGTGCAGGCCCAGCGCGGCGGCCTCGGTGTCGCCGAGGCTGAGGACGTCGAGTTCGCGGCGGCGCAGCAGCACCAGCAGTCCGGTGACCGCGACGTAGGGCAGCAGCATCGCCACGTCGGACCAGTTGACCGAGCCGAGCCGTCCCAACAGCCACGAGTACACGTTGTCCAGGGACTCGACGTTGCGCTGCTGCACGTAGGTCTGGGCGGCGGAGAGGAAGGCCGAGACCGCGACCCCGGCCAGGATCAGGGTTCCGGCGCCGCGTTTGGCCGAGCCCGCGCCCAGCAGGTAGGTGGCGGCCAGGGCCGCCATGGCGCCGACGAACGCGGCCAGCGGCAGCAGTCGCGGGCTCAGGTCCATCCCACCGGCTCGGGCCACTATGTACAGTGTCGCGCCGAGTCCGGCCCCGGCGGCGACGCCCAACAGCATCGGGTCGGCCAGCGGATTGCGGAACACGCCCTGGTAGCAGCCGCCCGCCAGCGCCAGCATCGCGCCGACCAACAGGCCCAGCACGACCCGCGGCAGCCGCAGGTTCCACACGATCGCGCCCTGCTGCTCACTCAGCCCGGACACGACCTCGACGCCGGGGATGTGGTCCACGAGCTCCAGCGCCACGCTGCCGGGCGGCAGCGACACCGGCCCCAGCGCCACCCCCGCGACGAGGGCCGCGACCAGCACGCCGCAGCCGATCAACATCCACAACGGACGCAGCCCGGCCGGTCGCGGCCCCTTCACGGAACCGCCCCGGCCGGGCGACGTACCGACTTTCGCCGAGGTCACCTACTTCGACTTGGCCACGGCGTCGGTGATATCACGCATCAGGTCCACGACGCGCGGGCCCCAGCGTGAGGAGACGTCGGCGTCCAGCGAGTAGACCTGCTTCTTCTTGACGGCCTCGAGGGAGTCCCAGCCCTGTCGGCCGGTGACGTCCTTGACGGTCTGGCCGCCGGTGGCGAACACGAAGTCCGGGTTCTCCGACAGGATGAACTCGCCGGTCAGCTTCGGGTAGCCGCCGGTCTCCTCGGCGCCCTCGACGCCGTCGGCGATGTTGACCAGGCCCGCCTTCTTCAGCAGCGAACCGGCGAAGGTGTCGGAGGTCAGGGTGTAGTGGTCGTCGTCGAGTTCGTAGTAGACGGTCGGCTTGTCCTCGCGGGAGGGCAGCTGTTCCACCATCGTGTCGATCTCGGACTCGATGTCGCCGGTGAGCTTCTTGGCGTCCTTGCGGTGGCCGGTCAGCGCGCCGAGGTCCTCGATCTGCTCGTAGCTGTCGTCGAGGCTGGCCGCCGCCGGGGCGTAGTAGGTCGGGATCTTGGCTTCCTTGAGCTTGTCCCGGATGCCCTCCTGGTCGTGCGACACGACGACGAGGTCGGGCTCGTAACCGGCGATCGACTCGACGTTCGGGTTGAACGCGTCCAGGTCGGTCTTGGGCGCGTCCTTGGGGTAGTTCGAGGTGGAGTCGACGGCCTCGACCTGGTCACCCGCGTCGATGGCGAACAGCATCTCGGTGGCGGTGGCCGACAGCGACACGATCTTGTCGGGTTTGGCGTCCAGCGTCACGCCGCCGGCGGCGTAGTCGCCGCCGCCGTCCTTCTCCTCGGACGGGGCGTCAGCGCAGGCTGTCAGTGCCAGGGTGGCAACCGCCGCGACGCCGAGCAGTTTCGGGCCTAGTCTCATGGTTCCTCCAGGTCGGTCGAGGGCCTTCGCCTGGCCGACGGGAGGTCCGTCGCGCGAGACGCTCAATCCTCGAAAAGCGCGGTTCGCGACCTCTCCACAGGCGACCTGGCTTGGCTCACCGTCGGAGCCTTCACAGTTGCGGGACAGCGCCGGATTCGCACCGGCTTCGCTGTGGAGCGGTCTTGGTCGGTCACGACAGTAGCGCGGACGGAGGGTGTGACCCACTCCGCCCGCGCTACCGCGGCAGAACATTCAGTTATCGGTTAGGGGTACTCGCCGGTGATCAGACCCATGGCGAGTTTCTCGGAGAACTGCCCGGCCGGGACGCCCTGGCCGTAGCCGCAGTCGCCGTCGGAGTCGCCGGGGACCTTGATCCAGATCCGCGCGTCCTGGGCGCCTTCACCGACGGTGGAGGTCTCGCCGAGGGTGGCGCCCTTCGGGTTGCACCAGGAGTCCTCGCCGTCCTGGGTCTTGCCGGAGCCGTTGCGGCTGGTGTCGACGACGTAGTGGGACTCGGTTCCCAGCGCGTCGAGGATCTGCTTGGCCTTCTCGTCCGACTGGTCGGTCTTGTAGTGGTTGGAGACGTTGACCGCGAAGCCGCGGATCTTCTCGACCCCGGCGTCCTTCAGCGCGTCCGCGATGGCGCCCGCGTCGCCGGGCCAGGAGTAGTTGCCCGCGTCCAGGTACACCTTGGCGTTGGGGGCGTTGGTCGCGAACTGGTCGACGCCGTAGGCCAGCAGTTCCTTGCGGGCTGCGACGTCCATGTCGCAGTTGCCCGCGACCATCTGGGACAGCGCGTCCGGTTCCAGGATCACGTAGGCGTCGGAGTCGCCGACGCCCTTGGCGAAGTCGGCGATCCAGGTCTTGTACTCCTCGACGGAGTCGGCGCCGCCGCCGGACTGGCCGCCGCAGTCACGCTGGTACATGTTGTACGCGACCAGGACCGGAGCGCCTCCGGCCTCGGCGGCGTTGGCCACGTACTCGGAGACCGGGATGTTCTCCCAGTCGCCGAACCACTTGGCCACGACGTTGTCGGCGATGGAGGTCTTGATCTTCTCGGCGTTGGGGTTGTCGCCGTTCTCCTTGACCCAGGTGGCGGCGTTGTTGTCGGGGTCGACGTAGAACTCGCCCGCCTTGGTGCCGGGGTCGCCGGTGTCCTCGGCCTGTGCCGAGAGGGTCAAGGTCACCGGTAGCGCCACGGCCGCGGCCGCCAGGCCCGCCAGGGCCACTGTCTTCAGTTTCATGGCTTCCGTTTTCGTTGAGGGATTGGAAACGGGTGGAGCGCCCCTCAGTCTGCCAGTGCCGACCTGTTGGGAGCGCTTCCATCCTGCCATTCTTACTGACCTGTTGGGAAGTTGTGAATCTATAGAACGCGCACAAAAGGGATTCTTAAGCTTCGCGGCACCGCCGGGCGCGGTCCCGCGACTACGAAGCGCACACCCGTCCGACTCTCCACCTACACTGCACGAGTGAGTAAATCCTTGACACACGTCGACGAGACCGGCGCGGCCCACATGGTCGACGTCGCCGCCAAGGACGTCACCGCGCGCATCGCGACCGCCGCCGCGCGACTGAACACCACCGCCGAGGTCATCGAGGCCCTGCGCGGCGACACACTGCCCAAGGGCGACGCCACCGCCGCCGCCCGGCTCGCCGGGATCATGGGCGCGAAGAAGACCCCCGACCTCATTCCACTGTGTCATCCGATCGCGCTGCACGGCGTCAAGGTTGAGCTGGAGTTCGGCGACACCTTCGTCGACATCACCACCCGCACCAAGACCGCCGACCGCACCGGCGTCGAGATGGAGGCGCTGACGGCCGCCGCGGTGGCCGGGCTGACGCTCATCGACATGGTGAAGGCACTCGACCCGGCCGCGAGCCTGACCGACGTGCGGGTGCTGAGCAAGGAAGGCGGCAAGACCGGCTCGTGGAGGCGGCCGTGAGGGCGCGCGTCATCGTCGCGTCCACGCGAGCCGCGTCCGGGGTGTATGAGGACACCTCCGGGCCACTGCTGCGACGCGCGCTCACCGAGGCGGCGAACGTCGACGAGGCCGTCGTCACCGTCGTCCCCGACGGCGACGAGGTGCGGCAGGCGATCGCCGCCGCGCTCGACGAGGGCGTCGACGTCATCATCACCTCCGGGGGCACCGGTCTGACCTCCAAGGACCGCACCCCCGAGATGACCCGCGAGTTCATCGACTACGAGGTTCCCGGTGTCGCCGAGGCGATCCGCGCCCGCGGGCTCGCGGCCGGCGTCGACTCGGCGATCCTGTCGCGCGGCATCGCCGGGGTCGCGGGCAGCACCTTCATCGTCAACCTGGCCGGTTCCCAGGGGGCCGCCAAGGACGGCATGGCCGTCCTGTCGAACGTGCTCGGGCACATCGTTGACCAAATTCACGACGGGGACCACTGAGGGAGACAACACATGGCCACATTGGATTGGGATTCCGCGCGTAACGAGGTCCACCTCGCCGCCAGCGAAGCCAAGCTCATTCCCCTGCGTCAGAAACCTTCCGAGACCGACGGCGCCACCCTGGCCGCGCCGCTCACAGCACTGACACCGCTTCCCGCCTTCGACACCTCCAGTGTGGACGGATACGCGGTGCGCGGTCCGGGCCCGTGGCGGCTGACCGGCCGGATCCTGGCCGGGCAGACCGCGAGTGAGATCGAGACCGGCTGCGCCATCGAGGTCGCCACCGGCGCGATGGTGCCGCGCGGCCTGGATGCCATCGTCCGGCTGGAGGACGCCACGGTGACCGGCGACAAGGTCACCGGCACCCCGCGCGACAAACCCGAATGGCGCCGCGTCGGCGAGGAGTCGGAGCTCGACGAGGAACTGCTGCCCGCCGGAACCCCGGTCACCCCGGCGGTGATCGGCATGGCGGCCACCGCCGGATACGACACCATCGAGGTACGCCCCAAGCCGCGGGCCGCGGTGCTGGTGTTCGGCGACGAACTGGCCAGCGAGGGCAAGCCCGGCAACGGCCGGGTCCGCGACGCGCTCGGCCCGATGATGCCCAACCTGCTGCGCCGGGCCGGTGCCGCGCCGGTGCCGGGTTTCTGCCCCCGGGGCCCGATCGAGGACAATCTGGACTCCCACATCGCGGTGCTGCGCGCCGCCCTGGACGACGCCGACATCGTGTGCACCACCGGCGGCACCATGCACGGTCCCGTCGACCACCTGCACCCGGCGCTGACCGCGTTGGGCGCCAAGTACGTCGTCAACACCGTCGCGGTCCGGCCCGGTTTCCCGATGCTGGTCGCCAGCCTGCCGGGTCAGCGCTTCGTCGCGGGCCTGCCGGGCAACCCGCAGTCGGCGGTGGTCGCGCTGGCTTCGCTGGTCGTCCCGCTCATCGCGGGCCTGTCGGGCCGGGTCCTGCCGCCACTGCCCCGGGTGCAGCTGGCCGCCGACATCCCCGGACGCGGCCCCGACACCCACCTGGCCCTGGTGCGCCAGGACGCCACCGGGCTGGCGCATCCGTTGCCGCACACCGGTTCCTCGATGCTGCGCGGCCTGGCCTCGGCGGTCGGCTTCGCGGTCGTCGAACCGGGCGAGTCCGGCAAGGCGGGACAGAGCGTCCGGCTGCTGCCGTTGCCGGGAGGCGCGGGGTGATCCACAGTGAAGTGACCGACGCCCCCATCTCGGTCACCGAACACGAGAAGTTGGTCTGTGGCCCGTCCTGTGGCGCGGTGGTGTCGTTCGCCGGAGTGGTGCGCGACCACGACCACGGTCGCGGCGTCGTGAAGCTCCACTATGAAGGGCATCCGGACGCGTCCCGCGTGCTGGCCGAGGTCGCGGCGGAGATCGCGGCCCTGGAAGGGATCGCGGCGGTGGCGGTGAGTCATCGCGTCGGCGACCTGGCCATCGGCGACGCCGCCCTGGTGGCGGCGGTCGCCGGTCCACATCGGGCGGAGGTCTTCGCGGCCTGCGCCCGACTCGTCGACGAGGTCAAGGCGCGGCTGCCGATCTGGAAGCACCAGCACTTCACCGACGGGACCGACGAATGGGTCAACTGTCCTTAAGGAACTCTTGGGCGTTCCCGGCCGGTACGGGGGCGGCGGGTCGGCGGCGACAACGTCGGACATCAAGTCCCCCAAGCGGTTCAGGAAACCCATGAACAGTTCCCGCTGCTCGGCCGAGTACTGCGCGATCAGGGCGTTGAACGACTCGCTCAGCAGCCCGAAGAACTCGCGGGCGGGTTCCTCGATGTGGCCGCTGCTGCGCAGGGTCACCGTGCGGCGGTCGGTGCTCTCCCGGCTGCGCGCGATGTAGCCGGTCTTCTCCAGCCGGTTCAGCAGGTTCGTGGTGGCGCCGGTCGTCAGCGACAGCCGACGGCTCAGCTGCGTGGGCGACAGCGGGGTGCCCTGGTCCTCGGCGATGAGGATCTCCACGAGCGCGACGGCGTCGGTGGAGTGCAGCCCCAGCCAGCTGGCGAACTGGTTGGTGTATTCGGCGTAGTGGGCGCCGAAGCCGCGCAGCACCTGCAGCAGCCGGACGGCGTCCTCGGAGAGGTCGCCGTAGTCCACGGGTTCCCGCATCGGTCGTTCACCTGCCTCGTGCTGTGGGTCGCGCGCCGGTCGCGCGTGTTGACAACCTACCGGTACCGGTGTTAGCTTCATAGTGAAATCATTTTTCTATGAAGCTACTTTACGGGAGTTCCCCTTGCGTGACGCACCCTTCCGCGCTGACATCGACCCGTTCGCCGCGACCGTCCACCGGCTCACCGAACCCGACCCGGTGCGTGCCGCCCTGCGCGCCGCCGGACCGCTGGTCCAGGTCGAGGCCCCGGCCGGCGGCCGGGTGTGGATCATCACCACCGACGAGCTGGCCCGCGCCGCCCTGGCCGACCCCCACTTCGCCAAGGACCCGGCCCACGCCCCCGACGGCTGGGACCGGTTCACCGCCGGGCTCGAACCCACCGCCGCCGAGCAACCGGCGCTGACCACGCTCGACGGCCCCGAGCACACCGCACTGCGCCGGGCCCACGCCCCGCTGCTGTCGGCCAAACGCATCGCCGCCCAGTCCGACCGGGTGCACGCGATCGCCAGGGAACTGCTCGCCGGGCTCGCCGAGACCACCTCCACCGTGGACCTGATGAGCGACTTCACGGTCCGCTACCCCATCACCGTGCTGCTCGACCTGCTCGGCGTACCGGCCGAGTTCGTCTCCCGGGCCGTCGGCGCCTGCCGCCGGATGATCTGCACCGACCCGGCCGTGCAGGGCGCGGCGATCGCCGAGATCGCCGAGATCGGGGCCGAGGGGCTGAGCGGAACCGGCCTGGCCGCCGAACTGCGCGAACGGCTCGGTGAGGACGCCAGCGACCGGGACCTGCGCTACCACCTGTTCGCGCTGATCTTCGCCGGGCAGCTGACCACCGACGCGTCGCTGGGTTTCCTGGTCGCCGACGCGCTGCGTGGTGATCGACCCGAGCCGGACGTCGACGCGCTCGTGCGCGACACGCTGCGCGAACACCCCGCCGCGCCGTTCTCGCTGTGGCGGTTCACCAACGCCGACACCGAGATCGCCGGTTTCCGGCTGCCCGCCCGGGCGCCGGTGCTCATCGACATCATGGGCATCAACACCGACCCGGACCGCGCCCCCGGTCCGGACCTCACCTTCGGCGGCGGGGCCCACTTCTGCGTCGGCGCCCAGCTGGCACAGCTGGAGCTGCGGGCCGTCGCCACGGTGCTGCGCACCGACTACCCCCAGGCCCGGCTGGCGGTGCCGTACGAGGAGCTGCGGCAGCTGTCGCCCGGCGGTATCCAGGGGATCCGGCTGGCGGCACTGCCGATACTGCTGCGGCCGTGAGACAGGCTACTTGCGCTGGTTGAATCGCAGCATGTTGCCCGCCGGGTCGCGGAAGGCGCAGTCGCGGACGCCGAACGGCTGGTCGACCGGTTCCTGCAACACGTCACCTCCGGCGGCGCGGATCCGCTCGAAGGTGGCGTCGACGTCGTCGGTCTCGAAGATGACGCCGCGCAGCAGCCCCTTGGCCAGCAGTTCGGCGGCGGCCTTCTTGTCGGCCTCCGACGCGTTCGGGTCCCCGATCGGCGGCTCCAGGACGATGGCGACGTCCGGCTGCGTGGGAGCCCCGACCGTCACCCAGCGCATGTTCTCGAAGCCGACGTCGTTGCGCACCTCCAGGCCCAGGACGTCGCGGTAGAAGGCGATCGCCTTGTCGTGGTCGTCGACGGCGATGAACGTGGTGGACAGTTCGATGTTCATGCGATTCACATTACGGCTGGCCAGGGGGCTTCGCTTCTCCATTCCTGACCGGACGGGTGTACACCTTGGCGACGCACGGTGGGATGGCGGCGGCGTCGGCGTGGTCGCGGGCGCGGTAGGCGCTGGGGCTCTCGCCGACGAGTTCGGTGAACCGGGAACTGAAGGACCCCAGCGAGGTACAGCCGACGGCGAAGCAGACCTCGGTGACCGACAGGTCGCCCTTGCGCAGCAGCGCCTTGGCGCGTTCGATGCGGCGGGTCATCAGGTAGCTGTAGGGCGTCTCGCCGTACGCGGCCCGGAAGCTGCGCGAGAAGTGACCCGGCGACATGAGCGCGACCCGGGCCAGCGCCGGGACGTCCAGCGGTTTGTCGTACTCGCGGTCCATCGTGTCGCGAGCGCGGCGCAGCCGGACCAGGTCTTCCAAGATCACGAACCAACCATCCCACATTCCGCGCCCGGCCGATACGCGATGATGAGGGCATGCCGACAGCCTCCGACAAACCCGTCCGCAGTGGCCGCCCGCCGCGGCTGTCGCGCGCGGAGATCATCGCCGCCGCGAAACGGATCGTGGAGCGGGACGGGGTGGAGAAGCTGACGATGCGGCTGCTGGCCCGGGAGGTCGGCAGCGCGCCGATGGCGCTGTACCACCACGTCCGGGACAAGCGGGAGTTGCTGTTGGCGCTGCTGGACGACCTCGCCGAACGGGTGCCGCGGCCGGAACTGCCCGACGACCCGGTCGAACGGATCATCGCCGCGACGGTGGCGATCCACGACGGCCTGCTGGAGTTCCCGTGGATGGTGCGGATCCTGGCCGAAGGGGATCTGTTGTCCCCCAAGGCGTTGTGGTTCCCCGAGGCGGTCATCGACGCGGGCATCCGGGCGGGACTGTCGGAAGGCGAGGCGGTTCACGCCTATCGGTCGGTGTGGTACTTCACGGTCGGCGAGCTGATCGTGCGCACGGCGGCGCGGGAGCGGGTCGGGGTGCCGACGTACCAGGCGGAGGTGTTCCAGGAGCTGGATCCGCGGCGGACTCCCCGGCTGGCGGCGATCTCGGACCGGTGGTTGTCCTGGCAGCTGGCCGACACCTTCCGGCCGGGGCTGCGGGCGATTGTGGACGGTTTGCTGAGGGCGGTTAGGGGTGGCGGGTGTTCGGACTAGAAGTCTGGCTCTTCCTGGGGACCAGTCGCTTCCTCGTACTCGGCTCGCGTATGTGAATGTTCGTCACTCCCCAGCACCATGCTTGCGAGCGCAAGCAATGTCGCGCCCGCGATGTTGTCACCACCATTTATGAGGACGTGATCGTGAAGTCGTCGATACGCCAACCCTGCCCCACGACCGTTCTCATCGTCCGTAGTCTCAACGAAGGTCTCCGGAAAAAGATCGCTTAGTTCACCAAGCGCGGATATCGCCATGTGATCGTCGGCGGTCAGCATTGCAATGCGGAGGCGACAATTGATGGCCTTGACTACTTCACCTTCATCTAGATAGATGTCATAAGCCCTTTGAAGGTAACTGACCGGATCATCTGTCGCGCTGGCCACGGGAGAGACGGCACCAAGTAGTACCAATACTTCGGCTTCTCCCATTCGGTTCCCGGCTTCGCGATAAATGTCGTAGACATGTTCAAAGCATGATTTGGCGTCGGAGATGGCCCCCCAGAAGTCCAGCTTATTTCCCAGTTTCATAGTGACTTCCGGATAGTCGGTGACACTTGTGAATACCGCCAAGAGAGCAGTATGCTCGGCGATAAACCAGGACCGGTCCTCATTCTCCCGATGTTCGTCAAGCCGCATTCCATAGTAGGCACAAAGGACGTTGAAACGATTCGTGAACTTGCCGGCGACAGATACCGCAAGGTACTGCGCGTGATCAAGGATCACGTCATGTGCCGTGTAAGCGAACTCCGCCAACCCCTCTGGCACGACTTCGCCTCGATGCGGGTCAGCGAGCCGACGCGCCACCAACGCGTCCAAAGCATCAACTGCTTCTTCGAGACTGACCTCGTGCCCCAAGGCCTGCTCTAGCATCACGGCAACGGTACCCACCGTCAAATATCGACCAGGGTGAGTGCCAAGCAGCTCGTAGATCTCCTGCTGTATCGGCGACAGGCAAAGATAGGCGTCATCAAGGATACTGAAGACCCGCGCTTTCGTGCGGGCATCGGGTAGCTCGGCCACCTCGATGTCCAATTCCGACAGAGTCTTGATCCCGGTCATCAGCTTCGCGGCCATCGCACCGATCAGCACCGGAACTCGATCGCACGCGTTGGCGATCCGCTTGACAGCTTCGACATCGCCGCACCGATCCGCTCCCGCGATCTCGGCGAACATGGCGACGGCGTCCGACAGCGGCAAGACGTCCAGGTCCAACATGCGAGCACCATCCACATGGAACCGATTCCGGCTGGTGATCAGCGTCAGGCTTCCCTCGCCCCGCGCGCGCAACGGTTCGATCTGCTCATCCTCGAAAACGTTGTCCCACAAAAAGATCATGCGACGTCCGTCAATCACCGCATGCCAACTCGCGAACTGCTCTTCACGGCTCATCCGGTCAACAACCGGCGCCGTCATGCCACACCCCAGCTTCAGAAGTCCAGGCAGGACATCCTCGGCCCGCAGCGCCCTATCCGTCTCCGGATACGACTGAAAATCAACGAACACCAACCCGTCTGGATACTCGTCGGCCACAGACTTGGCAAAAGCCGATACCAACGCGGTCTTGCCAACGCCTCCAAAACCCCCGACCGAGCACACCATGCCGACCATGCCGCTGGCACGCAGCGACTCCAGTTCGGCCAGCTGCTCAACTCGGCCTACAAAGTGGTCAGCCGAAGTAGAGATGCGTCCATAGTCGATCCGGCTTGGACCCAGGCCACCGCCAGCTACCCGCGCCGGTACGCCATCGCCACCAATCCACAGTCCCTCACTCAGCTCACCATAAAGCCGCCGCTCCTCAACAAGCTCCTCCAACTGCCGATGCGTGACCTCATACTGGTACCCGCTCCATATCCCCCGCAGCTCACCACCACCCGTCTCCGCGTTCTCCCGGACAGCCGCCACGATCTCGGCCGACAAGACTTCACACAGCTCATCGATCTCCGTCGACAGCTCCTCATGCGCTTCAGCGGGCTGTCCCCCATCCAACCCGTCGCCCCATTCATCCGAAAACTCCCCATTTACCGGCACAAAGACATCCCGCACCCAAGGCCCCACCGCCGTCCGCAGCTCCCCCAACCGCGTCCCGTCCACAAGCGGCAACTCCCGCGAGTCCCGTTCCATGAGGCACCGAACCAGATTCTCCGCCCCCACCTCATCCTCCCCGTGCAAGATCTCCGCCGCCCGCTTCACCGCCGCAGCCACGGCCTGCACCAACGCCCGCTGCACCTCCGTCCCCAGCACCGCCGTACGAAACTGCTGGCCGACCCTGTCGAGAGCCTTTCCAGCCCACCGCCCGCCGAAGAACGCTTCCACCATCCGTTTCCCTTTCCGCGCCTCTCAACGCTAACCGGTCAACGATGCGGTAGCGAACCAGCGCCTAACGGCTGACAACCCAATACACGAACGGTTCGACTCGTGACGATAGATCGGACAGACCTTGCCACCGGGGCTGAAAGTCCCCGCCGGACAGGGAGCTACGTCACTGGCAAGATCATCACTCTCAGTTGCCTGTCACGCTGGGACAATGCTGTGATCTTGAGGGTACTCGAATGATCGAAATGGATACGTAAGTTTACTGACTCCAAAATAGATCACAGGAATCTCTTAAGGCGCATCGGATAGTGTGACACTTCGACAGAGATCAACCTTTGAATACGGGTGTATTCGATTTCGTCCATGTAGGTTAGGGGCGCCACAGAGGACGACCTGCGAACAGGTCAACTGACGGTTTCTGGTGCCCATCTACCGACGGGGTTGATGGGAGGAGACACACAGACCATGCAACACGAGGCTGACAAGAATCCGGGGGAGGGCCCGCAGACTCCGCCGCCCAAGGTGGGGTGGTCGGTGATTCCGGAGCGCAAGAGTCAGGACGCCAGTCCCAAGGCGCCCATGACGACCCCGATGACAACCGAACCCAAGGACGGGCCGCACGCGCGCCCCACCGAGCCGGAGCGGGTGGGCCCACCACCACCCGCTCCCCGTAACACCCAGCCGACGACGCTGCCGTCGTCGTCCGAGCCCTCGCACGGCGGGATGGGCGTCGAGGCTCCCTATTCGATCCACGACGACTATCCGGGCAAGGAGAACCTGCAGTACCTGGCGTTGCCGGATGGTCTGCCCGACCACAGTGATCACCGCAGCCCACCGGTGACGGCGTTCAAGGACCCGTTGCCGCTGCTGCCGGTCGCCGAGCCGGAGCGGGAGCCGCTGGTACCCGCGCCGGACGGGCGGCGGCACCAGTTGTTCGACCAGTTCAAGCCCGAGAAGTACTACATCCAGCGGGAAGAGGAGTTCCAGACTCAGCTCCACAGTGACTACGGGAAGGTGACCTGGACCTGGGGTATCGAGGGGTCCCGTCCCGGGCCCACGATCCACGCCCGTTACGGCGAGCCGATCCTGATGCGCCGCTTCAACAACCTGCCGATGCTGGGCACCGGCAAGGTCGAGTTCGCGATGCCGTCCACCACCCGGCACACCCATAATGGACACAACGAGTCGGCCAGCGACGGCAACCCGGACGACTGGGCCGACACCGGTGACTTCTGGGACCACCACTTCGCCAACTTCCCCGCCACCGTCCTGGATCCCCGCTCCGGAAAGCGGGTCCCCGACGAGCGGGAGAAGATGACGACGCTGTGGTACCACGACCACCGGCGGGACTTCACCGGTCCCAACGTGTACGCCGGGCTGGTGGGTACCTACCTGTACTTCGACGACCAGGACTCCGGGGACGAGAACGACCCCAACCCGTACGCGTGGCGGCTGCCCAGCGGCGAGTTCGACCAGCCGCTGGTGTTGCAGGACCTGATGATCACCGAGGACTACCAGCTGATGTGGGAGCCCCGCGACACCATGGGGCTGCTGGGCGACCGGTTCAGCGTCAACGGGGTCATCCAGCCGCACCACCGGGTGAAGCGCCGCAAGTACCGGTTCCGGCTGGTCAACGCGTCGGTGTCCCGGTTCTACAACCTGAACCTGAACTTCGCGCGCAACGACACCGGACGTCCCGAGGACGACCGGTTCGTCCGGATGATCGCGATCACCGGCGACGGCAACCTGCAGCCGGAACCGCTGGAGACCGAGCAGATCATGCTGGGCCCGGCGCAGCGGGTCGACATCATCGTCGACTTCTCGAAGTTCGACGACGGCGACATCCTGTACCTGGAGAACCGGCTGGACCAGGACGAGGGACACGGGCCCTCGGGGCGGCAGATCACCGATCCGCAGGCGATCCGGGAGAAGCGCCTGATGCGGTTCGACGTCCGCGGCGGCAAGGTCAACGACCCCAGCCGGATCCCGGACTTCTTCCGGCCGTTCCCGGAGATCGACTCCTGCGAGATCGTCCGCAAGCGGCGCTGGCTGTTCGACTACACCGCCGGGCTGTTCGTCATCAACGGCAAGGCGATGGACTCCAACCGCATCGACGCGGGCATCGAGATCAACACCGCCGAGGAGTGGACGTTCTACAGCATCGGGAACATCTGGAGCCATCCCGTCCACAGTCACCTGAGTGAGTGGCTGGTTCAGGAGGTCAACGGCGTCCCGGTCGAGCCCGACATGGTGCAGATCGCCATGTTCGTCAACAGCGTCGACGACTTCCAGCGGGTGTTCAAGAAGAAGCAGAGCGAGGGCAAGGACTACAAACTCGGGACGAACGTCCTGAGGGGACCGTTCTGCGGCGGCTACCGCCGCGACATCGCGCTTTTGGCCCCGGCAACGTCCATCACCATGTACTCGCGGTGGCCCGACTTCCTCGGCCGCTACGTGTTGCACTGCCACAACCTGGTGCACGAGGACGCGGCGATGATGATCCGCTGGGACGTGCTGCCGCCCGGCAAGGGCTTCGACGGATCCAAGACGGTGCAGCAGGTGTACGGGGCGGCCAGCCTGCCGGTGCACAACGAGGCGGTCCCGGCCCATGTCAAGCACGTGGCGGCCACAGCGACCATCCGCGACAACGGCGAGGGGGTCGACGACGCGCAGTCCATTCCCCCCGAACCGGTCGACAAGTACCCCAAGGCGGGCGCGTCCGACGACGACGGCGGCGGCCACCACTGAGAGGTAAGGCGACATGAGCAAATACGACGAGCCGATGACGGCGCGCATACCGGTGGTCCGGGTGGAGGAGGAGCCTAAGACTCCGCTGCCACCGGCACCGGCACCGCTGCTGCCCGAGGTACCGATCCACAATCACCCGAAGCCGCAACGGCAGCTGGACCCGCCGAAGCAGCAGACCGTCGGGGACACCACCTTCATCGAGACCGGTGAGGGGTATTTCGAGGAGATCGACCCGTTCTCGTTCCCGCCCGGGACGAACCTGCTGCCGACCGTGTACACCAACGCCTTCGACAGCTTCGGCAACGAGATCCCCAACACCCTGCCTTCTTCGCCGTTGAACCCCAACAACCTGCACCAGGGGGCTCCGAAGAAGAAGGACATCAACATCACCTCGCCGACGAACGACCTGTCGCACATCTTCGACAGGCTCGCCAACCTGTTGTCGGGCAAGTCGGCCTCGGAGTTCTGGTCCCGGCACGGCGGCCGGGCACAGCCGGAGGAGGTGGGGCGCACCATTCCCGCCGAGGAGGCCGACCTGGACTCGATCCGGCAGCAGCTGTCGCGGGCCATCCACATCCTGGAGGGCAACCCGATCCCGGACCGGGAGTACAGCGGATTCCCACTGTTGCACTACAACGGGCCCGACAAGATCAAGAAGGTCGAGCCGATCCGGGACAAGCGCGGCAAGATCATCGGCGGCAACGTCAACATCCACCAGCTGTGGTACGACCACCACATCGAGTCGGACACCGCGTTCCTGGACCTGTCGCCTTTGGACGGACCGGACGGGAAGCCGCTGGACGTCACGTTCACGATCACGTACAAGCTGACCGTCCTGGACAAGGGCAAGGACGCGTTCTCGCCGTTCATGATGCTCAACGACCACCCGGATTTCCCGCCCGGCAAGGGTTTCGGGGAACCGGCGGTGCCGGGCGTCGCGTTCGACCAGAGCTTCGAGCCCATCGGCGAGGGGCAGCAGATCGACATCGTCATCAAGATGCCGCCGCCGAAGTACTACAAGTTCATCTACACCTGGGGCTGGCGGTTCCACCCGCCGCGCGTCCAGGCGCTGGAGAACGCGCGGACCCTGTTCCCCGAGACCGCCGAACCCGGCGGCCCGAAGCAGAAGACCCTGCCGCAGTACGAGGAGGAGGTCTTCGGCGGCGGCAAGAGCCGTTCCGAGGCCATCGCCATGCTCAGCGACCTGGCTCCGGAGAAGCGCATGTGGACGTTCTTCCGCAAGGCGCTGGTCTCGATCAACGCCGACAAGCCGGACACCAACAAGGCGCTGGTCGACGTGTGTCAGGCGCGGGCGGCGTTCTTCGACTGGAAGGACCGCACCACCCTGCCGGCCGGGGCCGAAGTGGACCCCGACACCGACATGACGCTGCTGTACGCCGGTAACACGATCTACGGCGAGCACCGGGACGGCAGCTTCGTCGACTTCGAGAAGTGGCGGACCCGGGGCACCAACTTCAAGGTGACCCTGCTCAACGCCGACTACTTCCAGCGCGCCTACGCCAGTCTCGACTTCGGCGGCGGGCGCGGCTGGGAGAACCAGTGGAAGCCGGGACTGCGGGAGGGCCAGCAGGGCCCGTACTTCAGCTTCGGACGCGCCTGGTGGTCCCAGAACACCGACGTGCGGCAGCCGATCATCCTGCCCGCCGCGACCAAGGACCGCAAGGGACGCAGCTTCCCGGTGAAGCGCAAGGTCCAGATCAAGTTCAACTTCGAGCCCTCGCGGCGACTGCGGCTCTACCAGTACGACCCGATGCACCACGACGTGGGCGTCTTCTCAGTGCATTAATCCCGACAACACAAAACGCCGCCGCCGGAAGAGATTCCGGCGGCGGCCGAAAGGCTGAAACGACATGGAATACGTTTCCTACAACCTGCGCGGCCACTTCCTCGAGATGTGCGACTGCTCGACCATCTGCCCCTGCTGGCTCGGCGAGGCCCCCGACAACGGCGCCTGCACCGGCGTGTTCGGCTGGGACATCACCGAAGGCGAGATCGCCAATGTGGACGTGACCGGCCGCAAGGTCATCAGCGCGTCCTACCACACCGGCAACCGCAGCGACGGCGGTCAGGACGTCTACCTCTTCGTCGACGAGGAGGCCGACGACGAGCAGTTCCAGGCCCTGGCCAACGCCTTCACCGGTCGGCTGGGCGGACCGCTGGGCGAGCTGGCCGTCCTGATGGGAACCCTCAAGGCCGCCGAGCGCTGCCCCATCAAGATCTCCGCCGAGGCCGACAAGCTGCGGCTCCAGGTGGACGGCCGGATCTCGGGCGACATCACCCCGCTGTTCGGCACCGACGGCCAGGTCACCGAACTGGCGCACTCGCCACTGTCCAAGGTGCTCGGTTCCCGGGCCGAGGTCGGCAAGAGCGGCGCGTTCCAGATGGACCTCGGCGAGGACAAGTTCACCATGGAGATGGACGGACTGGCCGCGATGCGGGGCCGGTTCGCCTATGACAACCAGGGAACCCTGATCGGAACCAAATGACGGCAACGGCGGAGAAGAGCGTTCGGGCTCCGAAATGGACCTGGCGGGACGTACCGCTGCCGCTGGGCATGTCGCTGGTGGCGACCGCGGGCCTCGTCCTGTGGCACTTCTCGCCGTGGACGCACTACATGCACCTGACGCTGCCGTCGGGCGGCCACGACCACCATGGCGGGGGTGCCGAGCCCGGCATGACCGCCATGGTGGGGCTGTTCACGGGGGCGTGGCTGCTGATGACCGTGGCGCACATGCTGCCCACGGCGATCCCGCTGCTGGCCTCGTTCCGGCGGGTGGCGGCCCGACGGCCGGAACGGACCCGGCTGACGGTGGTCGTGGTGGCCGGGTTCCTGACGGTGTGGGCGGCCGCGGGCGCCGCGATCTCGTTCGCGCACGTACATCTGCGCTACCTCGTCGAGATGAACTCGCTGCAGGCGGCGGCCCCGTGGTTCCTGGTGGCGACCCTGGTCGCCGCCGGGGCGTACCAGTTCTCGAACTACATCGCCAAGTGCGTGACGGCCTGCCGGTCGCCGTTCAGTTTCATCGGGAAGCACTGGAAGGGCGGCGACAGCGTCGCGGGCCAGTCGTTCCGGATCGGCCTGGACTACGGCCAGTCGTGCCTGGGCTGCTGTGCCGCACTGATGGTGGTCATGTTCATCGTGGGCTCGGCCAGTCACCTGTGGATGGTCGTGTTCGCCCTGTTCGGCGTGATCCAGAAGAGTGCCCGCTGGGGTGGGAGGCTGACCCGGCCGATGGGTGTCGGGTTCTTCGTCGCGGCGGGAGTCGTGGCGGCGCTTCAGTTCCTGTGACCGCGTGCCGGTCGCATACGGCTCGTATGCGTCGGCACGCGCACCGACTCGATAGCTTGACGGCGACGACGGGTTTCCCGTCGTCGCCGTCAACTCTCTCCGTTGGAGGAACCATGACCCTTCGCCGATCCCTGGTCGCCGCGGCACTCGCGCTGGCTGGGCTGCTGACGGTGAGCGCTCCCGCCATCGCCTCACTTTCGGACTCCGGAACCACGATGGCTGACAACTGCCACTGCCGAAAGTGCTGCTGACCGTCCTCAAGCGACTTCGTCGCGGTTGAGACGGTCCCGGATCTCATCGGCATCAGGCATGTCCATCTCTACAAACTGACGCAGGGCACATATCAAATGGAGCCGTGCCTGGTGCCGATGACCCAAAGCCTCGAGACTGTCGGCGATCCCGCGCTGCGCCAGCGCGTACAGGTGCGGCGCGACCCCGTCGGTCAGTGTCTCGGCCCGGTACAGGTGCTCGAGCGCCGAGGCGTGGTCGCCGAGCTTCGCGTGGGTCTCGGCCAGCTCCACCACCGCCGTCGCCAACAGCCAGACGTCACCGAACCCGGTGGCGACGGCGACGGCCTCACGGTGGGCGTCGAGGGCGTCTTGGGGGCGCCCCAGCGCGAGCAGCGTCTTGGCCTTGGTGCTCAACAACATCGACAGGTTGTCGGGCTCGATGTCGGGGCCGTAGTAGTCGCGGGCGGTGCTCAAACGCTCCAGGGTGTCGGCGGGGTTTCCGGCGTGGAGTTGCAGCTCGGCGCTGTTGTACGTGAAACGGGCCCGGGCCTGCTGGTCGCCGCGTCGGTTGGCCAGCTCGATCGCCCGGTCCAGGTCGCGCAGCGCGCCGGCGGCGTCGCCGAGGCGGAAAGCGCACTGCGCCAGGCGATTGCGGATCTCCATCTCGACGAAGTCGTCGCCGCCCGGCCGCGACGCCAGGGCTTCGGCCAGGGTCATGCTGGCGTCGGCGAACCGGCCCGCACCGATCTGGGCCATGGCGGTCTCGAAGGTCGCGGTGAGCGTTATGTCGGGCTGGCCGACGCGCTCGCCGATGCGGCGGGCGAGGGTGAGCTCGTCGATGGCCTGTTCGGACTGTCCACATTTCGCCAGGCAGGAACCCTGGGCGATGCGCAGCCAGGCTTCGGCGGCGGGGTCGCCGAGGCGTTTGGCGGTGTCGAGCAGTTTCGGGAAGCGGGCCGGGAAGTCGTTGTAGCGGGCTTGGCGCCATAGGTAGCTCAGTTGCAGGGTGGCCAGTTCGACGGATTGGGCGCCGACGTCGTGGTCGTGCCCCGATTCGATGAAGGCCAGGATGTTGGGGTTCTCATCGTCCATGATGGCCAGTGCCGTGGTGGCGTCGGGGATGGTTGGCGTTGGGGTTTCGGGGGCACGGACTCGGTAGTCGCGGCCGATGGACACGATCGGTTCGGCGGCATAGAGCTTGCCCGCGTAGTAGAGGTAGAGGTCGCCGAGGCGTTGGCGAGCGTGGGCTCGGGTTTCGGGGGTGTCCAGGGTGGCTTTGTGGGCGGCGAACTCGCGTACGAGGTCGTGGAAGCGGTAGCGGCCGGGGCGGAACTCGATGAGGAGGTTGACGTCGACGAGTTCGTCGAGTGTGGCCTGTGTGGACGACAGCGAGGGGTGGCGTGACGGCGAAGCCTCGCTTGGGTCGTCAGCCGGTTCCGCGCACAACGCGGCGGCGGTGTACACGTCGAAGTCGTGGCCGGGATGCAAGCCCAGGCGCCGGAAAGCGTTGCGAGCCAAGTCATCGAGCTCGGCGTAGGACATCTCGAACGCGGCCGTGACGCTGCGGTCGCCGGCGCACAGCCCGGCCAGTCCGGCTTGCTGGAGCCGGTCGCGCAGATCGGCAAGCGTCCAGTCGGGGCGGTGTCGCAGCCGCGCGGCGGCGATCCGGATCGCCAGCGGCAGCATGCCGCAGACAGCCACGATCTCGGCGGCTACGGCTTCGTCTGCCGCAGCGAACCGGCCGGGCTCCACGGCGGGGACGGATTTTTGCCCCGCACCGCCCCGACTGGGCCCCAGCGCGGCGGCCAGCAGCGCTATCGCCTCCGCGCGGCCCAACAGCTCCAGCTGGATCGACCGGGCCTGGTCCAGACCGGCCAGGCTGCGACGGCTGGTGACGATCGCCAGGCTCGCATCGCCGCCGGGCAACAGCGGCCCCACCTGCTGCTCCCCACTGGCGTTGTCCAGCACGATCAGCACACTGCGATCGCTCAGGATCGATCGATACAGCCCCGCCCGCTCGTCCAGGTTCTCCGGGATCTGCCGGGGATCGACGCCCAAGCTGTGCAACAGCCGCTCCAGTGCCACCGCCGGGTCGGTCGCGGGCGCGTCAGCGTCGAAGCCATGCAGGTCGATGAACAACTGCCCGTCCGGGAACTCGTCCGCCAACCGCCGGGCCGCGTGCACCGCCAACGCGGTCTTCCCGATGCCCGCCATGCCTTCCACGGACGAGACCACCAGCGCTCCCGAGCGTCGCTGGGTCACCGCCGAGCACAGTGCCTCAACCTCGCTGTCGCGCCCGGTGAACCCGGGAACGTCGGCGGGCAGCTGAGCCGGAACCAGCCGCGGCAGTCCGGTGCCTCGCTCCCGCGCCGCTTCGCCGTCCCGCGACACCCGAGGCTCGTCACCGGACACCATCCGCTCGTACAGCGCCGCCAGTCGCGGCGAAGGGTCCACGCCCAGCTCGTCGACCAACCGCACCCGGGTATCGCGGTACAACGCCAGCGCCTCGTCCGGCCGTCCCCCGCGATACGACGCCAGCATCAGCAGCTCGATCGGCTGCTCGGCGAGCGGATCGGCGGTCACCTCCGTCCGCAGCCCCGCGATCGCCTCGTCATACCGCCCCAGCTCGACCAGAACCCGCAGATACCTGCGACGCGTCTCGGCGCGCGCCTCGCACAGCTCCATCGCCAACGCCGCGAGCGGACGGTCGACGGTGGCCGTCTCGAAGGGTTCGCCCCGCCACTGCGCGAGCGCCTCGGCGAACGCCCGCGCCGCTTCGGCATGGTCCCCGGCGGCGAACGCCGCTTCGCCCCGTCCGTTCAGGTCGCGGAACCGCCGCAGATCGCTCTCCCCGCCGCCGATGCGCAGCCGCACCCGGCCCTCGCCGAGTTCCAGCCGCGAACCAGCGTCGTCGGCCAGCGCCCGACGGAGCTTGGCGAGGTAGGTACGCAGGTTGGCGGCGGCGGAATCCGGCGCCTCGTCCCAGACCGTCGTCAGCAGCCGCGAGCGCGACATCCAGTCCTCGGCGTGGCAGACCAGCGCGGCCAGAACGGCCTTCTGACGGCCGCCGCCGATCGGCACGGCCACGCCGTCGCGGCGCACCTCAACCGGGCCAAGGACTCGAAACTCCACAACACGGCCGCCTTCCCCTTTTGGCCGCGACAACCGTATCGCGCGGCGGGATAATGGACCGATGGCCAGACTGCACGACATCGTCTTCGACTGTGGACACGCGGCATCACTGGCGCGGTTCTGGGCCGCCGCCGTGGACGGCTACGCCGTCGCCCCCTACGACGACGAGGAGCTGGCCCGGCTGCGCTCGTTCGGGATCACCGACACCGAGGACGATCCGACCGTGCTCGTCGAGTCGGCCGCCGGCGGGCCGCGACTGTGGTTCCAGCGCGTCCCGGAGACCAAGGTGGTCAAGAACCGGGTGCACGTCGATCTGCGGACCGATGACCTGGAGACCGAGATCGCGCGGCTGACCGCGCTGGGCGCGTCGGTGTCGGAACGCTTCGGCGACAACGTCGTCCTGCTCGACCCCGAGGGCAACGAGTTCTGTCTCGCCGTGAACTGACGCACCACGCGTCTGGTGCCCCGGCCCCGTCTCTGCCATTCTGGGGCCATGTGGCTCAAACCGGTGGTGTTGCGGGACGCGGACCTCACGAAACGGTTGTCCGCCGAGACGACGGTGGCCTGGTGCCGGGAGGCGATCCTGGCCGCGCACCGGGGCGAGCTGTTGGCGCCGCCGCGCGCCCACGCCGATCTGGGTGACGGCCGGTTCGCGTTCACGGCCGGACGCCTGGTCGGTCGCTGGTACGGATACCGCTCCTACGACACGCTTCCCACCGAGACCGGCGAGCAGACCGTGGTCGTCCACTCCGAACAGTCGGGGCGGGTGGAGGGCGTGGCGGTCGGCAAGGAGATCGGTCCGATGCGCACCGGCGCGATCGGCGGGGTCGCGGCCGACGCGCTGGCCGCGCCGGAAGCGTCCACGATGGGCATCGTCGGTTGTGGTCCGCAGGCGTGGATGCAGCTGTGGGCGATCAACGCGGTGCGGACGTTGAGCGGGGTCTCCGTGTTCTGCCGCGATCCCGAGACCCGGCGACGGTTCGCCGCCAACGCTTCCGAGCGTTACGGGCTGGAGGTCCGGGCGGCGGACTCGGCCGAGGCGGCGGTGTCGGGCGCGCAGATCGTCGTGCTGGCCACCAGCAGCGGCACCCCGGTGGTGGACACCGGCGCCATCGACGGCTCCGCCTACGTGTCCACGTTGGGGCCCAAGCAGATCGGCCGCGCCGAGTTCGACGATTCGCTGGCCCGGCGGGCCGGGCTGATCGTCACCGACTCGCTGCCGCAGCTGCGCGCATACGACCCGCCGTTCGTGCTGCGCGACACCGAGCACGAGAAGCGCATCGTGTCGCTGGGCTCGGTGCTGGCGGGCGACACGCAACCCCGGCCCGGGACGCTGTTCTGCTCGGTGGGCCTGGCCGGGACCGAGGCGTATCTCGTCGCGCGGCTGCTGGGGCTGTGAACCGCGAGGCCGTCCCGAACCGTTGCCGCGCCACTAAAACCGTGTTGCGACGGAACCGCAGCCGTTGGCCGGGACGGCACTGGGCCGCCAGCGGGATGTCCTCGTCGACGACGACCCCGATGACGGGGTAGCCCCCGGTCACCGGGTGGTCGGCGAGGAACAGTACCGGCTGACCGTCCGGCGGCACCTGGATCGCGCCGCACACCAACGGTTCCGAGGGCAGTTCCCGGTCGGTGGCGCGACGCAGCGGCGGGCCGGACAGCCGCAGCGCGACCCGGTTGCTGTCGATCGTCATCTCGTACTCGGACCCGAACAGGTCGGCCAGCGCCTCGGCGGTGAACCAGTCGTCGCGGGGCCCCGGGGTCACCCGCAGCACCGGGTGCTCGTCGGGCAGCGGCTGTGGCGCGTGGTCGACGGCCGTCACCGCACCAGCGCCGCGACCGAGCGGCAGCCGGTCGCCGCTGCGCAGCGGTTCCGGCCCGAGGCCGGAGAGCAGGTCCGTGGAACGGGATCCGGCGACCTCCGGCACCGCGACACCGCCCGACACGGCCACGTAGGTGCGCAGCCGCCGCACCGCGGGACCGATGTGGAGCGTCTGTCCCGCGAGGACGTGCAGCGGCGAGTTCATGTCCACGCCGCGATCGTCGAGCCGCAGCGGACAGCTGGCGCCGGTGACCGCGACGGTGCGGGCGCCGCTGAACCGCACCACCAGGCCGCCGAGGGTGGCCTCCAGTCCGGCGGCGGACTCCGGGTTGCCGACCAGCCGGTTGGCCAGCCGCAGGCTGGGCCGGTCGGCGGCGCCGGAGTGCCCGATGCCCTGGGACTGGCGTCCGGGCCGTCCCAGGTCCTGAACCGTCGTGAGTGGACCGGCCGCCACGATCTCGATCATTCGCCCACCTCGACGAACCGCACCCGGTCGCCCGGGCTGAGCGCCGCCGGTGGCTCCCGATCGAGGTCCCACATGGACAGACAGGTGTGGCCGATGATGTGCCAGCCGCCGGGGGAATCGCGCGGGTACACCGCCGTGTAGCCGCCCCCCAACGCCACCGCCCCCGACGGCACCCGGGTGCGGGGCGTGTCGCGGCGCGGCAGCCGCAGCGTCTCGGGCAGGCCGGTGATGTACAGGAAGCCGGGCGCGAAACCGCCGAAGGCGGCCAGGTACTCGCCGCCGGTGTGCGATTTGACCACTTCGGACGCGGACAGGCCGGTCAGTACCGACACCTCCTCCAGGTCCTCGCCGTCGTAGCGGACCGGGATCTCCACCAGCCGGTCGTCCGCCCGCGCGGGACTCTCCGGTGGCACGTCCTCGACGGCTCTGGCGACCTTCTCCCGATCGGTCAACAGCGGATCGAAGTGGACCAGCAGGGTCCGCGACGCCGGAACCAGCTCGCCGACGCCGACCGGCGGATGGCGCCGCAACGCGTGGTACCGGCCCAGGACCTCGTCGAGACCGTCCAGTTCGACCAGTAGCGCGTGTTCACCGCACCGCAGGAATCTCATGACCCACCTCAGAAATCAGCTGTTCCAGTAAACCCGCGAAAGCGCGGTGGGCGGTACCGGGCGCAAGCATCGTTTCGGCTGTCCGACCCGGCCAACACCGCGTATCCGCCCCACCGCGCGATCCTCATGGTCACCTCAGGTGGCGAAGGCCGAGACGTGGATCCCGGCTTCGTCCAGAGCCGACCGGACCCGCCGGGCGATGTCCACCGCGCCGGGGGTGTCGCCGTGGACGCACACCGACTGGGCCGTCATGTCGATGACGACGCCGTCGATGCTGACCACCCGGCCGTCCACGGCCATCCGGCGCACCCGGCCCGCGATCGTCTCGGCGTCGTGCAGCACCGCTCCCGGCCGCGACCGGGGCACCAGCCGTCCCTCGGTGGTGTAAGCCCGGTCGGCGAAGGCCTCGGTCACGGTGACCAGCCCCGCCTCGGCCGCCAGTTTCAGGAACCGGGAGCCCGGCAGGCCCAGCACCGCCAGCTTCGGGTCGTAGGCGGTGACCGCCGCGACCACCGCCGCCGCCTGCTCGGAGTCGGTGACGATCCGGTTGTACAGCGCGCCGTGGGGTTTGACGTACCGGACGTGGTCCCCGGCGCGCAGCGCGAACGCGTCGAGGGCGCCCAGCTGGTACAGCACCTCGTCGGTCAGCACCCGCGGTTCGACGTCGATGTTCCGGCGTCCGAAACCGGCCAGATCGCGATAGCCGACCTGCGCGCCGATCGCCACGCCCCGCGCGGCGGCGCGTTCGCAAACCGCCCGCATGATCGACGGGTCGCCCGCGTGGAAGCCGCAGGCGACGTTCGCGCTGGTCACGATGTCCAGCAGCGCCTCGTCGTCGCCGAGCGTCCACACGCCGAAACCCTCGCCGAGATCGCAGTTGAGGTCGATGGTCCGTCGCATCACGGTCCTCCTTTCTCAGGCCAGGACGCCCAGTCCCTTGAGGATGTTGAAGACACCGAGCCCGGTCGCCACCAGGACGACCGTACCGCCGGCCAGGTTGCGGGCCAGGCTGTTTCGGTGTTCACCCATGACCTGCTTCCGGTTGACGACCACCAGCAGGAACACCGCGATGATCGGCAGCAGCAGGCCGTTGGTCGTCTGCGCGAAGATGATCGCCGGAACCGGGCTCTCGCCGACCGCCACCGCCAGCACGGCGCCGATCACCAGGACAGCCACCCACACGCCCCGGAACCTCCAGGACTTGAGATCCATTCTCCACCCGAGCATGCCGCTGACAGCGAAAGCCGCCGCGAGTGGCGCGGTTATGGCACTGGTGAGTCCGGCGGCGAACAGTCCGACGGCGAAGAACCACTTGGCGGCCGGGCCCAGCAGCGGCTCCAGCTGCTGGGCCATGTCGGCGCCGTTGGAGACGCTCAGCCCGTGGGCGAACAGCGAGGCGGCGGCCGTGGTGACGACGGCCAGCGTGATGACGCCGCCGACGCCGACCGACACGTAGGTGTCGGTGCGGGCCTGCGGCAGCGACTTCTCCAGTGGAATGTCGGCGGTCCACTTCTGCCGCACCGAACTGGCGTGCAGGAACAGGTTGTAGGGAACCACGGTGGTTCCGATGAGGGCGATGACGGTGATCGTCGAACCGTCCGGAATGGTCGGTACGAGTCCGGCGGCCAGCGCACCAAGGTCGGGGCGCACGACGACGGCGGTCACGATGAACACAATGGTCATCACCCCGACCAGCGCGATCATCACGGCTTCGATGAACCGGTAGATGCCGGTGTACAGCAACCCGAAGGCCAGCACGCCCACGGCGACGGCCCACACCTGGGTGGGCACGCCGCTGATCGTGGTCAGGGCGACGGCGGCCCCGGCGATGTTGCCGGTCTGGAAGGCGGCGTTGCCGACCGCGATGGCGGCCACGACCAGCACCGCGACAATGACCCCGGTGACCGGGTTGGTGAAGGTGGCGCGCAGCGCCTCACCGAGTCCGGCGCGGCTGACGATGCCGAGCCGGGCCGCCATCTCCTGCATGACCATCGTGGCAAGGATCGCGAAGACGGCGGCCCACACGAGGGCGAAGCCGAATTCGGCACCGGCCACGCTGGCCGTTGTCACCGTCCCGGGCCCGATGAAGGCGGCGGTGACCAGCAGCCCGGGGCCGAAGCGTTGTCTTTTGGTGGGGGTTGCGGGCGAGGCGTCCGCGATTTTCCTGTCGCTCATGACAGAGCTCCTCTTACTGAGGGCCCGTGGGGTAATCCGGGCCACTGGGACCCAGGCTATCCAATTGTTCAACAATCAGTCAATCCTTCAATTCAATGATTCCTGAAGTAGCCTTGACCCTGGAGTCCGCGTCGCGCCGACCCCGACCCGAAGGAGGACCCCATGACCACCCCTCCCCCCGAGTCCTTTGTCTACGAATCGCGCACGGTCGATCCCCCGACCCGCAACAGCACCGCCGAATTCGTGGCCGGTCTCCTGCGCACCGAGATCGCCGACGGCAAACGCCAGCCCGGCGACAAACTCCCCGAAGCCGAACTGTGCGAACTGCACCAGGTCTCCCGCAACACCCTCCGCGAGGCCTTCCAGCTCCTCACCCACGAACGCCTGGTGATCCACAACCTCAACCGGGGCTTCAAGGTCCGCCGCCCCTCCGCGGAGGACCTCTCCGACATCTACCGGGTCCGCCGCGTCATCGAATGCGGCGCCATCCGCTCGGCCGTCATCGTCCCCGAACGCCTGGCGGGCCTCCAACGAGCAGTCGCCGACGGCGAACGCGCGGCCAAACAACACGACGGCCGCGCCGTGGGCTCGGCCAACATCCAGTTCCACCGCTCCATCGGCTCCCTGGCCGAGAGCGCCCGCATCGACGAGGTGATGAACCAGGTCCTGGCCGAACTGCGCCTGGTCTTCCACGTCATGGGCAACCACGGCGACTTCCATCTGCCGTATCTCCCCAGAAACCGCGAGATCCTCGACTGCCTGGCCGAACACGACATCATGCGAGCCAGCCAGCTGCTGTCGAACTACCTCGACGACGCCGAGGAGCAACTACAGGCGGCCTACGAAGAGGCCGACTCGTGACGGGAAACGAAAAGACGGTGTCATCGCGGTCCCTACCGCGATGACACCGTCACCTATGGAGTGTTAGGCCTTGGGCGCCTTGCAGTAGGCGGCGGAGTTGGAGTTGAAGAGCTTCACGATGGCCAGGATGCTGAACACGACCTGGAGCAGGCCGATCAGGACGCCTCCGGCCCAGTACCAGTTGGGGACGATCATGCCCAGGCCGGCGTTCTTGGCGGCCAGGTCGGCGGTACCCGAGATCAGCACGGTCATGGCCATGCTGCCCAGACCCATGAGGGTGAAGATGATGGCGAAGATGGCGCCGGTGATGCGGGCTCCGTTGGAGCCCTTGCGGACCGGGAGGCCCAGGATGCCGATGATGAGGCCGAACACGAGGGTGACGTACATGGTGCCCGGGTTGAACCAGCTCGAGGTGACGGGTTTGCCGTCGAGGCCGGTGACCTTGCCCGCGAGGGTGTCGGCGACCGTGCCCGCCACGAC
The DNA here is from genome assembly GCF_000024545.1 of Stackebrandtia nassauensis DSM 44728. Lineage (GTDB taxonomy): Bacteria > Actinomycetota > Actinomycetes > Mycobacteriales > Micromonosporaceae > Stackebrandtia > Stackebrandtia nassauensis. The sequence continues at coordinate 6,702,111 of NC_013947.1, forward strand.
GAAGTCGATGACCATGGATACGAGGCCGATGAGCAGGAGCACGAACATGAAGGTCGAGGCCGTGCGGAGTTGTTTCGGAGCCTCAGTCGGGGCCGGTGGGGTGGGTGGGGCCTGGAACTGAGGGGCTTGCGTTGGGTTGGACATGTGCTGATTTCTCTCCAATGGACTCTTGAGGGAGTGGCGCCGCGCGGATTGAGGGTTGGCGCGACGACCCGGGAGACGATACGGCGCTAAAGTGCCACGTTTGGGCAGGGGATAACGTTTGCACGGTTACTGAGCGGTATGTGTGCAGGTCATGGATTCGGAGCCCGAATACTGTCCTAAAGGGTAGTTTGGGCGATTGATCCATTCTGGCACGAATTGGGGAGTATCGGATACCGAGAATGGGCCTAAGAGGACAGATTGGCGAGGAACTTCTCCAGCTGGGACGAGTAGGCTCCCGGGTCCTCGTTCCAGGACGAGGTGTGGCCCGAGGAGGTCTTGACCAGCGTCAGCAGGTCCTCGGGGGCCGCGGCGGCGAAGTCGAGCGTCGCGGACACCTCGACGGTCTCGTCGGCGGTGTCGGCGAACAGCAGCGTCGGGGTCTCCAGGTCGGGGGCGAAGGCGCGCTGGTCGAGGTCGGCGAGGTCGAAGCCCGCGCGCCACTCGGCGAAGCTCTTGGCCAGGCCGGTGATGGGGGCGGGCAGGAACCGTTGGCCGCCCTGCTTGTCGAGCGTGGAGTTCCAGTCGAGCACGGGTGAGTCGAGGATGATCCCGGCGACCCGGTCGGGGGCTTCCATGCGGCGCAGCGTCGTCATGGTGACCGCTCCGCCCATCGACCAGCCGTGCAGGACGACGTTCTTGGCGCCCTTGTCGAGCGCGTAGTCGATCGCGGCTTCGACGTCGCGCCACTCCGAGTCGCCCAGGTGGTGGTAGCCGTCGGGTGAGGCGGGGGCGTCACCGAGTTCGGTGGGAACGTCGACCTCGTCGAAGTCGATGCCGTGGGCCTGCTTCGGGTCCTCGCCGTAGGTCCAGCCGTCGATGCGGGTGGCGGTGCCCTCGCGCAGTTCGCCGTAGACGATGTCGTCGATCTCGCGGGTGACGGTCTCGGCGTTCGAGCGCACCACCTCGCCCAGCACCGCGCGGCCGTCGGCCCATTGCAGTCCCCAGGTGCCCGGCCGGACGGTCTCCTCCTCGGTGGGGAGGGTGACCTCGGTGTCGGTGACGTCGGTGACCGGCAGCGAGAACTCGGGCGGGTTGTGCTGGACGTTGATGACCTCACCGGCGAAGTACCAGCTGACGCCGGGGGTGGCCAGCAGGATCACCGCCAGCGTCGCGGCGGCGTATCGGAGCCAGCGGCGGCGTTTGGGCGCGGCGGCGGCCGGTGCGACGTCGGGGACGACGTCTTCGACGGGTTTCACCATCTGTTTCTCCTGGCAGGCGGATGAACAATAGCCCGTAACCGGCTAGGGTGCCCACATGGCCGAGGAGTCGCAGGCCGCGCTGGCCACACCCGCCGGACGCGGCATCGTGCTGGCAGCCGTGCTCGGGTCCAGTGTGGCGTTGCTGGACGGAACCGTCGTCAACGTCGCGCTGCCGCACATCGGCGGTGATCTCGGATCCGGAATGGATGGTTTGCAGTGGATCGTCAACGGCTACACGCTGATGCTGGCCGCGCTGGTGCTCACCGGTGGGGCGCTGGGTGACCGGTTCGGGCGACGAAGGCTGTTCCTCGTCGGCGTGATCTGGTTCGGCGTCGCCTCGGCGCTGTGCGGATTCGCGCCCAACATCGGCACCCTGATCGTCGCGCGCATCGCCCAGGGCATCGGCGCCGGGCTGCTGACGCCGGGCTCGCTGGCCATCATCCAGGCGTCGATCCGCAAATCCGACCGGGCCAAGGCGATCGGCGCCTGGTCCGGGCTGGGCGGCGTCGCGGCGGCGGCCGGGCCGTTCCTGGGCGGCTGGCTGGTGGACGCGTTCTCGTGGCCCTGGATCTTCTTCCTCAACATCCCGCTGGTGATCGTCTCGGTGCTGGCGACCCTGAAATGGGTGCCCGAGACCCGTGACGAGACCGCGACCGGGCGCTTCGACATCACCGGCAACGTCCTGGGGGCGCTGTTCCTCGGCGGGGTCACCTTCGCGCTGGTGCAGTCGGGCGATCCGGGCCCGGCGATTGTCGCCGGTGTCGTCGGCGTGGCCTGCGGCATCGCGTTCGTCATCGTCGAACGCCGCAGCGCCTCACCGGTGCTGCCGCCGACCATGTTCGCCAGCCGCCAGTTCACCGCCATCAACGCCGTCACCTTCTGCGTGTACGCCGGACTGGGCGGGGTGCTGTTCTTCCTGGTGATGCAGTTGCAGGTGGTCTCCGGCTACTCGGCGCTGGAGGCCGGGATCACGATGCTGCCGTTCACGATGCTGATGCTGGTGTTCTCGGCCCGGGCCGGGGCGCTGGGCGAACGGCTCGGGCCCCGGCTGCCACTGGCGGTCGGTTCGGCGCTGTCGGCGATCGGGATCCTGCTGCTGCTCGGCGTCGGTCCCGACGCGCCGTACCTGACCCGGGTGCTGCCGGGCGTGCTGGTGCTGAGCGTCGGCATGACCATCACGGTGGCGCCGTTGACGGCGGGAGTGCTGGCCGCCGCCGACGCCGCCCACGCCGGGGTCGCCAGCGGCATCAACAACGCCGTGGCCCGGGCCGCGAGCCTGCTGGCGGTGGCCGCGCTGCCGATGGCCGCCGGGATCACCGGCGACTCCTATGAGGACCCCACCGCTTTCGCGCCCGGGTACCGGATCGCCGTGGTCATCTGCGCCGGGCTGGTCCTCGTCGGGGCGGTCATAGCGGCGCTGCTCGTCAGCGGCCGCGAGCCCGAACCGGAGGCTCCGCGTCCGGTGTGCCGCACCCAGTGTCCTTACGCCGCACCGCAACTGGAGCCGGACGCCGAAGCGGCTACTCCTTCTTGAGCTTCTTGCCGATGTCGTCCCAGTTGACCCAGCCGCACGAGATCGGCTCGTTGGCGCCCGACCACACCAGGTTGGCCGGAATCCAGCCGTCGTAGAGCTTCTTGTCCGGCTTCTTGCCGATGCGCAGCTCGATCCGGTCGATGGTCTGCTTCTCGCCGGTGTCGGTGACCTTGCCGCCCTCGCCGGGAACCAGTACGGTGCCGTCGATCTCGGCCGCGTCGGGGTCGGGGGCCAGCCGGACCGGGACCTCCTTCGTCACGACGTAGTTGGCGTCCTTCTTGTACATGTCGAAGAAGTAGCACCGGTCGACGGCACTGGTGGCGTGGCCGATGCTCACCGGCACGCCGTCCTGCACGAACACCGTCTGCGGCGGCGGGTTCTCACCCTGCGAGTCGTTCTTCTCGCCGTCGCAGTTGCCGTCCCCGCTGCGGGTGACCAGCGGCAGCCCCGACAGGCCGTCCCGCTTCACGGTCAGATCGCTCTCGCCGGGACAGTCCATCCACTGCCAGGCCGCCGGGTGCTTCACCGGCACCACCTTGCCGTCGTTCCACAGCCAGATGAAGACGCCCTTCCAGGCGGTGTAGCGCTTCTCGGGCGTCCCGGTGAACTCCAAAGTAGCCACGACGTCGGTGTTGCTGTCCCCGTTGACATCGGTGAAGATCGGCTTGGTGCCCTCGGCCAGCCGCATGTGCGGCTCGTCGCCGCTGTCGCCCTCCGTCGGGTAGTAGAGGCCGTCGGTGAACCGCACCGGCTCGACGGCGGGCTCGCGGTCGTCCAGGTCGAAACGGTACTTGTCGCCGTACAGGTAGTAGGGCCGGTTGTCGGGCGGCAGGTAGAACGCCGCCGACTTGAGGTCGAAGTCGATCTCCATGTCCTCGGCCGACACCTCGGCGCTGGGCTGCGAACCGCCCGGATCCGGTTTGCTGGCGAACCAGCCGCCCAGATACGCCACCAGGCACAGCACCAGCAGCATCACCACGACCCCGGCCACCACCGGCCACCGACGCTTCGGGGCGGGGATCGGCGCGTCGTCGGTCTCGGCCTGCTCCTGCGAGCCCTCAGTCATGCAGGCCATCTTATGGGGGCTCGGCGGCGAGGCTCTAGCCCTGGTACGGCGGGCCGAAGCGGGAGCCGTCGGCGGTCGGGGTCGGCTCGGGTACCACCAGACGGCCCGGCAGCTGGGCCACCGTGAGGCTGCCCTCGGCCACCGGCAGTTCCGGCTGCTCCAGGATCGTGGGCGAGATGTCCAGCCGCTGGTGCAGCATCCGCGACACCAGTGGCACCCGGCTGCTGCCGCCCACAAGGAACAGTCCACTGAGGTGCTGCGGGGTGAGCCCGGCGCCCTCGATGACCCGCGCGGTCTCGTCGACGGCGCGCCGCAACAGCGGCGTGGCCACCGACTCCAGTTCACCGCGGGTGATGTGCAGGGTCTCGTCGCCGCCGGGCACCGCGATCGGCGCCTGGGACGAGCGCGACAGCATCTCCTTGGCGCCGCGCACGTCCTCCCAGAACTGGCGCCGGATCCGGCGGTCCCAGCCGGTGGCCGGACGGGTCAGCTGCCGCCACAGCGTCGGGCTGCGGGGTTGCAGTTGTTTGCCGACGTGTTCGATGAGGGCCGCGTCCAGGTCGAGCCCGCCCAGGTCGGAGAGGCCGCCGTCGGAGGCGACCGTGAAACCGTTGGAGCCGTAGCGGACCACCGCGATGTCGAGGGTGCCGCCGCCGAAGTCGAACACGGCGATCGAGCCGCCGCTGCCGAGCCGCTGCCCGAGCGAGTCCACATAGTAGTGGGCGGCGGCCACCGGCTCGGTGACCAGCCGGACCTCGCCCAGCCCGGCCCACAGTGCCGCCTGGCTCAACAGGTCCCGGCGCCGGGTGGCCCATTTGGACGGCACCGTCAGCACCACCTCGGTGTCCTTGGCGCCCGACTCCCAGGCCTTGGCGGCCACCCGGGACAGGATCGCGGTCAGCAGCTGGTCGGGCCGCAGCTCCCGGTCGCCCAGCAGCACGGTGCCGTCGTCGATGCGCTGCTTGGGGTTGGGCTCAAACCGGGTCGGGTCGACCTGGGCGAGCCGCTGCGCGTCGCGTCCGACATGGATGTTGCCCTGTTCGTCGCAGAACACCGCCGAGGGCAGCACCGGCGAGCCGTCCCACAGCAGCGGTTTCACCCGGCCGTCACGGTGCCGCAGCACCGCGACGGTGTGTGAGGTGCCGACGTCGACGCCAAGGCGATACCCGGATCTCACTGCGTCGCTCCATCGGCCGGACTGGGACAGGTGCACTCATGCAACATACCGGGTATGGCACGTGCCCTCCGGAGTGAGACCGACCCTAGCCGACCTCGCCGGTCTTGGGATCCACCTTCCAGACCAGAACATCGGCGACCTTGGTCCCCGGGCCCCACAGTCGGGTCAGCAGGGTCCGCAGCTGCCGCTGGTACTTGTGCTCGGGTCCCAGCACGACGGCCTCGGCCCGCCAGACCCGCAGGTCCTCGGCGGCCTGTTCCCGGTCGGCGTCGGTCACGTTGCCGATCGAGCCGTCGTCCATCGTCTTGAGGATCCGTTTGGCGGTGGGCAGGTGCTTGCCGCTCCACTGGCCGTCGCCGGTGGAGTCGGGACCGATGAACGCGCCCAGCGGCACCGCGAACTCGAAGTCGGCGGCCTCCTGCCAGCGCTGCCCGTCGAAGGAGATGTGCTCCGAGATCGGCACCGGGACCATCGTCCCGCCTTCGTCCACATAGTCCCGCCATTCCCCGGAGGTGATGAACTCGGGGATCGGGGTGCGCGGTTCGGTGGACGGCGCCAGCGGGATCAGCGGCACCAGCGCCACCGCGAAGACCAGGTACCAGGTGCGGCGCAGTTCCCGGGCCTTGCGGGAGGCCCGGTCGAGCCCGTAGGCGACGAAGATCGCGACCACCGGCAGGATCACCAGCGCGAACCGGGTCGGGATGGTGGAGTCGAACAGCGGCAGCGGCCGCACCAGCGCGTACGGTCCCCACACGCCGGTGTGGTTGCCGTTGACGCGGATCTGGCTGCCCAGGCTCAGCGCGGCGAACACGATCGCGGTGATGCTCAGGCTGCGCAGCACCTTGTGCCGCTTGAAGAACATCAGACCCAGCACGATCGTCAGCGCCGCCAGCGGCAGCCCGAAGAAGGTGTTCTCCTCGGTGACGTTGTGCCGCAGCCGGACGTTGGGCAGCTGCACCCGTCCGCCCAGCGAGTCGCTGGGGAAGGCCGCGAACGAGGCCAGGTCGGCCGGGAAGTCCTCCGGCGGCCACGGGATGCCGCTGTAGGACTGCGGTCCCAGGAACTGCAGCCACAGCGGATAGGCCAACAGCGCCAGCGAGACCAGGCCCGCGATGGTCAAACCCTTGAGGTAGCGCGGGATCAGCGGCTTGACGACGTGCCATTCGGTGATCGCGTACACGGCGGTGAACACGGCCATGAACAGCGCCAGCAGGAACACGACCTCCTCGCCGATGAAGATCTGCACCACCAGCAGCAGGCCCAGCCACACGCTCTTGCGCAGCAGGTTGCCCGGCTCGCGCAGCCGCAGGATCGCGATGAGGATGATCGGCACCATGAACGTCGCGGTGAAGTTGAGGTGCCCGTTGGCGTGCGCGACGCTGGAGGGCCCGAAGGCGCACAGCCCGGCCGCCACCACGGAGGCCGCGGTCGTCAGTTTCAGGTAGCGCTTGAAGAAGTGGCACCAGGCCAGCGCGGTGCCGAACAGGCCCAGCGTCATCGCCAGCACGTAGGTCACCGGCGCCCCGAACAGCAGCGTGATCGGTGCGAGCACCAACCCGATGGCCACCACCGAGGTGTTGGCCATGAGGTTGACGCCGTCGGGCACGTTCAGCAGCTGGCTGAACAGCGGGTTCTCGCCGTGGGTGATGGCACGGGCGGTGTGCCCCAGCACCCACTCGAACAGGACCTGGTCGTCACCCGGGTTGTCGGCGTGATGCCGTCCGATCGGGTTGACCCACAGGCCGATCATGAGCAGGAACGAGGTCAGCAGGTATCCGGCCGCGATGAGCCGGGGTGTGGTGGCCAGGCGGCTCAGCCGCTGTCGCCGGGGTTTCTTCTCGGGTTCCTTCGCCGCGCCGGTGACGGTAGGCGGCCGTTCCTCCACCAGTTCCGCGGTCACGACACCCGCGCTTCCAGGCACTTGCCAATACTCACGGTTCAAACTCCAACATGGATAGGTGCGCCGGGGTGGCGGCGTCAGCCTACGAAACGAAACGTGAATAAAGCGCTCGTCACGGGGGACGACAGATGATGATCAGGTGACGTGTAAATGACTCAGGTGTTCAGAAGCCTGCGCGGGCCCGGTCCCTGGGCCGCGAGTTCGTCGTAGCGGTTGGCGATCGCGCAGGACTTCAGCGACAGGCAGCCGCAGCCGATGCAGTTGGTCAGCTCGTCGCGCAGGTTCTCCAGTGTGCGGATCTTGGCGTTGAGCCGGTCCTGCCAGCGCGAGGACAGCCGCTGCCAGTCGGCCTTGTTCGGGGTGCGGGCGTCGGGCAGCTCGGCCAGCGCCGAGGCGATCTCGTCCAGGCTCAGGCCCACCTTCTGGGCGGTGCGGATGAACGCGACCCGACGCAGTTCGGCGCGCGAGTAGCGGCGCTGGTTGCCGCTGGTGCGCTCGGAGGTGATGAGGCCGCGCTTCTCGTAGAACCGCAGCGTCGGTGCCGAGACCCCGGCGCGGTCGGCGAACTCGCCGACGGTCAGGTGATCCTGAAACTTCAACGTGACGTCCTTCATGTTCACTTGACCTAAAGTCAACTTCAGGTAGCAGTCTATCGACATGACAGCCACTTTCGAAACGGCGCGACAGCTGGCCCAGCGAACCGTCGTCGATCCGCGCTACCCGATCAACACCTACACCCTCGACCCGCTGTGGGTCCTGTACGACCGGATCCTGCGGATCGACTCCGCCGACCCGGACGACCCCAACCGGGACCGGTTCTATCTGTCCAAAGGGCACGGACCCGGTTCCTACTACGCGGTGCTGGCCGCCAAGGGATTCATCCCCGCCGACTGGCTGGATTCGGTGGCGGCCACCGAATCCCCGCTGGGGGCGCACCCCGACACCACCCGGGTTCCGGGCGTGGAGATCTCGGCCGGTTCACTGGGACACGGCCTGCCGCTCGGCATCGGCACCGCGCTCGGCCTTACCGCCCAGGGCATCCACGCGCCCCGCGTCTACGTCCTCATCGGAGACGCCGAGCTCGACGAGGGCTCCAACCACGAGGCGATGGCCTTCGCCGGAGCCTACGGACTGGGCAACCTGACCACCCTCGTGGTCGACAACCACTCCGCCACCCACGGCTGGCCCGGCGGCATCGCCTCCCGGTTCACCGCCCAGGGATGGACCGCCACCACGGTGGGTATCACCGACCACGACGGCCTGGCCTCCGCGCTGACCCGTCACACCAAAGCCGCCCCGCACGCCGTCATCGCCACCGTTGAGGACTGATCACCATGAACGCCACCGTTGCCGAGGCCATCGCGATGCGCGACGTCTTCATCTCCGAGACCGCCCGACTGCTCGACGACAACCCGCGACTCGCGCTGGTGCTGGCCGACATCTCCGCCGGTGAGGGCCGGTTCGCCCAGGCCGGAGTCGACCACCCCGACCGCGTCATCAACGTCGGCATCCGGGAACAGCTCATGGTCGGCGTCGCCGGCGGGCTGGCCCTGGCCGGACTGCGCCCCATCGCGCACTCCTACGCGCCGTTCCTCGTCGAACGCGCCTTCGAGCAGGTCAAGCTGGACTTCGGCCATCAGGGCACCAGCGGCATCCTGGTCAGCGTCGGCGCCTCCTACGACTGGTCCGAGGGCGGCTACACCCACTTCAGCCCGCGCGACGTGGCCCTGTTCGACACCATCCCCGGCTGGACGGTGCACGTGCCCGGCCACCCCGACGAGGTCACCGGACCGCTGCGCGCCGCCGCCGACAGCGACGAGTCCGTCTACATCCGACTGTCGAACCGCCGCAACGCCGAGGCCCACGCCAGCCCCGACGGGAAGCTGACCGTCCTCAAGCGCGGCGGACAGGCCACAGTGGTCGCCGTCGGCCCGATGCTCGACAACGTCCTGGCCGCGACCGCCGACCTCGACGTCACCATCGCCTACGCGGCCACCGTGCGGCCCTTCGACACCCAGACCCTGCGCGAACTGGCCGGTACCACCGCTGACACCATCGCGCTGGTCGAGCCCTACCTGGCCGGGACCTCCGACCACATCGTCAACGCCGCCCTCACCGACCGTCCACACCGGCTGCTGTCGCTGGGCGTCGGACGGGAGGACCTGCACCGTTTCGGCACCCCCGACGACCACGACTCCTGGCACGGCCTCGACCCCGCGGGAATCCGCGCGTCGCTGTCGAAGTTCCTGTCAGTGTAGGAACGTGGGCCGCGCCGGTACATTCAATACACTTTGGATGAACTGATCTTCCCGTCAACCGGCGCGGCCCACAATCACAAGCTGTTGCGACGCTTCCGCTTGCGGGAGTACCAGACCAGCGCGACCGTCAACGCCAGCCCGACACCGACACCCACCGCCGTGGCGGGCACCGCGGGCCGGTGCCGCAACGCCGCCACCCGGCGCCGCAGCGAGATCGGGTGCTTGAACGACAGGATCGGCCAGCCCCGCTCCAGGGCCAGCTTGCGCAGCCCCCGGTCCGGGTTCACGGCGGTGGGATGCCCGACCGCCTCCAGCATCGGCATGTCCGTCATCGAATCCGAGTACGCGTAACAGTCCTTGAGGTCGTAACCGCGCTCCTCGGCGAACTCCGCCATCGCCTCGGCCTTGGCCGGACCGGCGGCGTAGAACTCGATCTCGCCGGAGTAGCGGCCGTCCTCGATCACCATCCGGGTCGCGATGACGTCCTCGATACCCAGTAGCCGTCCGATCGGCCGGACCAGTTCATCCCCCGAGGCCGAGACCAGGACGATGTCCCGGCCCGCCGCCCGGTGCTCGGCCACCAACGCGACCGCCTCGGCGTAGATGTACGGATCGATAAGCTCACCAAGGGTTTCCGCGACGATCTTGCTGACCTGCTGGGTCTCCCAGCCCCGGCACAGCTGCGCCAGGTAGTCGCGGGTGCGGGCCATCTGATCCTCGTCGGCCCCCGCGATCAGGTAGGCCAACTGCGCGTACGCGGCCTTCAGCACATCGCTGCGCGCCATCAACCCGCCGTGGTACAGCGGCCGTCCGAATGCCAGTGCGCTCGACTTGGCGATCATCGTCTTGTCCAAGTCGAAGAACGCGGCGCTCGATGCCGTGGATGGACTCATGGGGCCCGAGTCTAGTACCGCTCATCTAAATCCTGACAGACATCGATCCACTACCGACCGTGGTTCTTATCTCCAGATGTGGACGACAGCCCGCACTTCAGGCATGCTTATTGACATACGGATCTACGGCGCTTTTCCTCCCTTCGGCGCCGTTGCCCGTTGAGACCTCAGCGGTTGCCTCCCCCCCGTGGCCGCTGGGCGGGTCTGGCTCGTCATCCCCCCCGGAGCCAGGCCCCTGACGGCCGCTGGAATCCCCCCCTCCAGCGGCCGTCCTTTATTGTCCGGGCACGCGAAAACCCCGGCAACCACTGGGCCGCTGGGGTTCTCAGATACGGACGGTGGCTCGGGCCGGGGCCAGGACCTTGGTGCCGTCACACTGGACGGTGAGGTTGACCTCGATCGCGCCGTCGTCGAGGACCTTGCGGACGGCGCCGGAGACGGTGACCGTGGCCGGGGAGTCGGCGGGTACCGGGACGGGTTTGGCGAACCGGGCCGTCAAGGCGGCGACCTTGGCCGGGCCACCGGCCCAGTCGGCGACGGCGCGAGCGGCCAGGCCCATCGTGTACATGCCGTGGGCGATGACGCCGGGCAGACCGGCGGCCTTGGCCGCCGTGTCGTCGAGGTGGATCGGGTTGTTGTCGCCGGAGGCGGCGGCGTAGGCGGCCAGGTCGGCGCGGTGGATGGCGTACTCGACGCTGAAGAGTTCGTCGCCCGGGTTCATGCCGTCCCTCCCACGAACAGGGTGGTGGTGACGGTCGCGACGCGGGCGCCGTCGGGGTCGACGGCTTCGGCGCGCAGGCTCAGGATGTCGTTCCCCGCCACCGACTTGATGTCGTCGATGGTGATCTCGCAGACGACGGTGTCACCGACGCGGACCGGGCGCGCGAAGTCGAAGGACTGTTCGCGGTGCAGGACCTTGGTGTAGTCGAGCCCGAAGTCGGGGTCGTCCTTGAGGGTCTCGACCGCGGGCATCGTGATCGAGACCAGGAACGTCGGGGGGGCGATGTCGCCGTCGACGGTGTCACCGAGGGCGGCCGCGAAGGCCGAGACGGCTTCGGTGGTCACCGTGACGGGAGTCGTGGTGGTGACCGTCCGGCCGATGTACGCGCGGTTGAGCACGCTGCCGCTAGCGGGTCTCGCGGTGGGCGGTGTGCTTGTTGCAGCGCGGGCAGAACTTCTTCAGTTCCATCCGGTCGGGGTCGTTGCGGCGGTTCTTCTTGGTGATGTAGTTCCGCTCTTTGCATTCGACGCACGCCATGGTGATCTTGGGACGGACGTCGGTACCACTCTTGGCCACGGTGATGCGCCTTTCCAGAATCTGATTGCTTACGAGCTAGATGGCGCGAAGCGCCGACTGGCTAGCTTACCTCAAGCCCTGATCAAGCCATACGTGACCACGGGGCTGAAGGGGGCGCACCGCGCCCCGTGCAGTAGCGACGGGCGGACTTGAACCGCCGACACAACGATTATGAGTCGTTTGCTCTGCCACCTGAGCTACGCCGCCAAGCGGCCGGTTGTGGAAGAACCTGATACCGACCGAGAGAGCCCCTTTACGGAATCGAACCGTAGACCTTCTCCTTACCATGGAGACGCTCTGCCGACTGAGCTAAAGGGGCGGGTTATTCGCCTTGCGGTGAACGCGCCGGGACAAGGCTACATGACTCGCGAGACGTCTCGCATCGGGGTTTAGACCGCGCGCAGTTTGGGGGGTGTGGTGTCGGCGGACTGGGCCGCCATCCAGGCAACGAACCGGTCCGCCGCCAGCGGACGGGAGAAGTAGAAGCCCTGGGCGATGTCGCAGCCCATCTCGGTGAGGTGGGACAGGGTCATCTCACTCTCGACGCCCTCGGCGACCACGGTCATGTGGAAGTGGCGGGCCAGGTCGACCACGGCGCGCACGATCGCCAGGTCGCCCTCGTCGGTGGCCATGCCCTGCACGAAGGACTTGTCGATCTTGATCTCGCTGGCGGGCAGGTTGCGCAGGTAGGACAGCGAGGAGTAACCCTTGCCGAAGTCGTCGACGGCGAGCCGGATTCCCAGGTCGCGCAGCCGTTGCAGGGTGTGCGGCATCTTGCCGCCCGCGCTGACCATGCCGTCCTCGGTGATCTCCAGGGTCAGTCGGCCCGCGTCGACGTGGTACTCGTCCAGCAGCCGGGCGACCAGGGACGGGAAGTCGGCGTCGGTGAGGGTGCGCGGGGAAAGGTTGACGGCGATGCCGATGGCGCTGTTCTGTTCCGACCATTCGCTCGCCCGGGACAGGCCCTCGCGCAGCACGAACTCGGTGAGGCGGCTGAGCAGACCGGTGTGTTCGGCCACCGGGATGAAGTCCTCGGGGGCGACGTCGCCGTGAGTGGGGTGGTGCCAGCGGGCCAGGCATTCCACGCCGACCAGCCGACGGTCGGTGAGCGTGATCTTCGGTTGATAGTGGACGTCGAGTTCACCGGCGTCGAAGGCGCGCCGCAGATCGCTGGCCAGGCCGAGCCTTCGGACGCTGCCGGACTCAAGGGCCACATTGTACACTTGCACGCCGCTGGTGACGTTCTTCGCCGACTGGGTGGCCACGTCGGCGCGCTGCAACAGGGTGTCGGCCTTGTCACCGGATTCGGGGTGGATCGCGATGCCGACGGCGGCGTCGATGTCGACGTTGAGGGTGCCCAGCGTGCAGGGGCGTTGCAGTTCCTCGCGGATCTGGCCCGCCAGTTCGGAAGCCGCCGCGGCGTCGGGCAGCCGCATCACCAGCGCGAACTCGTCGCCGTCGATGCGGCCGACGTGGGCGCCGGGTGGGGCCGCGCCCCGCAGTCGGCGGCCCACCTCGACGATGAGCTTGTCCCCGGCGGCATGGCCGATCGAGTCGTTGATCTCACGCATGCTATCGACGTCGAACAGCATGACCGCGACGATCTCGTTGGGGACGATGAGCGAGATCGACTCCTCGATGACGTTCATGGTGCGGCGCCGGTTGGGCAGTTCGGTGAGCGAGTCGTGGTAGGCGTCGAAGCGGAGTTTGTCGACCAGACGGGAGTTCTCGACCGCGACGCCCGCGTGGGCGGCCAGGGTCTCCAGCAGAGTCAGGTCGTCGCGCCGGAACCGGACCAGGTCGCCACCGAGCCGGTTGGCCACCGACAGACAGCCGAAGGTGGTCTTGCCGGACTTGAGCGGCACCAGGATGGCGTCCTTGACCCGCTCGGCGGCGAGCAGTTCCCGGTGTTCCGGCTTGCCCTGCTTCGGGGTGACCAGCAGCGGTTCGCCGGTGGACAGCACCTCGCGGCGCAGCGGTTCGGGGACCGGGGTGGTGTCGAGCAGTCCCTCGATGTCCATGTACGCGGTGAGCAGCAGTTCGGGGAAGCGCTTCTCCTTGGGCACCCAGACGGTGGCGGCCTCGGCGGTGAGCATGTCGCGCAGCCGGTGGGTCATGATGTCGACGAGCCGGTTGCTCTGCACGGCTTCGGCAACGGACTGGGTGAAGTCGTTGAGGTCGGTCAGGCTCTTGCGCTGCCGGACCATGTTGGAGTACGCGCGATAGGCCGCGAAGATCAGCACCACGACGACGGCCAGCGGCAGCAGCGACCATTTGGTCGCGGTGATGACCAGCAGGATGAGGATGCCGAGGCAGGCGTTGATCCCGGTGATCACCGTGCTGGAACCGAAGCCCTGCACCATGACGTCCAGACCCTTGCGGCCCTGGGTGATCAGGATGATCATCGCCAGCCACAGCGCGCTGACCATGTGGGCGACGAAGACCGCGAGCAGCAGCACGCCCCAGGTTCGGGGTTCGTTGGGTTCGCCGAGACCGGCACTGGCCGCGACGAGTGCCGCGGTCGCTCCGGCGACGCTTTGATTCGCGGCATTGAACACGGTTTTCAATGCCGGGGCCTGGCTGGTAATCAATCGATATGAGTAAACAACCAGACCGCCACCGACGCGCATGGCAATGAACCAAAACGGCGAGAAGAAGAACATCCCGAGAATGAACGGAATCTCACCAGCACTGACCAGAATGGATTGTTGGCGCACTTCGAAATGCAAAGGCAGACTCAGTACGCAAACATAAAGTCCTGATACCAGTACGAACGAGAGCCAATCAGGGCTACCCGGGGACACCCGCCACGCGGCGAAGGTCAGTACCGCCGCGAGTGCGATGAGGGCGACGACAACGGCCCATGCGGTGAACTTGGCCCACCCGCGTGTCGCTGCCGTTTTGGCTGCCAAGCAACTCTCCTTCGCCGCCTCAATGCCCGAGTCGGAGAATTATCCCCAATCGTGTTCGCTGGTGCTCGGCGGCTCGTCTGCCTCGGCATGGGTCGAAACCAAGGCCAGCGCACCCAGTGCTATGAGTATCGCTGCCGCTGCTGCCAAAATACGTCGTAGTCTCTTGGGAACCTTCATGGTTGGCTCCTTTTTGCGTGGTTTGCCAAAGCCAGACGCCTTGGGGGCTGAGGATATGGTGCCACAAGTTGCCACGCTCGTGGTAGGGGGCGTACGGGTGAGTAACACATAAGAGTGGACTATTTAACCATTTGATTGAGAATACCGGTTTTATGGGGGATTGTCGGCTAATGCGAATGGTCAAGGACCCAGTGTTCAGGCTCACTTTCGAACAGTTACGGTGTCGGGTGGTCCGCGCCGGTTACGGCTGTCGGACCCTGCGACGGTCACCCCTCCACGACCGCGTCGTGTCGTCGCTTCCTGTCCGCCGACATGGAGGGTTGCGGTGAGCGAGACTCACGTCGTCGTCTTCGCGCATGCCGGTGCCCACGCGCACCGGCGCGGTTGTCACCGGGCGCCGCTGTTCCACCGGGGCAAGCACCGGGCGCCGTTCACGTTCCCGATCCCGCAGCAGGGCCGCTACGCGCTCGTGGTGGGCGCGGCCGTAATCAGCGCCGGGGCGGTGGCCCTGGGATCGGCGGCGGCGCTGCCCGCCGACGGCAACGGACCCTCCGATTCGGTTGTGGCCGTTGACCAGTACGCCACCCACGCCGCCGACTCCGAGGCCTACGGTTCGATGGCGGAGCCCCCGGAAGCCGAGGCCCGGCCGCAGTCGGCCAAGGCCGAGCCCGACAGCCCCATCACCGAACAGCCCGCCGAGAAGTACTGGCGGGCACCGCTGGACGACTACGACCTGACCTCGCTGTTCGGTGCCCGGTGGGGGATGCGGCACGAAGGGCTGGACTTCGGCGCCCCCGAAGGGGAACCGGTGTACGCGGTGTATCCCGGCAGGGTGAAGTCGGCGGGCTGGAACTACGGCGGTTTCGGGCAGCTGGTCATCATCGACCACGGCGACGGCGTGGAGACCTACTACGCCCACAACTCCCAGATCGCGGTCGCGGAGGGGCAGTGGGTCAAAGCCGGGCAGCAGATCTCGTCGGTGGGCAACACCGGCAACTCCTTCGGGCCGCACCTGCACTTCGAGTTGCATGTGGACGGTGAGCCGGTGGATCCGAAGCCCTACCTCTTCGAACGGGGCGTCGACGTGGAGACACTGGCCGACAAGGTCCTCACCGACGAGAAGCCGCTGCACTAGCACTGTGGCGGGCGCGCTATGCGCACCCGCCACAGTAGAGGGAGAACTTCTTACCGTACGAGCTTCACGTCGGCGGCGTCGACGTACATCAGCCGACCGCCGAGCTGGATCTGGTAGTAGGACCGGTCGCCCTCGACCAGGATGCCGGGGACCTCGAACTCCTTGGCGTAGTAGTACTCGGAGTCGACCTTGCCCGGCGTGCTGTAGGACTGTCCCTTGTCGATCGTGTAGGGCAGCGGCGGCAGGTCCTGCACCGGGACACCGGTGCCCTCGTAGGCCTCGGCCTCCGGGTACGGCACGCCGTACACCTTCACGTCGTCGGACTTGGGCGTGATCGCCTTGCCGTCGGCCGGAATCAGGGTCGGGGCGTCCTTCGGGTTGTGGATCCAGCCCTTCTGGCCCAGATACCACACCGCCGTCCAGTCGCCCTTCTCCTCGGCCACGACGAAGCGCTGACCGGTACCGGCACGGCTGCCGACGTCGTTGACCCGGTTGGTGGCCGGAGTGCCGTCGGGCTTGATGCCCTTGTCGTTGAGCAGCGGCGCGTCGGCGCGGGGTTCGCTGCGCAGGAAGACGACCGCCGCACCGCGCTTGCCGCACGAGCCCTGCGGGTTCGACACGTCGCAGCCGATCATCTCGGGAGTGTTGGTGTCGAAGTCGGGCGCGACCATGACCACGCCGTTGTCACCGTCGCCGGGCTCCAGCGGGGCACCCAGCAGGTCGAAGTAGTGCTGCCAGTCCCAGAACGGGCCGGTGTCCCAGTGCATCCCCGCGATCTTGGCCGGGGCGGTGCCGGGAACGTTGTCGTGGCCGATGATGTGGTCGCGGTTCAGCGGGATGTCGAACTTCTTCGACAGGTACTTCACCAGCTTCGCCGAACTGCGGTACATGGCCTCGGTGAACCAGGAACCCTCGGCGGCGACGCCCTCGTGCTCCAGACCCATCGAATGCGCGTTGACCGACCAGTTACCGGCCTGCCAGGCCACGTCCTCGCTTTTGACGTGCTGGGCGACGTGCCCGTCGAAGGACCGCAGCGTGTACTGCCAGCTGACGTAGGTCGGGTCCTGGACCAGCCGCAACGTGTTGGTGTAACTGGTCTCGGTGTCGTGGATGACCAGGTAGTCGATGTCCATGTCCTTGGGCCGGTTGGCCTGGTCATGGTTGCCGTAGTCGACGGGTTTCTCGCCGTACTTCTCGTACGGCGCCGGGATCCATTCGCACTTCAGCTTCTTGGGGCATTCGGTCTTGCCCTTGCGGCTGTCGCGCAGGCCCGCCTTCTCCAGGCTGCCCCGGTCCGGGGACACGGCGGCGGCCTTGAGCTTGACGGTGCCGTCGTCGGTCTTCTCGGTGGCACCCGAGGCGATCAGTTCGAAGACGTCGTCGGCGAACCGGCCCGCGGTCGCCGTGTCGGCGGCACCGGAGTACTTCGCCACCGCCGCGTACCAGTCGCCCGGGTCGTCACTGTCGATGCCCAGCGCGTCCTGGTGGTCGGCCAACAGCGCGGCACCGCCGCGGATGTTGGCCAGCGGGTCGGTGCGCAGCGCCTCGCGGGAGGCGCCGGTCAGTTCGGCGGCCTTGGGCAGCGTCGCGTACGCGGCCTCCTTCGGGGCCTCGGACGAGCCGCCCTCGGGGGCCTCCATGGGACGGCGGTCGTCGCCGCGGGCGTCCTCGCCGTCGTGGTGGCTGCCATCGCCCTCCTCGGCCTTCACGGCCTTGGCGTCGGTGAGATGCATCGGGCCGAAACCGGCGGCGGTGCTGTAGGTGCCGCCGTGGTCCCGCCACCGCGACTCCATGTAGGACACACCGAGCAGGACCGGCTCGGGCACACCGAACTCGGCCGCCGCGGCGGCGAACTCACCCTGCCGGTCGGCGGGGGCCTGGGCGTTGGCCCCCGTGCTCCAGGTGATGGCCGCGGTGGTGCCGACGGCCAGTACGGCCGCGGCCGCGATGGCGCGCTTGGGCAAGCGCGTTCGAATGAGGTTTGCGGACACTAGGACTCCTCCCTGATGCGCAAAGGCGCATTTTGCACACGGAGTTTGATAATTCGTCCATAACCGTCTCATCCGGACAGCGGCACGTCCTTGGCGGTGGCGGTCACCGCGATGTGGTCGTCGGCGAACTTCGGGTCGCCCAGCTTCAGATCGAAGGGCATGCTCGGCAGCGGGATCTCCTTGTTGAACTTCTGCGCCACCTCGTTCATCACCGCGTCGCCGCCCTGCGGCAGCTGACCCTCGGCGGGTTTGAACTCCTGCGCCTGGATGACCAGCTTGTTGTCGGTGACGTCGACCGTCGCGCCGCCGACCACTTCCACCTGCTGTCCGGCGACCTCCATGGTCAGCTTGATCTCCAGCGTGCTGTCGTCCTTGGCCGAGATCTCGGCGTTGGTGGTGTTCTCGATCGACTTGGTGAGGCTGTCGTAGGAGATGTCGGCCTCGGCCTCCATCCTGGACGCCTTCACCGGTCCGCTGCCGCCCATCGCGGTCGACATGTCCGCCTGGACGTCGTGCGCGATGATGTCCAGCTTCGGCAGCGTGATGGTGTCGTTGCCGACCTCGACCAGCTCGATGTCGATGCGGGTGTACTCCCCGGCGATCACCTGGGTCAGGAACGGGAAGCCGCCCATGGTCACCACCGGCGGCTTGGCGGACTTGACGTCGTTCTCGGTGGCCTTGTTCGCGATGACCTGGCTGAGCTGGTCGCCCGCGATGGACGCCGCCACCCGGTCACCGATGACCAGAACCGCCAACAGGATGACGATCGTGGTGATCCAGACGATGGCTTTCTTGCGGGGAGAGGACTTGGCCATGGGGTGGGTTCTCCAATGGGTGGAAGGCGGCTAACCGCCCTGGGTCAGGTAGTAGACGCCCAGCAGATAGGAAACCGGCGCCGCGACCCCGAAGGCCAGCAGGGGCCCCAGGCCGTGGCGTACTGGCCATAGTGCCACGCCGCCGCCCGCGATGCGCCGACCCGCCTGTGTGTAACCGGCCGCCAGGTCCCCAAGCACCCCAACCAAACCGATGATCAGACCGCCCACGGCGGCGGTGCCCGGGGTCGGGCCGCCCTCCAGCAGGATCGCGCTGTACGCGGCAACGGCGGTGCCCACCATGCCGCCGATGACGACCCCGAAGGCGCCGCGCGGCACCTGCCGGTTGATGCGCGGCTTCGGCAGCGTCAGGTCACAGGCCCGGGCGGCCATGACGGCGGCGCCGACCGCGATCGCGCCGGTCCACAGCGCCTGCTGCCCACCCGGTTTGCCCAACAGGCCGATCCAGCCCGCGAACCCGCTGACCACGACGGACAGGAACAGCGTCGAACCCATCGACACCGTCAGCTCCTCCCGGCCGGGACCGCGCGAGAACTGTCCGGCCACCGCGATCCCCAGCGCGATCGCCGGGATGTAGACCAGCCGGTCCAGCGAGATCGGGTGCGAGTAGAACACCAGCCAGTCGGCGGAGATCGCCGAGACCAGCCCCGCCACCAGGGTGATCGTCGGGGAGGCCGGTTTGCGCAACTGCGTGTACGTCACGACGGTGAGGATCTGCATCACCAGGATGACCCCGGCGAACACCTCCCGCCGCAGTCCGGTGGCGGCGATGAGCGCCACCGCCAGGAAGCCGGTGAACACCACGACCCCGGCCCGCGCCCACAACACGGGGGTGGGCGGCGGCATCGTCGGATCGTCGTCGGGTGTTCCGGGGGACGGGATCGGGGCGGTGGGCCCGGACTCCGGCCCGCCACGCTGGCCGTGGCGAGCCTCCGGGTACGGCGGGCTGGGTTCGGTCACGCGCCCAGGTTACGTGGGTGCTTGTGAGCGGTCGGTACCACCGATAGGGTTAGGACGGCCCGCCACTGTCGCCGAGGTCAACGACTAGGCACGGAACGCGACGCGCGGAGGATTCATCGTGGATCTGATAATTCTGACGAACCAGGCTAAAGCCGTCCCCGCCTCGGTGCTGCCCGCGCTCGACCTCCTCGCCCACCGGGTCCGCTGCGCCAAGCCCGACGTCGGCACCCTGTTGTCGGGGCCGCAGTCCCACACGGTGCTGGTCGACGCCCGCACCGATCTGTCCGAGGCCCGCGCCACCTGCCGGGTACTGCGCACCGGCGGCATGACCGTCCCGCTGATCGCGGTGGTGACCGAGGCCGGTCTGGCCGGGGTGCACGCCGACTGGGGCATCGACGACATCATCGTGAACACCGCGGGCCCGGCCGAGGTGGAGGCCCGGCTGCGGCTGGCGACCGGACGACTCGAGGTGCCCCCGGAGACCGGCCAGTCGACGGTCCGGGTGGGGGATCTGACCATCGACACCGAGACCTACGCGGCGAAGCTCAAGGGCCGTCCGCTGGACCTGACGTACAAGGAGTTCGAACTGCTGCGGTACCTGGCGCAGCACCCGGGGCGGGTGTTCTCGCGCGAGCAGCTGCTGCGGGAGGTGTGGGGCTTCGACTACTACGGCGGCACCCGCACCGTCGACGTCCACGTGCGGCGGCTGCGCGCCAAACTCGGCAGCGAGAACGAGTCGATGATCGGCACCGTCCGGCAGGTGGGGTACAAGTTCGTGGCCCCGCCCGCGAAACCGCTGCCGGACTCGGCGCCGGTGGCCGTGGCCTGACGAGGCTGGCAGACTGTTCCGCATGAGTTGGGACGTACTGCTGCTGCGGATACCCGAGGGTGTCACCGCGATCGACCAGATTCCGGATGACATCCCGGCGACGCCCCTGGGAAGCCGGGACGACATCCTCGCCGCCATCAGCCGGGTCGCTCCCGAGGCCAACCTGTCGGACCCCACCTGGGGCCAGCTGAACGGGGAGGACTGGTCGATGGAGTTCAACATCGGCTCGGACGATCCCGTCGACTCCGTCATGCTCCACATCAGAGGTGGCGGGGACGACATGGAGAATGTCATGTTCGGGGTGGCCGGGGCCTTGAACTGCCAGGTGATCGACTGCTCCGGCGGCGACGTGCTCACGCCGGAGAACGGCAGTTCCGGCTGGCGCGCCTTTCAGGAGTATCGCGACCAGGTGATCGGTACCTGATGCGGATCGGGATGCTTGGGCCGTTCGAGGTTCGCCGGGAAGACGGCAGTACCGCCGACGTACCGGGCGCCCGGTTGCGGGGCCTGTTGATCGCGTTGGCGCTGAACCCGGGACGGGTGGTCCAGAAGGGGACGCTCGTCGACTGGATCTGGGGCGAACAGCCGCCCTCCGACGCCGCGAACGCCTTGCAGCGCTTGGTGTCGCGGTTGCGGAAGGTGCTGCCGCCGGGCTCGGTCGAGGGCCAGACCGACGGGTACCGGCTGAACCTGGATCCCGAAGCCGTTGACGCGGTGCGGTTCGAGCGGCTGGTGAGCCGGTCCCGCGACGACGACAACCCGCTGCGGGTGCGGCGGCTGCGAGAGGCGCTCGACCTGTGGCGGGGCGCGGCCATGCAGGACGTCGGGCTGCCCGACAGTGCCTCCTTCGACGCGGCCGTCACCCGGCTGGAGCGGCTGCGGTTGAGCGCCGTCGAGGAGCGCTTCGACGCCGAGGTCGGGCTCGGCCACGGCGCGGACCTGGTCGAGGAACTGACCGATCTGGTGGCCGCGAACCCGGGCCGGGAGCGGCTGGCCGCCGCGTTGATGCGGGCGCTGGTCATGGCGGGACGCGACAACGAGGCGCTGCTGGTCTACGAGCGCACCAAGGAGGCGCTGGCCGACGCGCTGGGTGTCGACCCCTCGCCGGAGCTGTCGGAACTGCACGTCGCGCTGCTGCGGGGCGAGCTGGGACGGCAGGAGGAGAACCGTGACACCAACCTGCGCGAGGAGCTCACCAACTACATCGGCAAGGACGCCGACGTCACCGCGGTCGGCAAGCTCATCGGCGAACACCGGCTCACCACCCTGACCGGACCGGGCGGCTCCGGGAAGACCCGGATGGCGACCGAGACCGCGCGCACGCTGCTGACCGACCTGCCCGACGGGGCGTGGCTGGTGGAACTGGCGGCCATCGGCGCCGACGGCGACGTGGCGCAGGCGGCGCTCACCGCGCTGGGGCTGCGGGACGCGCTGCTGGGCGAGCCGTCCACTCTGGATCCGACCGAACGGCTCGTCGCCGCGTTGCGCGACCGGGACGCGCTGTTGATCCTGGACAACTGCGAGCACGTCATCGAGTCGGCCGCCGCCCTGGCGCACCGGCTGCTGGGCGAGTGCCGACGGCTGCGGATCCTCGCCACCAGCCGGGAACCGCTCGGCATCACCGGTGAGGCACTGTGGCCGGTCGGGCCGCTGGAGCTGCCGGACGAGGACGCCGACCTCGACGCGATCGAGGCCGCGCCGGCGGTCCAACTGCTGCGGGACCGGGCCCGGGCGGTGCGCAAGGACTTCGCCGTCGACGCCCCCACCCTGGCGACGATGGCCCGGATCTGCCGGACGTTGGACGGGATGCCGCTGGCGATCGAACTGGCCGCGGCCCGGTTGCGCATCATGACCATCGAACAGCTCGCCACCCGGCTCGACGACCGGTTCCGGGTGTTGACCGGCGGCAGCCGCACCGCGCTGCCCCGGCACCGGACGCTGCGCGCGATGGTCGACTGGAGCTGGGAACTGCTGTCCGACGCCGAACGGACGGTGCTGCGTCGGCTGTCGGTGTTCGCGGGCGGAGCCAGCCTGGAGGCCGCCGAACGCGTCTGCGGCGGCGACACGGTCGAAGTCGACGAGGTGCTGGAACTGCTCGCCGCGCTGACCGAGAAGTCGCTGCTGGTCACCGGAGGCGAAGGCGCGCCGCGCTACCGGATGCTCGGCACCATCAAGGAGTACGCCGCGCAGCGGCTCGCCGAGGCCGGGGAGTCGGAACTGGCGCGCCACGCGCACCTGGCCTATGTCACCGAGCTCGCCGAGACCGCCGACCCGCAGCTTCGCCTCGGCGACCAGCTGAAGTGGATCGCCGTGCTGGAGGCCGAACGCGACGACATCAGCGCCGCGATGCGCGGCGCGATCGCCGCCGGGGAAGCCCAGGCCGCGATGCGGCTGGCTGCGGGCGCCGGTTTCTACTGGTGGCTGTGCGGACGCCGCACCGAGGGAACGGAACTGGTCACCGCCGCCAGCGAACTGCCCGGCGACGTCGACGACGAGACCCGGGCCATCGTGTACGGACTGGCCGTGTCGTTCGCCAGCGCCGGACGGGCGTCCGACGAGAACCACGTCGAGGAACTGATCCACAAGGCGTACCACTACGCGCAGCGCAGCGATTCCCGCAATCCGATGCTGGCCATCGCCGTCCCGCTGGAACGCATGATGCAGGGGCCCGACCAGATCCTGCCCGCCTGGGAAACGTTGCTGGACAACGAGGACCCGTGGGTGCGCGCGCTGGCCCGGTTGCATCTGGGCAAGTCGCGGATCCTGCTCGGCCACGGTGGGCCGGAAGCCGACGAGAGCCTCGCACAGGCGCTCACCGAGTTCCGGGCGCTGGGCGAACGGTTCGGCATCTCCTTCGCCCTGACCGAACTGGCCGACCGCGTCGCCATGCGCGGCGAGTTCGCCGCCGCCTGTGAGTACTACGAGCAGGCGGCCGTGGTCGTCACCGAGGTCGGCGCCTTCGAGGACGTCACCCGGATGCGGTCGCGGCAGGCGCTGCTGTACTGGCTGCTGGGCGACACCGAGGCCAGCGCCGCCGCGATGGCCGAGGCCGAACGGCTCGCCGAGCGGGTCACCTGGCCGGAGGCGCTGACGGAGCTGACCTTCGCGAAGGCCGAACTGGCGCGGTGGCGTGGCGACACCGACGAGGTGCGCCGACAGCTCGACGTCGTGACGTCGCTGCTGACCGGAATGACGGAACGGCCGACCGTCCGGGTACTGACACACAGCCTGCTGGCCTACCTCGCCGAGGATCTCGACGAGGCCCGGGAACACTGCGCCGTCGTCTACCGGTCGATCGTCGAACTGGGGCACCCCGCCCTGATCGCGCACGGGCTGCTCATGATCGCGGGCCTGGCGCTGCGGCGCGGACAGTACGAGCAGGCCGCGCGGCTGCTGGCGGCGAGCGAGGCCGTGCGCGGTCTGCCGGACCGCTCGCAGCCGGACACCGACCGCATCGAGCGGGAAACGCGAGACCGCCTCGGCGACAAGGAGTACGCCGAGGCGGTTCGAGAGGGAACTGAGACGAGCTGGACTCAGCTGGTCGAGGTCACGCTCGCTTCTTGAACGTGGACCGGGCCCACAGGTAGCCGACGAGGGCGATCCCGAGGCACCAGGCGACGGCGGTGAGCGTGTCACCGGTCTCCGGCTTACCGGCCAGCAGGCCCCGCATCGTCTCGATGATCGGCGTGAAGGGCTGGTACTTCGCGAACTCCCGCAGGCCCGGGCCCATCATGTCGGCCGGGACGATCGCGCTGGAGAAGAACGGCAGCAGCACCATCGGTACGGCGGCCATGCCCGCCGTCTCGGGGGACTTCGCCGCGATCCCCAGGGCGATCGTCAGCCAACCGGCCGCGAAGCCGAGCAGGATCACGATTCCGGCCAGGGCCAGCCAGTCCAGCAGGTCCGCCGCCGGGCTGAACCCCATCGCGAACGCCACCCCGACCAGGGCCGCGATCGCGATCACGTTGGTCAGCACACTGGTGATGACGTGGCCGTTGAGCACCGCGCCCCGGGAGACGTCCATGACCTTGAACCGGTTGATGATGCCCTTGGTCATGTCGGAGTTCACCGCGGTCGCGGTGGCTCCCAGTCCATAACAGACGGCCATCAGCATCAGCCCCGGCGTCGCGTAGTCCACATAGTCGACGCCGACGCTGAACGCCTCGCCGAACATGTACACGAACATCAGCAGCATGAAGATCGGCATCAGGATCGAGTTGAACACCGAGACCGGGTTGCGGGCGATGTGTTTGAAGTTGCGGCGCAACATCACCATCGAATGGGATTTCATCGGGATTCCACCTCCGTGGTGTGGCCCGTCAGGGCGAGGAAGACGTCGTCGAGGTCGGGAGTGTGGACGGTGAACTCCTCGGCGCTGAGCGAGTTCTCGTTGAGCCGGTTCAGCAGCGTCCACAGTGATTTCGTCCCGGTGTCGCTGGGGACCCGCAGCGTCAGCGAGTCGGCGTCCGGTGTGGAGCCGGGGAACAGCCGCGTCGCCGCTTCGAGCTCGGCGGGGGCGGCGAACTGGAGCCGGACGTGGGTGCCGGGGATCTGACGCTTGAGTTCGGCGGACGTGCCCTGGGCGACCAGGTGTCCCTTGTCGAGCACCGCGATCCGGTCGGCGAGCTGGTCGGCCTCGTCGAGGTACTGGGTGGTGAGGAAGATGGTCACGCCGTCGGCGACCAGGTCGCGGATGATCGACCACATCGTGCGACGGCTGCGCGGGTCCAGCCCGGTGGTCGGCTCGTCCAGGAAGATGATGCGCGGGTTGCCGACCAGCGTCATCGCCAGGTCGAGTTTGCGGCGCATACCGCCCGAGTAGGTCGAAGCGGGCTTCTTCGCCGCCTCGACCAGGTCGAAGCGTTCCAGCAACCGCGCGACGGCGTGCTTGCCGTTGCCGGTGGCGGCCCGGTTCAGGTCCACCATCAGTTGCAGGTTCTCCTGGCCGGTCAACAGTTCGTCGACCGCCGCGAACTGGCCGGTGACACCGATCGCGGAGCGCACCGCCTTGGCGTCGGTCTCGACGTCGTGTCCGGCGACGCGCACCGAGCCGCCGTCGGCCTTCGTCAGGGTGCTCAGCACGTTGACGGTCGTGGTCTTGCCTGCCCCGTTGGGACCGAGTAGGGAGAAGATCGTGCCCGCACGGACGTCGAGGTCGATGCCGTCGAGCACGACCTTGTCCTTATAGGCCTTTCGCAGTCCCGAGACCGCGATCGCTGTGTTCGTCATGCGGCCAACTATCAGCGGCCGGTCCGCCACCGCCCTGACACCGCACTGACACGGCCTGACACGCGACGGCTAGAGCTTCTTGTGGTAGTTGACGTCGGTGGTCCAGCGGGTGAAACCGGCACCGGTGTACAGCCGGACGGCGCGCACATTGGACTCGTCGACGTACAGCATGACGGTGTCCAGACCCCGGCCGCGCAGGTAGCGCAGCCCCGCGGTGGTGAGGGCGGCGCCCAGCTTCAGCCCCTGCGCCTCCGGGGCGACGCCCAGCACGTAGATCTCGCCGATCGCCGAGTCGCCGCTGCCGTGGACCTTGGTCCAGTGGAAGCCCAGCACCTGGCCGTCGACGTCGCGTTCGGCCAGCAGCAGCCCCTCGGGGTCGAACCAGTCCTCGCGTTCGCGCATCGCGATGTCGCGGACGGTCCAGCCGCCCTGGTCGGGGTGGTCGGCGAACGCCGCGTTGTTGACCTCCAGCAGCCGGGTCTCGTCGCGGCCCGGGACGAAGGAGCGGATGGTGATCCCGGCGGCGGGCTCGCCGTCACCGTCGGCGTCGGTCAGGTGGCGGCGCATCTGCCACAGCACCCGGTCGCGGGTGAAGTCGTGCCGGTCGGCCAACAGCAGCGCGGTGGGGTGGTCGCCGTGCGCCCAGATGGTGAGGGCCCGGCACTTGGCGGCGGTGGCGCGCTTGATCAGGGCCGCCAGCAACGCCTCGCCGTGGCCGTTGTGCCGGTGTGTCGGGTGCACCAGCATCTCGACGGCCGCGACGCCGTCGTTGTCCAGTTCGAGGTTGGCGTAGCCGACCAGGGTGCCCTCCGCGTCCCGGATCATGAGGTGGGCGCCGGGCTCAGCCTCGGCGCCGCCGTGCCGCAGATTCAGGATCGTCTGCTCGTTGAGCGCGGACAGTCCGTCCGCCCTGGCACCGGCCTCGACTAGTTCCAGAACCTCGGCGACCGCGGCGGCCTCCAGGCGTTCGTAAATCTCCACGCGAATCACCGTACGTGGCTTTGCCCCTAGAGGCGAGTGGGTGCCATTGGACCCGACCGTTTCGATACGTCCGATTGAATCTCAAGTATCCGAGAATTTTCTTGCAACCAAGGCGCCCCACCTGGCGTGATTACCCGTGTGAAGGCAGATGACTTCGGTCGAAGCCGACACGCTGGGACCGAGCGCCGTGCCGGGGCGCTCGGTCCACCTTTTTGTCACGGGACGCCCGGCAATGCATCAAAATCCACGCTGACCTGGGAATCCTCCTGCCAGCGCACCGTCACCAGGCCCCCCGACACGCTCACCCGGGCCGCGTCCAGCCACTCGGCCACCGCCGCCTCGGCGTCCTGGGTGTGAGCCAGGACATGCAACGCGGCGAAGATCCGCCCCTCACCCCCGACCAGTTGCGGGGCCGAAGCGTTGTCGCCCAAGGCGTTGACGGCGGTGAACGTGTCCGAGATCGCACCCTGGTCGTAGCCGAGCAACCCGATCACGGCGCTCGTCAGTCCGTCGGCGTCGCTCACCCAGGCCCAGCCGTCCCCGGCGTCGGACGCCAGCGGCCGGTCGTCGGCGATGAGCTGACCGGCTTCGCGGACCCGGACGGCCGTCCCGGCGTCGACGCGGTGGATCCGGACCTCGAACCGGCCGGACACGACCGAGGCCGAGGTGACCGTGCCGGTGTCGAAGCGGTTGCGGGACAGCGCGGAGGTGTCGCCGACGTGGTGGTGGTCGATGCCCCGGCGACGCGACTCGCGGCCTTGCGCGTCGATGACGACGAACTCACCGTCGGCGCCCTGCTCGAACGCGGCCCCGTGCCCGGCGGCGGTGTGGGTCGAGTAGCCGTACTTGATGTACACCGGATCCGGGTCGGGGGTGCCCGCGGTGATCTTGTCGCTGCCGTGGTTGAGCAGCCGGACGATGCCGTCGGCGGCGGTGGACTGCAACAGCCAGCCCGCGCCCGGCAGCGCCACGACCGCGTCGCCGCGTTCGACGGGTTGCGGCGTCTCCGGCGCGGCCCACACCGCGTGGTCGGTGGGCAGCGCCAGGCCCAGGAAACCCATGCCCGCGAACAGCGGCGAGCCCGGACCGGAGTAGTACTGGGTCAGCGGCAGGTACTCGCCGCCGCGCCAGCCCAGCGAGGGCGGGCCGTCGGCGCCGACCCCGGCGTCCACGAAGTACTTCAGGGTTCCCGAGGCGATCCGGCGCACCGCGCCGGGGTCCTCGGTGGCGGCGCCGGTGAACTGGCCCAGCCACAGCGGGGCCAGGGTCGCGGTCCGGTAGGTCAGCGACCGTCCCTGCTGCACCGGGGAACCGTTGCTTCCGAACATGAGACCGTACGAGCGCAGGAACGCGGCCAGCCGCTGCCGCCACCGCCAGGCGCCGTCGGGGTCGCGATCGCCGACCATGTCGTACCAGGCCCACAGGAACGGGTGGATCACCCAGGCGTTGTAGTAGTCGATGTTGCGGCGCTGGCCGTCGGTGTACCAACCGTCGCCCAGGTGCCAGGACTCGACCCAGCGGACGTCGGCGTCACTGCGATAGGCCGAGGTGTCGACGCCGACCGAGGACAGGAACGCCTCCACGATCGCGGTGAACAGCACCCAGTTGTTGGGCCAGGCCTTGCGGGACGCGTGGTGGGCCAGCCAGTCGACGATCGGCTCCCGCTGCCGGTCGTCGAGCCGGTCCCACACCTGTTCCCGGCACAGGTGCAGCCCCAGGGCGATGTTGGCGGCCTCCACGATCGGCTGCGTCTTGCCGGTCAGCGGCGGGACGCAGTCGACGCCGCGCAGCCAGTTCTCGTCCCCGCCGGGCTCGGTGCCCGCGATCAACCCCTGCGCGTACCGCTCGGCCAGGTTCAGCGCGTCGCCGCCGCCGGCGATGCGGGGCGCGGCGATCAGGAAGCTGCGGGCGTAGCCCTCCAGCGCGTCGGATTCGGGACCCGAGGACGCGTGCCGTCCCGGGATGCGGAACAGGGCGTGTCGCGGTGAAGCGTGACGCAGCGCCTGCGTGAGCCAACCGTCCGCCACCGTCTCCCAGTGGGCGCGGGTGTAGCCGGTGAGCGGGGAAATGGTGGTGTCGAGTGACGGAAGCCGCATTTGGCAAACGCTATCCAAGGTTTCGGGTATGTGTCCAGTTGGGGGGCGCTACCTGGATGAATAGTTGTGCTGCTGGCCTCACATCGGCATTGCGGGCAAGATAGGGAAGGTCCGCCGGACTATCGTTTTCCGGTCGACTGGTTGCGTTCGCCCGACCGAAAGAGTCTCCCGTGCTTTACAAAACGCTGCAATGGACAGTGGCACCCGTAATCCGCGCGGCTTGGCGTCCGGACTTCGAAGGGCGCGAACACATTCCGGAAGAGGGACCGGCGATTCTGGCCTGCAACCACCTGTCGGTCGCGGACCACTACTTCCTCGCCCTTGCCACCTCGCGGCACATCGCGACCATGGCCAAGATCGAGTACTTCATGCGCCCCGGCCTCAAGGGCAAGCTGATCGGGGCGACGGTGCGCGGGCTGGGCCAGGTGGCCGTCGACCGCTCCGGCGGCCGCAAGAGCGCCCAGGCGCTCGGCCCCAGCGAGCAGGTGCTCCAGAACGGGCAACTCTTCGCGATCTTCCCCGAGGGCACCCGCAGCCCGGACGGCAAACTGCACAAGGGCCGCACCGGCGTGGCGCGACTGGCGCTGTCCAGCGGCGCCCCGGTCATCCCCATCGGGCTGACGGGTACCGACGAGGTGCTGCCCTTCGGCACCACCCGCCCCCGGCTGGCCAAGGTCAGCGTCCGGATCGGCAAGCCGCTGGCGTTCACGAAGTACGCCAACTCGCTGGCCCCGGACCGGATCACGCTGCGGGCGGTGACCGACGAGATCATGGCGGCGATCGCCGACCTGTCGGGCCAGGAGTACGTCGACACCTACGCGCGACGTCGCCAGGTCAACAGCGAACCCCCATCGGAGTGACCGGGCCGCGACCTCGTGGCAGGATCGCCTGATGCTGCAATTCACCGACGTCATCATCGACTGTCCCGACCCGATGAGGCTGGCGGCGTTCTACGCCGAGCTGACCGGTCGCCCGGTCAAGGACGACAGCACCGACCAGTGGGCCGGGATCAAGTTCGGTGAGATCGAGCTGGCGTTCCAGCGGGTGGACGACTACCGGCCGCCGAACTGGCCCGACGACGAGCATCCCAAGCAGTTCCACCTCGACTTCGAGGTGGACGAGATCGAACCCGAGCAGCGCCGCGTCGTCGCGCTGGGGGCGAGGCTGCGGAAGGACTTCATCGGGCCCGAGGGGTTCGGCTGGCAGATCTACACCGACCCGGTGGGGCATCCGTTCTGTCTGTGTCGC
Organism: Stackebrandtia nassauensis DSM 44728; assembly: GCF_000024545.1. Lineage (GTDB taxonomy): Bacteria > Actinomycetota > Actinomycetes > Mycobacteriales > Micromonosporaceae > Stackebrandtia > Stackebrandtia nassauensis. Next base: position 6,732,030 of record NC_013947.1, read on the forward strand.
AACAAGGGTGTGAAGTGGCAGGACGGCAAGGCGGTCTGGCCGCGGAAGTAGTCGCGGAGACGTCTTTCAGGTCCAGGACGGTTTACACGCTTCGGTCAGTCAATTCGCTGTGTTGACCGATGACCGGGTGGCGACTGTCCGCATAGGCTCGTTGACATGCCCACCACGTCACAGTCAGCGAGCGACCTCCCGGCGACCCGTCCGATTTCCACTGTTGCTTCGGTTGCCGCCGCCGTAGTTGGTGTCGCCGCCTTCTTCGGTGCCGGGTGGTGGCTCTTTCTGTCCTTCGGTGCCGCATTCTTCGCCGACGACACCAGCTCGTCGGTTTTCCTCGCCCACGCGGCGGTGCTCTTCATCGCGCTTGGCGCGGCGGCAATCGGGATCGCGCGGGGACGCTACTTCGCCTGGCTGGCGGCGGTGTCGGGCTGCGCCGCCACGGTCGGCGCTGGCCTGACGCAGCTGGTCGAAGATCTCCGCGTCGAGCCCCCGGTGGATGCCACGGACGCCTTCCTTGAAGGCGCGATGATCATCCCCGCCGCCGTCGCGGCCGCGGCCGTCATCCTGCTGTGGCTGCGCGGCGTCCGCGACTGGTGCTCGTCGAGAAGCGGTGTCGTCTGGCTGATTCCGGTGCTCGGCCTCGTCATCGCGGGCGGCGTCGGCGTTCCGCTCGTCTTCGGCTCGTCCTTCAAGTTCGTCGTGGGCGTCGGGGCAGCCGCCGCTGTCGTCGCCGGACTGATCAGCTTCGCCGCCACGCGGCGCCAGCCAAGCGACTCCAAGCCGGAATAGGCGGAACCGCGCCGGGCTACAGCCAGCCGCGCCGGGCCAACGTCGCGGCCGCGAGTTAGCGGCGCCGGGCCAGCAACGCCGAGGCGACGACCGCTGCGACCCCCGCGATCACGAGCAGCGCGGCGGTCGCCAGCTGGCCGATCCGCCAGTACTGGAAGTCGTTGCCCAACGAAGCCGAGGCCGCGTCCAGCAGCACATCGATCGCCCGCCACAGCGCCGCGCCCGTCAGCACGAAAGCGACGACGTGAACACCCTGGCCACCGCGCCGCAGTCGCAGCGCCACGTACCCGAAACCCAACGCCAGCAAGCCGTCCAGCGCCACCGTCTTCAGGCCGAAGAAGTCCAGCGAACCCGCCAGCACGGCCGTGGACTTCGCGTCCAGGCCGGTCAGCAGCAGGTAGGCCACGCAGGTCCCGGCCAGCAGCAGTGTCGCGGCCTTGGGTGGCTTGCCCACGGCCGCAGGGGTTTCGGTCGTCATCAAGAAAATCCTCTGGGGACGCTCAGCGGGTGCTGATCGTCAGGGTCGGCTTGGAGGTCTTGGCGAAGAAGTCGTTGCCCTTGTCGTCCACGACGATGAAGGCCGGGAAGTCGGCGACCTCGATCTTCCACACCGCCTCCATGCCCAGCTCCGGGTATTCAAGCACCTCAACGGATTTGATGCAGTCCTTGGCCAGCCGGGCGGCCGGGCCGCCGATCGAGCCGAGGTAGAAGCCGCCGTGGGCCTGGCAGGCGTCGGTGACCTGTTTGGAACGGTTTCCCTTGGCCAGCATGACCAGCGAGCCGCCCGCCGCCTGGAACCGCTCCACGTAGGAGTCCATCCGTCCGGCGGTGGTGGGGCCGAAGGAGCCGGAGGCGTAACCGGCGGGGGTCTTGGCGGGACCGGCGTAGTAGACGGCGTGGTCGCGCAGGTACTGCGGCATCGCCTCGCCCGCGTCGAGCCGTTCGGCGATCTTGGCGTGCGCGATGTCGCGGGCCACGACCAGCGGGCCGGTCAGCGACAGCCGGGTCTTGACCGGGTAGCGCGACAGTTCGGCGCGGATCTCGTCCATGGGCCGGTTCAGGTCGACCTGGACGACGTCGCCGCCGAGGTCCTCGCCGGTGGTGTCGGGCAGGTACCGGGCCGGGTCCTTCTCGAGCTTCTCCAGGAACAGTCCCTCGGCGGTGACCTTGCCGAGCATCTGCCGGTCGGCCGAACAGGACACCGCGATCGCGACCGGACAGGAGGCGCCGTGCCTCGGCAGCCGGACGACGCGCACGTCGTGGCAGAAGTACTTGCCGCCGAACTGGGCGCCGATGCCGAACTGCCGGGTCAGCTCCAGCACCTGCTTCTCCAAGTCCAGGTCCCGGAAGCCGTGCCCGGACTCGGATCCGGTGGTCGGCAGCGTGTCCAGGTAGTGCGCCGAGGCGTACTTGGCGGTCTTGAGGGCGAACTCGGCGCTGGTGCCGCCCACCACGATGGCCAGGTGGTAGGGCGGGCAGGCCGCGGTGCCCAGGGCGCGCAGCTTCTCCTCCAGGAACTGCATCATCCGCGTCGGATTCAACACGGCCTTGGTCTCCTGGTACAGGAACGACTTGTTGGCACTGCCGCCGCCCTTGGCCATGAACAGGAACTTGTAGGCGTCGTCGCCCTCGGCGTACAGCTCGACCTGGGCGGGCAGGTTCGTGCCGGTGTTCTTCTCGTCCCACATGTTCAGCGGTGCCATCTGCGAGTACCGCAGGTTCAGGTCGCGGTAGGCGCGATAGACGCCGCAGCTGAGGTGTTCGGCGTCGCGGCCGTCGGTGAGGACGTGGCGTCCCCGTTTGCCCATGACGATCGCGGTTCCGGTGTCCTGGCACATCGGCAGCACGCCACCGGCGGCGATGTTGGCGTTCTTCAGCAGGTCCAGCGCGACGAACTTGTCGTTGCCGGAGGCCTCGGGGTCGTCGAGGATCGACGCGAGCTGCCGCAGGTGCGCGGGGCGCAGCAGGTGCGAGATGTCGTGCATGGCCTCAGCGGCCAACCGGGACAGGGCGTCGCCGTCGACGGTCAGCAGCCTGCGGCCCGCGGCCTCCACCACCTCGACACCCTCGGTACCCAGGTGCCGGTACTCGGTGTCGTCGGACCCGAGGGGAAGCAGGTCGGTATAGGCGAAGTCGTCGCTCATAACGGGCCAGGCTATACCGCGCCGCAGCCGTTTCCGGCGGCGGTCAGGCTCACTTCTTGTCCTTCTCCGACGGGTCCTTGTTCAGGTAGTCGGGGTGGTCCTTGAGCCACTGCGAGAGCGTGTCGTCCTTGATCGCGTCGAACAGCGAATCGGCGTCCTGCTTCTGCTGGCCCTCCTGGATCACGACGTAGGAGATGCCGTCGATGGTCTGCGACTCGCTGGGGAGTTTGACGCTCTCCATGTCGCCCGCCTTGATGCCGCGCAACGCGATGGCGTAGTTGGACGTCTTGATGCCGCCCAGGTCCAGGATCAGCTGCTTGCCGACCTGGTCGATGAGCCCGCCGACCTTGGTGGGGTTGCTGACGTAGCCCTGCTTGTCGGCTTCCTTCAGCAGTTGCTTGACGAAGTGCTGCTGCATCCGCTGACGGCCGTAGTCGCCGTCCGGCCAGGCGTAGCGCTCCCGGACGATCGCCAGCGCGTCGTCAGGCTTGTAGCGCTGGCAGCCCTTCTTGTAGACGCCGCCGTGTTTGGTGTCGAGGTCGTGCGGCAGGCACAGGTCGATGCCGCCGAACTCCTTGACGACGTCGAGGAAGCCCTCGAAGTTGACCAGCGCGACGCCGTCGAACTCGACGCCGAAGTTGTTGGTGATGGTCTTGGCGAGGTTGGCGGCGCCGTCCTTGGGTTTGGAGCCGCCGTAGGTGTAGGAGGCGTTGATCTTGTCGGTGCAGGGCTGGCCGTCACCGCAGTCGGGGATCTCCACCCGCAGGTCGCGCGGGATCGACACGATGTTGGCCTGCTCGAGGTCCTTGTCGATGTGCAGGATCATGATCGTGTCGGCACGGGCGGGTTCGCCGGACTTGGGTCGCAGGTCGGCCCCGACCATGAGCAGGTTCAGCGGGCCGTCGACCTCCCCGTCGGCGTCCTTGTTGCCGAGGATGTCCTCCTGCTGGATGCTGTCGATCTTGTTCAGCAGGGTCTTGCCGAAGGCGATGGCTCCGCCGGACAGCACGAGGAGGACGCAGCCGAGGCCGAGGACGATCTTCGACCACAGCGGCGCCTTCCTGGGCCGGGCGTATTTCGCCAGGCGGCCTGAGGTGCGTTCTGCCACTGAAAACCACGCTCCGTCGAGGGGATTGACAACCGACAATCAACGTTACCCGGCCGTGACAAAGATAAACGGGTCACAATTTGGTCACCTTCGCGGCGTTTTCGCAGGTGAACCCGGAATTGACGGTCCAATAACGACAGTTGAACGGCGGGGTTGCTCGCACCTTCAGTCGTCCTTGTTGACCCATTCGTTGTTCTCGGGGATCCATTTGTCCAGGTCGTCGGAGCGGATCGCCTCGTACAGCCGGTCCGCCGTCTCCTGTTGCTCCCCCGGCTGCGTGACCACGTACGACACGCCCTCGATGTCGGCCGGTTCGGAGGGGATCTTCACCGTGGCCAGCGCCTCGGGCTTGATCCCGCGCAGCGCGAAGGCGAAGTCGACGGGGGTGTGCCCGCCCAGGTCGAGGGTCAGCTGGTCGCCGATGCGGGCGATGAGGTCGCCGACCTTCGTCGGATCGGACAGGTAGCCCTTCTCGGCGGCGCGCTTGAGCAGCTGTTTCACGAAGTGCTGCTGCATGTGCTGACGGCCGTAGTCGCCGATGCCCCAGGACGGGTCGAACTCCGGGTTCGTCGGGTCGTAGGCGTAGCGCTCCCGCACGATCCCCAGCGCGTCGGCGTAGCCGTAGTCGTTGCAGCCCTTGGGGAAGGTCTGCCCCTTCGCGTGCGCCGGGGTCATCTCCATCGGCAGGCACAGCTCGACGCTGCCCAGCGTCTTGACCACGTCCAGGAAGCCCTCGAAGTTGACGATGGCGGCGCCGTCGAAGCTGACGCCGGTCAGATGGGTGACGGTCTCGGCCAGGTTCGACACCGAGCCCTCCACCGAGGGCCCGCCCGCCGGGTAGGCGTCGTTGATCTTGGTCTGGCAGGGGCTGGAGAACAGGGTGCCGCAGTTGGCGATCTCGACGCGCAGGTCGCGCGGGATCGACACGATGGTGGCCTCGGTGAGGCTGGAGTTGACGTGCAGGACCATGATCGAGTCGGTACGCGCCTCGGCCTTGGAACCGACCCGCTGGTCGGTGCCGATCATGAGGAAGTTCAACGGCCCCTTGATATCGCCGCCGCCCCCAGAGTTGCCCAGCAGGTCCTTGCTGTGCACGGAGTCGTTGACCTTGTCGAGCATCATCTTCGTGTACCCGACGGTGACCATCGAGGCTGTCATGAGCACGGCACCGGTCCCGACCAGGACCTTCGCCCAGACCGGGGACCGCGGACTGACAGCGCGCCGCCTGCCTCGTCTGCCCATGTCGCCCATCCTCGCTTACTCGCCGTAAGCGGGCACCATAACCGGATAAACGCGCGCGAATGTAACCGCCTCAAGGCTTTCAGTGAAAACTGCTGGTCAATGCCGCTGTCAGGAGCCCTTGACGTCCTTGGGATGGTCCTTGGCCCAGGACGCCATGTCGTCGGCCGCGATGGCCTTGTACAGCGCCGAGGCCTTCTCCTTGTCGGACTCCACGATGCTCTGGCCAGTGGCCTCGTCGTAGCCGTTGGGGATGTTGGGACTGACCATGAAGACCAGGTCCTTGGAGCGCAGGCTCGACAGCGACACCCCGGTGGAGATCAGGTCGAACTCCTTGTCCACCTTCACCGCGTCGGTGACCGAGGACAGGAAGTCGGTCAGCGAGCCGGGCGAGGTGATGATCCCCGCGCTGGTCGCCTTGTCCATCATGGCCTTCAGCAGTTCGCGCTGGTGCCGCATCCGCGCGAAGTCGCCCTCGTTGAACTGCTTGCGCTGCCGGACGTAGTCCAAAGCGGACTCACCGTCGAGGGTCTGCTTGCCCGCCTTCCAGGTCCGGGGTTCCTTGCCCTTGTACTTGTGGATCGAGGTGAGCTTGCCGGGCGTGGCGTAGTCGGGGGCGTCGGCCTCCTCGACGTTCATCGTGACGCCGCCCAGCGCGTCGACGACCTTGATGAGTCCATTGAAGTCGATCTCGATGACGTGGTCGATGTGGACGTCGGTGTAGCCTTCGACGGTCTGCACCATCAGCGGGACGCCGCCGAAGAACGACGCCGAGTTGAGCTTGTTCTTGCCGCCGCCCCAGTCGCCGGCGGCCGGGACGTTCACCCACAGGTCGCGCGGCAGCGAGATCATGTACGCCTTCTCGCCGTTGGACGGCACGTGCGCGATCATGATCGTGTCGGCGCGGCTGTCCTTGGTGGAGTCGGGGTTGCGGGAGTCGCTGCCCAGCACCAGGATGTTGAGCCCGTCGTCGTCCTCGGGCCGGTCGCTGACGCCGTCGAAGGCGTCGAAGCGGTCCAGGCCGCTGTTGAGCGACTTCGCGTAGCCCCAGGCGCCGATCCCGCCGAGCGTGAAGATCAGCGAGACGACCAGACAGGTCAGTACCACCATGCGGGCGGTGTTGGTCGGCGGCTTCACCCGCGGTCCGCCGCCACCGCCGTAGGTCTTGCCGGAGTACTGGTGACCACCGGTGGCACGCGGCCCCGACGGTACGCGCGCGCTGGCGCGGGGACGGTCGGAACCGGAGCGGTAGCTACTCATCCGTACAAGATTAGGCGGCGATCCTTAAAGCGCCTCACAGGAACGTGCCGTGTCTCGCGGTGACCGCGCTAGTACGCGCCCCGGCGGCGCAGCACGACCGCGATGGTCCGCAGCAGGATCTGCAGGTCGGTGGTCAGCGACCAGTTGTCGACGTAGAACAGGTCGAGCCGCACCGCGTCGTCCCAGGACAGGTCGGACCGGCCCGAGACCTGCCACAGCCCGGTGATGCCGGGCCGCACCAGCAGCCGCCTGCGGACGTCGCCGAGGAAGTCGCCGTTGTCGGCGGGCAGCGGCCGGGGACCGACCAGCGACATCTCGCCCTTGAGCACGTTGATCAGCTGCGGCAGTTCGTCCAGCGAGGTCTTGCGCAGGAACTTCCCGGCGCTGGTGACGCGCGGGTCGTCCTTGATCTTGAACAGCAGCCCGTCGGACTCGTTCTGCATCATCAACGCCGCCTGTCGTTCCTCGGCGTCGATGTACATGGTGCGGAACTTCCAGCAGTGGAACGTGCGGCCCTCCATGCCGACCCGGGGCTGCCGGAAGAACACCGGTCCGGGGCTGGTGGCCTTGATGTAGATCGCGATGGCGGCCAGCACCGGGGTCAGCAGCAGCAGGCCCACGGCGGCGGTGATCCGGTCGAGCACGTTCTTGACCAGCCAGGACAGGCCGGACAACGTGGGTTCCTCCACGTGCAGCAGCGGCAGTCCCTCGACCGGGCGGATGTGGACGCGCGGCCCGGCGATGTCGGTCAGCTGCGGCGCCACCACGAGATCGCGGCCGGTGCCCTCCAGCTGCCAGGCCAGCCGGCGCAGTTCACCGGGTTCGGTGCTGGCGCTGCCGCACACCGCGATGGTGTCGGCGTCCAGGTCGGCGGCCAGTTCGACCACGTCCCGGTTGGAGAAGATCGGCACCGGGGTCTCCAGGCCGCGCACCGACGCGGCGCCCTCGGTGAGGTAGATGCCCACCGGGACCATGCCCGCGTAGGTGGTGCGGGTGACGGCGTTGTGCACTTCGATGGTGTCGGGGTAGGCGCCGACCAGCAGCATCCGCTGGATCGCCCGGCCCTTGGCGCGCAGCGAGTGCAGCACCCGGCGGGCGCCGAACCGCAGCAGCGAGATGTTGATGAACGCGACTCCCAGCGCGGTGAACAGCGCGGCACGGGAGACGTTGGTCTTGGTGAAGACGGTCAGGATCGCGACCACCGACACGATGATGGCCGCCGAGCGCACCACGCGTTTGAACTCGTCGGTGCCGATGCCCAGGTAGCGGCGGTCATAGGCGCCGTTGCCCCACAGCACCAGCACCCAGGTCAGCGGCAGCAGCCAGTAGGCGACGATGTAGAACATCGGCGAGATGCTGGAGACGCCGTCGCGGACGACGTAGAAACCGGCGGCCGGGGTGTCGATGAGGTCGGAGAACCTGCTGATGACGCTGACGGTCAGCACCGAGGCGATCAGCGCGGCCATGTAGTCGAAGGCCAGCAGCAGCAGCACGTACGGTCCATGCCAGGTGGAGGCTCTGGAGTTGAGCATCCACGCCGATCGCGGCACACCTTCAGTCACCGGCTCGACGTTCACGTTCACCCGCGTCTCGGTCAGGCGGCGTCCGGAATATGGACGCTGCAGGCTTGTTGTCACCACACATCCTCTAGAACCGGGGAACTCGGAAACCGTCCGGGTTCGCCGCCCGGTTCGGCGCATGGGAGCACCCTAGCCTGCCATGGTCCCGCCTCAGCCTTTCGGGGATGTCGGCACTGGGACGTTCAGGCGAGTTTGCCCAGTGTCCTCCTCGGCATCGGGCTGTGGCCACCAACGGTTCGGCCGGGCCCTGACCGCCGCCAGTTCGGCCGCGCACACCAGCAGCCAGGCCGGGGCGGTGGACGCGATCTCGTCCTCGGTGAGCCCGCCGACCAGCAGCGCCGCCACCGCGATCGGCACCCACGGCGGTGAGCCGCGCCGGAAGACGTGCCGTATCAACAGCACCAGCCCGAGGGTGAAGGCGGCCAGGCCCACCACGCCGGAGCGGAACAGCACGCCGATGGCGGCGTTGTCGGCGGTGTGTTTGGCCTGGGTCTCGTAGTCGGGGTGCTCGGGATCGGTGATGGTGAGGTGGACGCCGCGGGCGTTGTCCGGGTTGCCGAAGGCCAGCTCGGCGATCGAGCCGTCGGCGTAGTCGGCCAGCATGTCGCCCCAGATCTCGGCGCGCCCGGACAGCAGGCCGTCGACGGAACCGGACTGCTGGTCGTCGTAGCGGTTCTTCAGCAGCATGTCGGTGCCGCCCGCGAACGCGAACACGATGGCGGTGGCCAACAGCGGCGCCAGCGCCATCCCGGTGACCCGTCGTGCCGCGGCCGAGGCGACCCACCGCCACGGCCGCCACCAGGAGACGCCGCCGCGGGCCAGGTGGCCGAGCGCGAACACCCCGGCGGCCACGAACGCGACGATGAAGGAGGTGCGGGATTCCACCAGCAGCAACAGGAACGCGGCCACGCCGCAGGCGGCCAGCCGCTGCGTCCGGGTGAAGCGGGGGTCGGGGCCGATCCGCATCGCCACCATGACGGCGGTCAGGCCGATGAAGTTCGGGTGGTAGCCCAGCCACGGTCCGCCCCAGAACCGGTTCTGCATCTCGTGGCCCCACTGGCCACCGACGGTCCAGTGTTCGGCGGCCAGCACCTGGGTGGCGCCGGTGAGCATCAACAGCGCCAGGCACAGCAGGAAACCGGCGGCCAGTCCCACCGACACGTCGGAACCGTCGGCGTCCGAGCGCAGCGCCCGGTTGCGGGTGGCGTCGGCGGCGGCGAGGACCAGCAGGATGATCGCCACCGCGAAGCCGCCGTAGACGACCCGCTGGGCGGCGACGGTGAACCCGCCGAGCAACAGCGGCGCCAGCGCGCCGATGAACCAGGCCGGGACGGCCAGCCAGAACGCGCCGACGCGGGGCAGCTTCCCCGCGTCGCGCAGCCAGGGATAGGTCCAGGCCAGCGCGACGAGACCGATGCCGCCCTGGACGGCCCACACCACGATCGGCGTGGCGCCGTAGGTCCATGCGATCATTCCCAGCAAAGGAATCGAGACGCCGAGAAACAGGCTTCGCGGCGAGCTGCCGCGCAAACTCAAGGCGAGCCAGGCCATCGCACTCGCAGCGATGAGCGCCGTGGCGACACTGAGTATCGTCAACACGCGGCACAGTCTCACACAACCAGGTGGCTAGGAAGGTTAACGACGAGTGAAGGTCGTTATCGCGCACAACAGGTACTCCTCGGCACAGCCGTCCGGAGAGAACTCCATGGTGGACAACGAGATCCGCCAGCTCACCGAGGCCGGGGTGGAGGTGGTGCCGTTCCAGCGTTCCAGCGACGAGATCGCGTCGCTGTCGTTGCCGGGCAAGGTGGCGCTGGCCGCGTCGCCGATCTACTCGCGTAGCACCCAGAAGGAGCTGACCCGGCTGATCCAGACCGAGAAGCCGGACGTGTTCCACCTGCACAACCCGTACCCGTTCCTGTCCCCGGCGGTGGTGCGCACCGCGCAGAAGCTGGGCGTGCCCGCCGTGCAGACCGTCCACAACTACCGGCAGGTGTGCATGAGCGCCATGTACTTCCGGGACGGTCACATGTGCCACGACTGCAAGGGGAAGTCCTTCGCGCTGCCGGGCATCAAGCACGGCTGCTACCGGGGTTCGCGGGCCCAGAGCGTCATCATGGCCACGACGCTGGCGGTCAACCGCTCGACCTGGCGCGGCATCGACCGCTACATCGCGCTGACCGACCACATCGCCGATCACCTGCGGGACTACGGCATCAGCTCCGAGCAGATCCGGGTGAAACCCAACTCGATCCCCGACCCCGGCGTGCACGACGAGACCGGTTCCGGCTTCATGTACCTGGGTCGGCTGTCGCCGGAGAAGGGCGTCGGGCTGCTGCTGGAGGCGTGGCGGCGGCACCCCGAGGGCGCGCTGGGCACGCTGTCGATCATCGGCGACGGCCCGGATCGCGCAATGGTCGAGTCGGCGGCGGCCGCCCGCTCCGACATCGACTTCGTGGGTCCGCTGCCGCACGACGAGATAGCCGGACGGCTGCGCTCGGCGGCCGCCCTGGTGGTGTCCTCGCTGTGCGAGGACGTGCTGCCGACCGTCGTCATCGAGGCGCTGTCCAACGCGCGTCCGGTGCTGACCACCGATCTGGGCGGTCCGCCGCGCATGATCGGCGACGCCGGTGTCATCGTCGAGCCCACCGCGGACGGCATGGCGCGGGGCCTGACCGACATGCACCGCACGGCGGCGTCATTGTCCGAAGTGGCCCGTAAGCGCTACCTGAGCACCTTCGCGCCCGAGGTGGTCGTGTCGCGGCAGCTGGACATCTACGCCGAGCTCTCGGCGGGTACCAGGGACTGACGCACCGGCGGCGTGGTCAACTGCCGCATCGCGTACATCGCCAGGTAGATCATCACGGCCAGGCCGACGGCCGAACCGACGGTGAGCCCCCAGGCGGCGCCGGTCAGGCCGAAGGTGGTGGCGCCGATGCCGACGCCCAGCAGGCTGGTGACGGTGAACAGCGCGTACTGGAGGAAGACGAGTTTGCCCTGTCGCATGCCGCGCACCGTCGCGGTGAACGGGATCTGGAGCAGGTAGATACCGGCCTGGATCCCCACCGGCCAGGCCAGCGGCGCGACCTCGGCGTAGGCGCCGCCCTGGTACCAGCTCAGCACCGGCTCGGCGGCGAGGGTGACCACGGCCAACAGCACCACGGCCAGGCCCAGCGCGATCACGACGACCTTCTTCGTCTGGTTGCGCAGTCCCTCGATGTTCCCGGCCTCGGTCAGGGTGGAGGTACGGGGCACCAGCAGGCCCATCGAGGCGAGCACCAGGTTCTGGATCGGTTGCAGGATCACCAGGTGCGCCAGCCGCAGTCCGGCGAAGGCCGCCGCGCCCAGCAGGCTGGGGATCAGCAGCGCGATCAGCTGGATCTGGGCCTGGCCGATGACGGCCGAGCCGGTGAACCACACCGACAGTTTGCGGGTGTGGGCCAGCCAGCGCACCGGCCGTCCCCGCCACGGGACGATGCCGCCGCGCAGCAGGTAGACGATGGCGCCGATGCAGGCGCCCAGTCCCCAGGCGACCAGCAGCCAGGGCCCGGACAGGGCGCCGAGTGCCGCACCGATGCCGACCAGGCCACCCTGGACCAGGACCCAGGCGATGTCGATGACGAAGGCGCTGCGCTGCCGCAATTGCGACTGGTAGGAGTAGCGGGCGGTGTCGTGGGCGAACAGTGCCGGGATGAAGGGGACCAGGTAGATCAGCGGGTCCAGCAGTCGGCCGGGCCACAGCAGCCACAGCAGCGCGAGCACCACGGCCACGGCGGTCCCGGAACAGCAGGCGGTGGCGATCGCGTCGGTGTGCATGCGGCGGCGGCTGGTGCCCTCGAAGCGGGAGGCCTGGGCGAGCAGGACGTCGCCGATGAAGGCCCGGTTGAGGCCCATGGCGACGTAGACGGTGGCCAGGCAGACCAGCACGATGCCCGCCTCGGCGGGGGGCAGGAAGACGGTGGCGAGCAGTCCGTTGCCCGCGTTGGCGGCGGCGATGACCGCTTGGTCGGCAAGACCCCAGGAAAGCCGCCGCCCGATCGTCATGTTCGCAGGGCGTTCTTCGCCGTGAACGCGATGCTGGCCAACAGGAACAACCCGTTGACCACAGTGAACAATGCCATCAACCACACCATGCCCTCCGGGTAGACAATTAGGACGATCGGCACCAACAGGACGATCACTCCGGTGTCCCGGACGAGTTTGACGAGCTCGAAGACCAACTTCTTCGAGGTCACGATCGAGCCGGAGGACTCGCCCGTTTGCAGAATGGACGTCACTAGGTTCACCATCCACAGCGAAGCGAAGGCGGCGATGAACCAAGCGGGAACGTCGGGTGAATAGGCCACGGCAACAGCGGCAACCGCCGCGCAGAATGCACCTTGCGCAGCCACATCGCACAGGATGTCGATGCGTTTGCCCGCCGGCGAGCTGAGTCCGGCCGCGCGGGCCAGCTGTCCGTCCGAGCAGTCCAGAGAATAGGCGATCTGCCAGGCGACGGCGGCGGCGATCGCGATCGGCCACCAGGTCACCTCGCCGTCGGCGGCCGAGGCCGCCACCGCGATGATCGTGACCGCCGCGCCCAGCGAGAACACCAGGTTGATGAGGGTCAGCACCGTGGGCGCCAGCCCGGCCCGGTGCGCCTGTAGCGCGAAGAAGGCGCCGATGCGCTGGTTGACGACATAAGTGAATAGATTTCCGCCGCGGTTGTTGGACAGGAAGTCGGCGTAGCGCAAATCGGTTCGGCTCATGGCCCGACAGTGTGTCAAAGTTCAGACAAGGTGTTGTGTCTTGGCGCCCCTGCGGGGATCATGTCTGGAGGTGTATGTAAGTGGCGCGAGTCACTGCACTCGTCGCCCCGAAGAGGAAAGAGGTGTTGACGATGCAGGTCAAGGACGCTATGAGCACCACAGTGTTGTCCATTGGTCCAGCACACACGCTCCGAAAGGCGGCCGCGCTGATGTCGGCGCGGCGCGTGGGTGCAGCGGTCGTCGTCGATCCCGACGCCGAGGGGCACGGAATTCTCACCGAGCGGGACATCATGGACTCCCTCGCCGCCGGACTGGACCCGGACGTGGAACGGGTCGGCGCCCACCTCACCAAGGACCTGGTCTTCGCGATTCCTACCTGGACACTCCAGGAGGCCGCGGCGGCGATGGTGCGCGGTGGCTTCCGGCACCTCATCGTCGTCGAGGGCGGAGAGGTCGTCGGAGTGCTCTCGGTTCGCGACGTCGTTCGAGTGTGGACTAAATCGACCGGAAGAATTCCGGCCGAGCTGACGTGATCGCCGATACATAGCCAAATATGAATGTCTAGTATGTGTCGGTTATCCGACAAGGATGATCCTTCAGCTTCATATAGTGGCACTTTCCCGGCAATCCGAGGGTGGCCAAGGGGTGACTTTTGGCTCTACTGTTGTGGTTTACCTCGACTGCCCGGGGAGGGCCAATGGGTGACGACGTAGGAATTCAAGAATTCACTCACGCGGACCTTAAACGATATCGACACAAGCTTCGGCGCTGTCTCGACGCGTTGATTCTATTGACTGACGGCGATCTATTCGATGTAGAGCGAACTTTAACCGGCATGGAGCTTGAGCTGTCCCTTGTCGACGAAAGTGGCGAACCGTCGATGACGAACCACGAGGTTCTGTCCCACCTCGCCGAGAACGCCGTGGCCAACGGCGACTCGGTCCAGGACGAACTTGGACGGTTCAATTTGGAACTGAACCTCGGCCCGCGCCCGGTCGCGGGCTTCGGTTTCGAGACCTACGAGCAGCGATTGCGACTGTGGTTGCAGGACGTCAACGACTGTGCCCGCAAGGAGCACTCCTCGGTGGTCATGGTCGGCACCCTTCCCACGGTGCGCCGCGAACACGCCCGGCTGGACATCCTGTCCCGGCGGCCGCGTTACCGGCTGCTCAACGACCAGATCCTCTCGGTCCGCGGTGAGGACATCTCCCTCGACATCTCGGGGGCGGAGACCCTGCGCGCCCACACCGACTCCATCGCACCCGAATCGGTCAACACCAGCGTCCAGTTCCATTTGCAACTGACCCCCGAACAGTTCCCCCGGTACTGGAACGCGGCGCAGGCGATGGCAGGGGTGCAGCTGGCGACAGCCGCGAACTCCCCCTATCTGTTCGGCACCCAACTGTGGGCCGAGACCCGGATCATCCTGTTCGAGCAGGCCACCGACATCCGCAACGGTGAGCTGCGCGTGCAGGGGGTACGGCCCCGGGCCTGGTTCGGCGAACGTTGGATCACCTCCGCGACCGACCTGTTCGAGGAGAACCTCAAGTACTTCGTGCCGCTGCTGCCACAGTGTGTCTCGGAGGACCCGATCGAGAAGGTGAACTCCGGCGAGATCCCGCAGCTGGGTGAGTTGCGGCTCCACAACGGGACCATCTACCGGTGGAACCGTCCGGTCTACGACGTCGGTCCCGAGGGCCCGCACCTGCGGGTGGAGAACCGGGTGGTTCCCGCCGGGCCGACACCCATCGACATCTGCGCCAACATGGCCTTCTACCTGGGGCTGGTCACGGCCCTGGCCGAGGCCGACATGCCCATCTGGACCAAACTGCCGTTCGCGGTCGCCGAGCAGAACTTCCACGCCGCCGCCCGGCACGGCATCGACGCCCACCAGACCTGGCCGGGCCTGGGTGAACTGCCCGCCCGAGTGCTGGTGTTGGATCACCTGCTGCCCAAGGCCGCCGAGGGCCTGGCCGCCCTCGACGTCGACTCCGCCGTCGCCGAGCGGCTGCTGGCCATCATCGCCGGACGCTGCCGCAACGGTGTCAACGGCGCCGCGTGGCAGGTCAACTGCGTGCAGCGGCTCCAGCAGCGGCAGGGTCTGTCACGGACCCCGGCGCTGCACGAGATGCTCAGCCGCTACGCCGAGCACGCCGCGACGAACACGCCGGTACACGAATGGCCGCCGGAGTTAAAGTCCACATAGGAGTTGGTAGGAAGTGATGCCTCACCGGGTATGCACGTGGGTGTACTGCTCGGTGTGCAGCCGATAACCCAGCCAGGTGTTGACGGCCAGCATGCCCGCGTTGGTGGCGTCGTTGTTCGTGTAAGCGTCGACGACGCCATCCGCGCGGGCCCGGTGCAGGGCCGCGGACTTGGCCGCCTTGGCCAGTCCCCGCCCCCGGTACTCGCGCAGCGTGGCGGTCAGCCCGGACCACATCCGGGTGCCGACCCGTTCCACCCAGGCCACCGACACGGCGGTGTCGCCGTCGAAGGCCAGCACCGTGTTGTGCCGGTCCAGCCGTGGATCGGCCATGTACTGCTCGACCCATTCGTCGAAGGGCAGCGGGACCCACGGCTCGTCGGCCGGTACGTCGACCATCGCCGCGCAGTCGAGCGCGTACAGCGCCCGGTCGTCATCCAGTTCGGACAGCGGCTTCAGGACGATGCCCTCGGCCGGTGCCACCACGTCGGGGATGCCGGCCAGCGACACGTGCGAGATCCGCTCGGTGCGGCTGCGCTTGAAGCCGCGCTTCTCGGCGAAGGCCGCGGCCTCCTCGGAGATCAGCCGCGCGGTGACGGTGGAGGCCCCGATCGCCTCCCAGTGCGCGCTCAGCGGTTCGATCAGCGCCGACGCGATTCCCGTACGGCGGTGCTCGGGCGCCACGATCAGGTTGACGGTCGCCGCGCCTTCCACGCTGCTCTCCAGGTCCAGCGAGGTGATGGCGTAGGCGACGAGCTCGCCGTCCTTCTCCGCGACCAGGCTCAGTTTGCGCTTCCGGGGATTGCTGTCGTCGAGGTTGCGCCGCATCGTCGCCGCGTTGTGCAGCAGGAAGTCGAACTCCCTGGTGGACAGGGCCGCGATGGCCGCCGCGTCACGGTCGGGATCGGCTGGACGAATCGTCACGTCGGTCATTCCGCCATTGTGGGGCTCGGCCGCAACGGCGGCAAACGTTTTACTGATCCCGCAGCTGCTGCGCCAGTTTGTGCAGCTTGCGGCTGAGCCGCCCGGCCCCGAAGACGACCGCCACGTGATCGGCCCACAGCGCGCCCCAGTCGGGGCCCAGTTCCCGGACCACGTCCTCGATGGAGCCGTTGTCGGTGTGGCGCATCCATTTCCACAGCGCCTTGTCCAGACTCCACTCGGTGTACTTGGTGCGGTGGACGCTGCGGGCCTTGAACGTGACGAAGACCCCGGCGGCGTAGCCGGGATCTCCGGTGTGGTTCAGGTAGTAGATGTAGTTCTCCGCGTGCCGCCGGGTGCAGATCGGCGGCAGCAGGTTGGCGATGCGCATCGCCATCGGCGGGTCGGCGAGGAACAGGGCGTCGGTCAGCCGGTCGACGTGCTTCTCCAGGACGGTTTCGGGGACGTCGACGAGCCGGGCGGCGCGCTCCTCGGAGTCGGGGGCGTAGTTCTCGAGGGCTTCGATGGCACTGGCGATGATGTCCTCGTCCGCGGGTTCGTTGATAAAGGACATGGACGCACCACCTCGCACGGTTCTCAAATCGTGGTCCGACTGTACCGGGACAGCGGCATTTGGTGAAATATCGAGCTCTGCCGATACGCCGGGCTATCGTCACCTCACCGGACCTAGGCGCCGGAATTATTGTGTTTCGCGGCATTTACCGGCCGCCGGGTGTCGCCTATCCGACACCAGCCTGACAGAATATGGGGACGTGCCTATCCACCGCCACCGCTTGTTATGCGGCGACCTCGGTCCGTTCGAATGGAGCTCAATAGATGCCGAACAGCAACCTGCTGCCCGAACCCCCCGCGACGCTGCTGCCCGAGGACGACGAACAACTCGCCGTCCAGACCGAGCACGGCCCCGCCGAAGCCGCCCGCCGGTACCCGACGTTTTGCTACGCCTGGGCGAAACTCGCCGCCGCGGCTCGCGAGCAGGGTGAGGACCTGGCCGCCTACGCGTACGCGCGTACCGGCTACCACCGCGGGTTGGACCAGTTGCGCCGCAACGGCTGGAAGGGACACGGCCCGGTGCCGTGGTCGCACAAACCCAACCGTGGCTTCCTCAAGGCGCTGTACCAGCTGAGCCTGGCCGCCGACGCCATCGGCGAGGCCGACGAGGCGGCCCGGTGCGCCCAGTTCCTGCGCGACTGCGACCCGTCGGCCGCCGACGCGATGAGCTGACACCCCCCGACGCGAAAACGATGGCCTGGCCGCCATGTGGCCAGGCCATCGTTCGTGACCGATCGGGTGCGGGCTAACCCATCTCGGCCACCAGGGTGCCGTCATCCCCGTCGAGCGACCAGATCATCGCTCCGCCAAGGCCCTGTTCGGCTATATAGGACATCTTCTTGGCGATCATCGCCGGATCGTCATAAGACCAGAACTGGGTGCCGTCGTACTTCCACACCGCCATGTTCTCCTCGTCGCGGAACACCTGGCCGGGTTTGTCCTTGACGAGCTTGTAGTCGTCGATGCCCGGCTCGTACTTCCCGGGTGCCGGGCCCGTGCTCGTCTGGTACAGGCCGTTGTTCGCCGAGCCGACGCCGGTCCAGCCGCGCCCGAAGGCGGGCAGGCCCAGCACCAGTTTGTCCGCCGGGGCTCCGGCGTTCTTCCAGGTCTGGATCGCCAGGTCGGAGCTCCACTTGGCGGGGTTCGGGTTGTCGGCGGGCGAGTGGATCTGGGCCTGGTGGTTGGTGGTCGGGTCCCAGGCCCCGGCCAGGTCGTAACCCTGGACGTTGACGAAGTCGAAGTTCTCCATCAGTTGCGGGACTTCGAATCCGGCCTCCACCTTCTCGGGGTCGGCGGGCACGAAGGCCGACAGTTCGTAGCCGTCGCCCAGCGCGTCCAGCTGCTCGCGGAACTCGGCGACCAGCGCGGTGTAGTTCTGTTTGTCCTCCGGCCGGATCACGTTGCCGTCGTTGCCGGGACTGCCGGGCCACTCCCAGTCGAGGTCGAAGCCGTCGAAGATCCCCGCCGCGACCCCGTCGCCGCCCTGGGGTTCGCCGCCGATCTTGGGCAGGTTGCCCTTGATGAACATGTCGATGCAGCTGGACACGAACGCCTCCCGGTTCTCCGGGAGCGCCGCGTTGGAGAAGTACTTCGACCAGGTCCAGCCGCCCAGCGAGAACAGGATCTTCAGGTCCGGGTGCGCGGCCTTGAGTTCCTTGAGCTGGTTGAAGTTCCCGGCCAGCGGCTGGTCGTAGGTGTCGGCCACGCCGTCGACGGACTCGGCCGCGGTGTAGCGACGCTGGTAGTCGGCCCACGCGTCACCGACCCCGGCCTGGTTGGCCTCGAAGCAGCGGCCCTGTTCGTTGACGTTGCCGAAGGCGTAGTTGATGTGGGTCAGGTTGTTGACCTGTCCTGAGTCGACGATGTCCTTGACGAGGAATCCACGGTCGTAGACGCCCCATTGGGTGAAGTAGCCGACGCTGCGACCTCCGGACTTCGGATCGTCGGCGTCGGGCTCGGCCGCGACGGCGGCCCCGGTGGGCAGTAGCAGTGCCGTGGCGGCGGCGAGTGCCGCCAGCACGGGGAACGGGCGTTTCATGGGCGGTTAGTCCTTTCCAGAAGGGCAGTCTTTCCGGTGCCGGTAAAGAACCTTTTCTGTTTCACTGGACGTTATGGCACGCAAGCATCACAGTCAATAGATGTGCATCGATTCATTGATTAATCGGAGGTCGGCCCCGACGGTTCCAGGGCTTTCGTATCCTGGCGCGATGCGACCGCGACCCCGGGGAACGGTGACCCGAGGGACCACCAACCCCAACCGGCTGCGCCGCCTCGACCGCTGGCTGGCCGCCACCGCCGCGTCCCGGCTGCGCGCCGCCACCGACCCGCTCGTGGTCGACCTCGGCTACGGCGCCACCCCGGTAACTACATTGGAGTGGTACCGCCGGTTGCGCCGCGTCCGCCCCGACGTGCGGATCGTCGGCCTCGAGATCGACCCGGCCCGGGTCGCGGCGGCGTCCGAACTGGCCGTCGACGGCCGGGTCGAGTTCGCGCTCGGCGGTTTCGAGCTCGCCGGGCTGCGCCCGGTGCTCGTCCGCGCCGCCAACGTGCTGCGGCAGTACCCGGAAACCGAAGTGCCGCAAGCCTGGCAGCTGTTGCGGCAGGCCCTGGCCCCCGGCGGCCTCATCGTCGACGCCACCTGCGACGAACTGGGCCGCGTCGCCACCTGGATCAGCCTCGACGCTTCCGGACCCACCACGCTCACGCTCGCCGCGTCCCTGCCCTACCTCGAGTCACCCGCGATCCTCGCCGAACGCCTCCCCAAGGCGCTCATCCACCACAATGTCCCCGGCCAGCGGATCCACACCCTCGTCGCGGCCCTCGACGCGGCCTGGCGGGACGCCGCCCCGGCCCGCGTGTTCGGCCCCCGCGACCGCTGGCGCCGCACCCTCGACACCCTCGCGGCCACCGGCTGGCCCGTCGCCGAACCCCCGGCCCGCCGCCGCGACGGCACCCTGACACTGCCGTGGCACCTGGTGACCCCTGAGCCGTCAGCACCCTGACGGGACGAAACCGGTCGGCGAATCCGGTGCGCGCCAACACCATCCGACCTAGCATTGACAGCGGTCACCGTCATGATCGACAGGGGAGGACATCATGCGCGCCGCCGATCTATCCCATCCGACGGTCCGCGGGGTCGTCAACGCGCTGCGGCACGGCGACCGGGACGCGTTCTACGCGGCCTTCGCCGACGACGTCCGCCTCACCAGCGAAGGCCGCGACCGCGACCTGTACTGCTGGGCGGAATCCGAGATCTTCCCCGAACACGGCCGCATCGCGGTCCGCGCCGAACGCCACGACGGCCGGGTCGTGATCGGCAGCTACCACTCCGACCGCCGCAACCTGCCCAACACCGCCTGGCGCTTCGACATCGTCGACGGCCTGATCCGCTACCTCGACGTCGGCGAGGCTCGTGAGTCATAACCGCTTTACCGGCGGGTTCGACAACCGTAGTATCACGCGGGATTCTTGAACTAGGGCGTGTGTGGGAATTCCATTCCTGCTGCGCGCCCACCAGGCGGCGCCTGTCTGCGTTGTCGGCACTCCGACATCCAACACCGGGATGCCGGAGCACCTCCGCCTTGCCATGCATCCACCTGGAGGCCGCTCGCGACGGAAGCGAACTCCCACACACGCCCTTGACCGGTAAGGAGGCGACATGACGGACCCGCTGCGGGTCAGCGACTCCGTCGTCGTACCCGAATCCGAACTGGAATGGCGCTTCTCCCGCTCCTCGGGGCCGGGCGGCCAAAGCGTCAACACCACCGACAGTCGCGTCGAACTCAGCCTCGACCTGACGACCACCACCGCGCTGTCCGAACCGCTGCGCCAGCGCGCCCTGGAACGGCTCGCCTTCCGCCTCGTCGACGGCCGCATCACGGTCGCCGCCAGCGAACACCGCTCCCAACTGCGCAACCGCGAGGCCGCCGCCCAGCGCCTGGCCCAACTGCTGCGCGAGGCCACCGCCGCGCCCCCCAAGAAACGCCGCCCCACCAAACCCAGCAAGCGCGCCAAACAGCGACGGCTGGACGCCAAGAAACACCGCGGTCAGATCAAACGGCTGCGACGCGGCGAAGACTGACCCGTCAGCTAAGAACCGTTGGCCCGCAACCGCTCCAGCCACTGGCTCGCGTCATCGAAATCCCCGTCCGACAGGCCCGGCGGCGCCGGGATCGGCGCCTCACCGGTGTCACGCGGATACGACCCCAGATACCGCACCTCGGCGCACACCCGCCGCAGCCCCATCAACGCCTCACCCATCCTCGCGTCGGCGATGTGCCCGGTGCAGTCGAGGAAGAACGCGTACCGCCCCAACCGCTCCCCGGTCGGCCGCGACTCGATCCGGGTCAGGTTGACGCCCCGCACCTCCAGTTCCGTCAGCACCCGCAACAACGCCCCCACCTCGTCATGAGCGATGTAGACGGCCAACGACGTGACATCGTTCCCTGACGGCGCCACCGCCGCCACCGGCCGCGAGACCAGCCCGAACCGGGTCACCGCCCCGGGATTGTCCCCGATGTCATCGGCGAGGATGTCCAGCCCGTGCCGCTCGGCGGCCAACCGGGCACACACACAGGCGTCGGCGCGCCCACCGGCGACCAACTCGGCCGCCGCCGCGGTCGACAGCGCGTCCACGGTGCTGGCGCCGGAATGCTTCGACCGCAAGAACTCCCGGCACTGGGCCAACGCGTGCGGGTGCGACGCGATCGTCGCCACCGCCCCATCGGCACGCCCGGCCAGCACGAAACTCACGGGCAGCACCACCTCCGCGGTGATGACCAACGGCGAGTCCCGCACCAGGCTGTCCAGCGTCACCGGAACCGACCCCTCGATCGAGTTCTCGATCGGCACCAACGCCGCGTCACACGCTCCGGAGCGGACCTCGTCCATGGCCTCGGGAACACTGCGCATCGGCCTGCGCTCGGCCTCGTCGGCACCGGGCAGCCGCAACAGCGCGGCCTCGGTGAAGGTCCCCTGCGGTCCCAGATACGCGATTACGCTCGGCATTCGCCAACGATAGAGCGCCCCGTCAGCCGAGGCGGCGGGGGCGGCGGGCCAGGCCGCCCTGGCACCAGTCGTGGTAGTCGAACAGGTCCGGGTCGCGGATCAGGGCCTGGGTGTTCTGGACCCACAGGTCGACCCAGGCGTCCTGGGCGGCCTCGGCCTGTTCCATGACCTTGCGGACCTTGCGTTTGGGGTGGGCGCGGAAGCCGGTGCGGACCGCGTCGGCCGCGTAGAGGTAGAGGCAGTGCAGGGCGAAGGTGCGTTTGGGGCACACCGGATCGGCGGCCAGTTCCACCAGGGTGGGCATGAGCGGGTCGTCGGCGAGCAGCAGGTCCCACTGGGCGGCGGTCTGCGGTGGTCCCGCGGCGGGGTCGAAAGCCCAGGCGCGCAGTTCCTCGGGTGTGGGGTTCACCGGGTTGGCGAACCCCGCGAATTCCTTCTGCTCCTCCAACACTGCTCCCCCAAGTTGTTCACACGTAGCGTCAACTTAATGGGAGATGGACGGATTTGCCACCGCTGATGCGGGAACTTCATAGAACCGAGATGTCTACCAAGCGGTATATGACGGTTCAGCGGCCGCCTAGCACCGCGGAGAGGATGTCGTCCAGGGTCACGATGCCCAGCGGGGTCGCGCCTTCGCCCACCACCACGATGTGGACCGCGTGGCGGCGCATGTACATCATGAGGTCGGCGAGGCTGCGCTGTGGCGGGACCACCGACAGGGTGCGGATCTTGGCCGGGTCGATGGGGGAGCGGCGCTGCTCGCCGGTGGCGTTGAGGCTGTCCTTGACGTGGACGAAGCCGATGACGCGGCGGGAGTTGCGCGCCACCACCGGGAAGCGGGACCGGCCGGTGCGGGTGGCCAGCAGTTCCAGCGAGGCCGGGGAGACGTCGTCGGTGACCGTGATGACCTCGGGCCAGCGGCGGAGCACGTCGGCGGCGCTGCGTTCGGACAGGGCCAGGGCGCTGGCGAGGCGTTCGTGCTCACCGGCTCCCAGCAGGCCCTCGGTGCGGGACTCGGTGACCAGGCCCGCGAACTCGTGGGCGTTGTACACGGTCTTGGCCGAGTCGGAGGTGGTGATGCCGACCCGGCGCAGCAGCCAGGCCGAGGTGGCCTTCATGGCGACCAGCAGGGGTTTGGTGGCGTTGCAGAAGGCCAGCATGAACGGGCCCAGCCACAGCACCGCCTTCTCCGGACCGGCCAGCGAGATGTTCTTGGGGACCATCTCGCCCAGCACCGTGTGCAGGTAGACCACGATCGCCAGCGCGATCACCAGGGCGACGGGGTGGATGAGCGATTCGTGCCAGCCCCAGGACGCGAAGAGCGGTTCCAGGCCGTGGGCGATCGCGGGTTCGGCCACCGCGCCCAGGCCCAGGGAACAGATGGTGATGCCCAGCTGGGCACCGGCGATCATCAGCGGCAGCTGGTTCATCGCCGACAGCGCCCAGCGGGCCCGGCGGGAGGAACCCGCCTGCGGTTCCACAATGGTGCGACGGGAGGCGATGAGGGCGAACTCGCTGCCGACGAACAGCGCGTTGAAGGCCAGCAGGACGGCGGTGAGGATCGCGGCGATCACAGCGACTCCTCCTTGGGCACGTACTCACCGGCGGGTTCCCAGCCCGGCGGCGGCTGGACCCGCACCTGCTCGACCCGGTGCCGTTCCACGTCGACGACGGTGAACTCCCAGCCCTCGTAGACGACGGTCTCGCCGACGGCGGGGATGTGCCCCAGCCGGGCCATGATGAAACCCGCGAGCGTCTCATAGGGACCGTCGGGCATCCGGAAGCCGGTGTGCTCGGCGATCTCGTCCTCGTGCAGCAACCCCGGGAGCAGGTGGGCCAGGTTGCCGGTGGCCTCGATGCGGGTCGAGGTCTCCTCGGCCGGTTCGGTGTCGTGCTCGTCGGCGATCTCGCCGACCAGCTCCTCCACCAGGTCCTCAATGGTCACGATGCCGTCGGTGCCGCCGTACTCGTCGATGACGATCGCCATGTCGGCGCCCTCGGCGCGCATCCGGGTCGCCAAACCGTTGAGGTCCAGGTGTTCCGGGACGAACACCGGTTCGCGCGCCACCGAACGCACCGACGTCACCGACCGGCGGGCGGGCGGCAGTCCCAGGGCGTCGGTCAGCGCGGCGACGCCGACGACCTGGTCGGTGGTGTCCTGGTAGACCGGGAACCGGCTGTAGCCGGTGTCGGCGGCGGTGTGGATCAGTTCGGCGATGGTGGCACCGGTGGGCAGCGCGACCATGTCCACCCGTGGCGTCATGGCCTCGGCGGCCCGCTTGTCGCCGAAGCGCAGCGTCCGTTGCAGCAGCATCGCGGTCTCACGCGGCAGCGTCCCGGCCCGGGCCGACATGGCGGCCAGCAACTGCAACTCGTCGGGGGCGCGGGCGGTGGCCAACTCCTCCTGCGGTTCGACGCCGAAGCGGCGCACCAGCCAGTTGGCGCTGCCGTTGAGCATGTGGATGAGCCAGCCGAACACGCTGGAGAACACCCGCTGCGGCGTCGCGGTGGCCCGCGCGATCGGGAACGGCCGTGCCAGCGCGGCGTTCTTGGGCAGCAGTTCACCGAACAACATGGACAGCAGGTTGGCCAGCACCATGCCGATCGCGATCGACACGCCCTCGGCGGCGTCGCCGAACGGTTTCAGCAGCG
This sequence comes from Stackebrandtia nassauensis DSM 44728, assembly GCF_000024545.1. Classification (GTDB taxonomy): domain Bacteria; phylum Actinomycetota; class Actinomycetes; order Mycobacteriales; family Micromonosporaceae; genus Stackebrandtia; species Stackebrandtia nassauensis. The sequence goes on from NC_013947.1 coordinate 6,756,251, forward strand.
GCGCCAGCAGCCGCGACAGCGCGGGCTCGGCGAGGTAACCGGTCAAAAGCGCCGTGATCGTGATGCCCAACTGGGCGCCCGACAGCTGAAAGGACAGTCGCTTCAGGGCGCGCTGCACCGACCGGGCCCGGCGGTCGCCGGAGGACGCGGCATCGTCAATGGACGGACGGTTGACCGTGACCAGCGCGTACTCGGCCGCGACGAAGAACCCGTTGGCGCCGATGAGCAGCACGAAGGCCAGCAGCGGCAGTACCGTCTCGGTCAGGGTCGCATCCATTTAGCGGTTTCTGGTCAGGGTCTCGCCGTCACGTGGTCAGGCGAGCAGTTCTGGCAGCGTAGCCCGCGAGGTCCGGCGCAGTTCGTCCAGACCGATGTGGAAGTGACCGTCCACCTCGAGACCGTCGGCTGTGGAGTCGACGATACCCAGTGCCGTCCACGGCACGCCGTTTTCCTCGCACAGCGCCCGGAACGCGACCTCGTGGCCGCGCGGGATCGTCACGAGCGCGCGGGCGCTGGACTCGCTGAACAGCGACACGAACGTGTCGGCGTCCTCCGGCAGCCGGACCCGGGCGCCGTTGCCGCCGCGCATGACGGCCTCGCACAGCGCCTGCGCCAGCCCACCCTCGGACAGGTCGTGGGCCGAGGCGATGTGGCCGACGGCCGCGCCAGCGCGCAGCACGGTGGCCAGGGCGCGTTCGGCGTTCAGGTCGACGGTGGGCGGCAGACCGCCCAGGTGCTTGTGCTCCACCCAGGCCCATTCCGAACCGGACAGCTCCTCGCGGGTGGCGCCCAGCTGGATCAGGATGTCGCCGTCGGTGCCCAGCCCCATGCCGACCCGGCGGTTGACGTCGTCGAGGACGCCCAGCACGCCGACGACCGGCGTCGGGTGGATCGCCTCCATGCCGGTCTGGTTGTAGAAGCTGACATTGCCGCCGGTGACCGGGATGCCCAGCTGCGAGCAGCCCTCGGCCAGTCCCTCCACGGCCCGCGCGAACTGCCACATGACCTCGGGGTCCTCGGGGGAACCGAAGTTGAGGCAGTCGGTGACGGCGATCGGGGTGGCGCCGGTGACGGCGACGTTGCGGTAGGCCTCGGCCAGCGCCAGCTGCGCGCCCGTGTACGGGTCGAGCTTGGCGTAGCGGCCGTTGCCGTCGGTGGAGATCGCGATGCCCATGCCGGTGTTCTCGTCCAGCCGCAGCACCCCGGCGTCCTCCGGTTGCGCCAGCACCGTGTTGCCGCGCACCAGGTGGTCGTACTGCTCGGTCACCCAGTGCCGGTCGCACAGGTTCGGCGAACCCAGCAGCCGCAGCACGGTGGCACGCAGTTCGTCCCCGGTGGCCGGACGCGGCAGCGTCTCGGCGCGGTCGACGGCCACCAGCGCGGCGTCGGCCGGTTCGCGCATCGGACGCTCGTAGACCGGGCCCTCGTCGGCGAGGCTCGCGGGTGGACAGTCCACGACGGTCTCGCCGTGCCAGTCGATGACGAGCCTGCCCGAGTCGGTGACCTCGCCGATCGCGGTGGCGAGCACGCCCCACTTGCGGGCGACCTCGAGCACCTCGGGCAGCACCCGGGGCTCGACGATCAGCAGCATCCGCTCCTGCGACTCGCTGGCCAGCACCTCGTGCGGCTCCATCGACGCCTCGCGCAGCGGCACCCGCTCCAGGTCGACGTGCATGCCGAGCTTGGCCGCGGCGGCGGTCTCGGACAGCGCGCAGGTCAGCCCGGCGCCGCCGAGGTCCTGCACGCCGGTCACCAGTCCGGCGTCGAACAGTTCCAGACAGGACTCGATGAGCAGTTTCTCGGTGAACGGGTCACCGACCTGCACGCTGGGCCGGGATTCGGCGGCGTCCTCGTCGAAGGTGGCCGAGGCCAGCACCGACACGCCGCCGATGCCGTCACGGCCGGTCTTGGCGCCCAGCAGCACCACGACGTTGCCGACGCCGGAGGCGGCCATGTTCTGCAGCCGCTTGGTCGGCAGCACGCCGACGCACAGCGCGTTGACCAGCGGGTTGCCCTGGTAGCAGGGGTCGAACACGACCTCGCCGCCGATGTTCGGCAGACCGAGGCAGTTGCCGTAGTGGGAGATGCCCTCCACGACGCCGGGCAGTACCCGGGCGGTGTCGGGGTGGTCGGCGGCGCCGAAGCGCAGCGGGTCCATGATGGCCACCGGCCGGGCGCCCATGGCCAGGATGTCGCGGACGATGCCGCCGACACCGGTGGCCGCGCCCTGGTGCGGTTCCACGAAGCTGGGGTGGTTGTGCGACTCGACCTTGAAGCTGACGGCCAGTTCGTCGCTGACGGCGATGACACCGGCGTTCTCGCCGATACCGGCCAGCATGTGCGGCGAACTCGGGTTCTTCTCGGCGAACTTGCGCAGGTGCACCCGGCTGGACTTGTAGGAGCAGTGTTCGCTCCACATGATCGAGTACATCGCCAGCTCCGCCTGGGTGGGGCGGCGCTTGAGGATCTCGTGGATGCGCTCGTACTCGTCGGTCTTGAGGCCCAGCTCCGCGTAGGGCTGCGCCTCGTCGGCGGTCTTGACCGCCCGCTCGACGGTGTCGAGACCGTCGGTGGTTTCCACATTGGTCATCTGGTGCCGACCCCCAGTTGTTTCAGCACGGACGAGAAGATGGTCAGGCCGTCGGACGAGGAGCCGGTCAACGGGTCGATGGCGTGCTCGGGGTGCGGCATCATGCCCACGACGTTGCCCGCCGCGTTGCGGATCCCGGCGATGTCGCGCATCGAGCCGTTCGGGTTCCCGTCCAGGTACCGCGCCACGACCCGGCCCGAGGACTCCAGTTCGTCCAGGGTGGCCTCGTCGGCCACGTAGCAGCCCTCACCGTGCTTGACCGGGATGACCGCCCGCTGGCCGGACTCGTACCCGCTGGTCCAGGCCGAGTCGTTGCTCATCGCCAGCGGCTGGTGCCCGATCCGGTAACGCCGGTGCTTGTTGCGCACCAGGGCACCGGGCAGCAGGTGCGATTCGCACAGCACCTGGAAGCCGTTGCAGATGCCCAGGATGGGCATGCCCTCGGCCGCGACCTCCACGATGGTCTCCATGACCGCCGAGAACCGCGCGATGGCACCGCAGCGCAGGTAGTCGCCGTAGGAGAAGCCGCCCGGCAGGACGATGGCCGCGACGCCGCGCAGTGCGCTGTCGTCGTGCCACAGTGGAACCGGTGTGCCACCGGCCCGTGCGATCGCCCGGTGGGTGTCGACGTCGTCGAGCGAACCGGGAAAGGTCACCACCCCGATACGAGCACTCACTACGCCGACTCCGCGTTGACGGCGTGCGGTGTCTCCACCCGGAGCGTGTAGGTCTCGATGACGGGGTTCGCCAGCAGCTTGTCCGCCGCCTCGTTGGCTCGTTCCAGGACGGTGGCCTCGTCGAGGTCGTCCGAGAACTCAAGTTCGATGCGTTTGCCTATACGTACGCCCGACACCCCGGCGACCCCCAGACGAGGCAGGGCGTTGACCACCGCTTCGCCTTGTGGATCCAGGATTTCCGGCTTGAGCATGACGTCGACGACGACGCGCGCCACGAATCTGCGCTCCTGTTGATAGATGAAACAACCCGATGACCAGCATATGTGTGCCCCTCGGACGCGCCTACCCGCCCCCGGATTCGAGACCGGCGTCTCACCCGCCCGAAGGGCTCACCGGCGGAGTTCCGGTGCGGGACTCACAGGATCTGCCCCGGCGTGTAGGCCGCGGCCTGCGGGTGTTCGGCCACGACGGCCGCCACCCGTTCGGCAACGGCGGTGACCTGGTCGGCCGCCGCGCCGGTGAAGCTCAGCGGGGCGGCGATCAGCGAGCCCAGTTCGGCGCGGCTGAGTTTGAGCCGGTCGTCGGCGGCCAGCCGGTCCAGCAGGTCGTTGTCGGCGGTTCCCTTCTCGCGCATGGCCAGCGCCACCGCGACGGCGTGTTCCTTGATCGCCTCGTGGGCACTCTCGCGGCCCACGCCCTTGCGGACGGCCGCCAAAAGGATCTTCGTGGTCGCCAGGAACGGCAGGTAGCGGTCGAGTTCGCGGGCGATGACCGCCGGGTAGGCGCCGAACTCGTCCAGGACGGTGAGGAAGGTCTGGTAGAGGCCGTCGGCGGCGAAGAACGCGTCGGGCAGCGCGACCCGGCGCACCACCGAGCAGGACACGTCGCCCTCGTTCCACTGGCCACCGGCCAGCTCGGCGCCCATGGACGCGTAACCGCGCAGCACGACCGCCAGGCCGTTGACGCGTTCGGTGGAGCGGGTGTTCATCTTGTGCGGCATCGCCGAGGAGCCCACCTGTCCGGCGGCGAAGCCCTCGGTGGCCAGTTCGGCCCCGGCCATCAGCCGGATCGACACCGACAGCGAGGACGGCGCGGCGGCGGCCTGCACCAGGCTGGACAGCACCTCGAAGTCCAGCGAGCGCGGGTAGACCTGGCCGACGCTGTCGAAGACCCGGGCGAAGCCCAGGTGCCCGGCGACCGTTGCCTCCAGCCGGGCGAGTTTGGCCGCGTCGCCGTCGAACAGGTCGAGCTGGTCGGCGGCGGTGCCCACCGGGCCCTTGATGCCGCGCAGCGGGTACCGGTCGAGCAGCTCGGTGACCCGCTCGTAGGCCAGCAGCAGTTCCTCGGCGGCCGAGGCGAAGCGTTTGCCCAGCGTGGTGGCCTGGGCCGGGACGTTGTGGGAGCGGCCGGCCATCGCCAGCGCGGTGTACTGGACCGACCGGTCGGCCAGCCGGGCCAGGGTCGCCACCATCCGGTCGCGGACCAGGGCCAGCGAGTCGCGGATCTGGAGTTGCTCGACGTTCTCGGTCAGATCCCGGCTCGTCATTCCCTTGTGGATCTGCTCGTGTCCGGCCAGCGCGCTGAACTCCTCGATCCGCGCCTTGACGTCGTGCCGGGTGACGCGTTCGCGGGCGGCGATCGACTCCAGGTCGACGGTGTCCAGCACCCGCTCGTAGTCGGCGATCACGCCGTCGTCGACGCCGACGCCCAGTTCCGCCTGCGCCTTGAGCACCGCCAGCCACAGGCGGCGTTCGGCGCGCACCTTGGCGGCCGGGTCCCACAGGGCGGTCATGTCGTCGGATGCGTACCTGCTGGCCAGCACATTGGGAATCACCCGGCGATTATCGCGCGCGACAAAGCCCCCGGGCCGCTGACCCGGGGGCTGTTGTGACTTTCGAGAGGGGGCCTCAGCTCTTCTTGGAGCCGCTGCCCGCCTTGTCGTCGTCGGCCGGGGCGGTGTCACCGTTGTCCGCCGGACCGATCTTGAACTCGAACTCGCCGTCGTACTTCTCGTGCGCGATGTCGACGGCCGTGCTGACCGCCTCCTCGCCCTGCTCGCCGCGGACGATGAGCCGGTCCTCGCGCAGATCCTTGGTGAGCGCGATGCACAGCAGGATCATCACGACCGTGAACGGCACCGCGGCCAGAATGGTGAGGTTCTTCAACCCCTCCAAGGCCGGGTTCTTGCCGTCCTCGGTTATCTCGCCGCTGCCGATCAGCAGCATGATGCCCGCGACCGCACCGGTCGCGACACCCCACACGATGACCACGACCTTGGACGGCTCCATCGTGCCCCGCTGCGACAACGTCCCCATGACGATCGAAGCGGCGTCGGCACCGGAGACGAAGAAGATCGCCACCAGGATCACCACGATGAGCGCGGTGATCGACGGGATCGGGTACTCGCGCAGCACCGCGAACAGCTGGCCTTCGGCGGTCGCCTCCTTGGTCAGCCCGGCACCGTGCTGCTCGTCGTGGATCGCGGTGCCACCGAAGATCGCGAACCAGATGAGGCTCACGACGCTGGGCACCAGCAGCACCCCGCCGACGAACTGGCGGATGGTGCGGCCCCGGCTGATCCGGGCGATGAACATGCCCACGAAGGGCGTCCACGAGATCCACCACGCCCAGTAGAACACCGACCAGCCGCCGAGCCAGGTGGCGACGTCGCTGCCACCGGTGGCGCCGGTACGACCCATCATCTGCGGCAGTTCCTCGAGGTAAGAGGCCATCGAGGTCGGCAGCACGTTGAGGATGTACTTGGTCGGGCCGAAGACGAACAGGAACGCGACCAATAGACCCGCCAACACCATGTTGATGTTGGACAGCCACTGGATGCCCTTCTCGACACCGGAGACGGCCGAGGCCACGAAGGCCAGGGTCAGCACGCCGATGATCATCAGCAGGACGCCGTTGGTGAGGCCACCGTTGGTCCAGCCCAGTTCGCTCAGGCCACTGGAGATCTGCAGGGCGCCCAGGCCCAGCGAGGCGGCCGAGCCGAACAGGGTCGCGAAGATCGCCAGGATGTCGATGACCTTGCCGACCCCACCGTTGGCGTGCCGTTCACCGATCAACGGGGTGAAGGTGGCACTGATGGTCTGGCGACGGCCACGGCGGTAGCAGCTGTAGGCGATGGCCAGACCGACGACGGCGTAGATGGCCCACGGGTGCAGGGTCCAGTGGAACAACGTGGTCGCCATCGCGGTCTCCATGCGCTCCGGCGCCGCGGCGTCGACCGCGTGCGTACCGGGAGGCGGCGCGGTGAAGTGGCTCAGCGGTTCGTTGACGCCGTAGAACATCAAGCCGATGCCCATACCGGCGCTGAACATCATCGCGATCCACGAGACCGTCTTGAACTCCGGCTCCTCGCCCTCTTTGCCGAGGGTGATCTTGCCGTAACGGCTGAACGCCAGCCACAGTGCGAAGACCACGAATCCGGACGACGCGAGCACGAATGCCCAGCCACCCTTGTCCATGATCTCGCCAAGCATATTGGACGAGGCCGTCTGCAAACCCGTTGTATTGATGAATCCCCATGCGATGAACGCGGCGGTCAGTACAGCGGTTACGCCGAACACCACCCAGTCGGTCCTGGGGCGCGACGACGCGACTTTCATTCCCTCCTTCCCTAGATCGCTTGTGGACTTCTGACTTTCCTTAGGCATTGCCCGGGCCCTTCTCTGAGGCGGTTCGGAGGCGACATCGGTGCACTTCAGGCGCCTCCTGGACTTGCGTTGGTCGACAATTAGACAGTCGACAAGTGGTTCAGGCTATCAACTACAAGCCCTCCCATGTGGGCTACCATTAAACAAACCGGACATTTAAGCCAAATAGGATAGTTGCTAAACGACAACCAGACCCGCCATTCAGGACGGGTCGGGAGGCGATGAATTACCGGCGAAGAAAAATAGGCCCGCCCCGGCGGCACGGGGGAACGGCCGGGGCGGGGGGACTCGGGTTCAACACGGAAAAGAACCGGAGTCAGGGCTGCGGCTCCACGGGAGGAGAGCCTTCAGCCACCACCATGGTGTGTGAGAAGTCTATCCGACCTCTTTCGCGCACAGGAAGCTTGGGTGGGAAGATTTCTTTGGAACCATACGATCGGATGAGTTGAATCCTGGCGGCGCAGGCAAAGCGGTGCCGACAGTGGCGGCACACCGTCCACAATATTCAAACAAACCGTTCCAATTATGGAGTGACGGTCGCAAATCTAATTATCGGAAGAGCCGGGGTTTGACTGTTCGGATTCGGCCGCTCGCCTCGCGTCATTGCGTTTGATCGCCTGCCGCCGGGCAATGCGATTGGCCTGATACCGATCGTGGACCTCTTTATGGACGCGCTTTTGGTGCTTGGCGTACCAGCTCGTCAACACGATGCCCACGACCCCGGCGATCATGAAGATCCAGCCGGTCGTCTGCAGATCGATCCATTCGGGCGAGTCCCTGACCGCGAAGGTCAGGATGGCCCCAAGGACGAGGAAGAAGATGCTGCCACCGAGTCCCACTGCGTTCTCCTTCGCTTGCCGCTCACCGGACAGCTGCGGCCCGGCTACCCGCAAGCCTACCGTCGCGCGTCCGCAAGGCATCATGGCCGATGATGACCAGACCGACTCCGGGCCCCGAAGCGCCCTCTCGTACCGATCCCGTGGTGGCCTCGCTGTCCCGGCTCATCGGCGGACCCCTTGGGCGGCAAGCGATCGACCCGCCCCGGCGCCGGTTCTGGATTCCGCCACGGGTCATCCTGCTGTCGGGCATCCTCATGTTCGCGCTGGCCTGGCTGCAGAAACTGCCGTGCGCCGACGGCAACTGGCAGGACTTCGAGCAGTACACCCGGCTGTGTTACACCGACATCCGGGCACTGTGGGGGGCCGAGCGGCTCAACGAGGGCGCGGTGCCCTATTTCGACCATCCGGTCGAGTACCCGGTGCTGACCGGGATCCTCATGGGGGCGGCCGGACTGCTCGCCCACGCCGGGCTCGGCGACGGCGGCGGCACGCTCTACTACCACCTCAACGCCATCGTGCTGCTCGTCTTCGGCATGGGCACGATCGCCGCCGTGTACGGGCTGCGCCGCGAACGCCGCCCCTGGGACGCCATGCTCGTGGTCGGCGCCCCGGCGCTGCTGTTCACCGGCCTGGTCAACTGGGACCTGCTGGCGGTCGGGCTGACCGTGTTCTTCCTGCTGGCCTGGGCGCGTCGCCGGCCGGTGCTCGCCGGTGTCCTGTTGGGACTGGCGGTGGCCGCGAAGTTCTACCCGCTGCTGTTGGCCGGTCCGATGCTGGTGCTGGCCTTCCGCAACCGGCGCCTCGGCCCGGCACTGTCCTGTGTGGGCATCGCGGCCGGGACCTGGCTGGCGGTGAACCTGCCGTTCATCCTGTTCGCCCGCGAGGGCTGGCTGCGGTTCTTCCAGCTCAACTCCGAGCGCGGCATCGACTGGGGGACACTGTGGTACGTCCTGCGCGACTTCGCCGGACCCGAGTCGGCCATCGGGACCACCCTCAACAACGTCGACTTCCTCAACTACGCCTACCTGGTGCTGTTCGCGCTGTCCTGTGTGGCCATCGCCGTGCTGACCCTGAAGGCCCCCGAGCCGCCCCGGTTCGCGCAGCTGTCGTTCCTGGTGATCGCGGCGTTCCTGATCACCGGCAAGGTCTGGTCGCAGCAGTACCTGCTGTGGCTGCTGCCGCTGGCGGTGCTGGCCCGGCCCCGGTGGCGCACCTTCCTGCTGTGGCAGGCCGCCGAGCTGTTCTACTTCGTGGCCTTCTACGGCGAACTGCTGGCGGCCTCCAATTCGGACGACAGCCCGGTACCGGCCTGGGCCCTGATCGCGCCCGAGTGGGTGTTCGTGGCCGCGTCGATCACCCGGCTGGGCACCGTCATCGCGCTGTGCGCGCTGGTGGTGCGCGAGACGCTGAACCCGCGCCTGGACGTGGTGCGCGCGTCCTACGGCGGCCTCGATCCCGACTCGGGTCTGCTCGCGCCGCCCATCAACCCGAAGACGCCGCTCGGGCTCACAGCGTGAAGATCAGCACCGCCCCCCGGTCCTCCACCGTGATGGTGGAGTCGCGGCTGGGTATGTCCTGCAGGTAGTCCCACTGGCTGCCCTCCAGCAGCGACCGCACCGCCACCACGGTCTTGATGCCGTCGGCGCGCAGGTCGGCGACGCTCTTCTCGGACGGGAAGGTCAGCGCGTGCTGCCGGATCTCGTCCTGATTGGTGGGTGTGAAACCGGCGGTGCCGTTGACGATGCGCGGGAAGCCGTCGACGCTCCAGTACTGGATCATCGAGTCGTGCCAGCCGTCGGACGGCAGGATCAGCACCGGTTCGGCCAGTTGGGACATCGCGACCGGCGGCTCGGGGACCTTTTTGACCTCGGCGGCGCTGTAGCCCTCGGCGAGGACCAGCAGCAACGGCAGCAGCAGCGCCACCCGCAGCGGGGCCGGGACCGCGGCGCGGAACCGGGTGTCGACACGGTCCATGGTGGCGTAACTGTCGAGCTGGTCGGCCAGCCGGGTCAGGGTGCCCGCGGCCAGTATCGACAGGAACAGGCTGGTGAAGAACACCAGCCGTCCCGGGGTGCGCAGGCCGTCGAAGCCGGGCAGGTACTCGTAGGCCAGGCCGTAGGCCCAGGCGCCCTTGTCGAGGAAGTTGGTGCCCAGCGCCAGCGCCACCGACACGGTGGTGCCCAGCGCCAGGAACGCCCGCTGCCGCGGCGTCCAGGTCGACCAGATCAGGCCGACGATGGCCAGTGCCAGCACGGTGAAGCCGACCAACAGCGTGGTCTCGGGCGGCCAGGGCATGCCCTCGCGGGCACCGGCGTGGGCCTCGCCCCACACGGCCGACTCCTCGGGGCTGATCAGGAAGCTCGACCACACCGGCGAGAAGAATCCGACCTCCTCAAGGGAGCGTTCGGCCTCGGGGTGTTCCTTGAGCACCTGGAAGAACGGGATGGCCAGCGCGAGGCTGATCCCGGCGAAGGCCAGCATGCCGACCAGGTCGGCCACCAGCACCCGCCACGGGATGCGCGGCCCGATGCGCTTGTTGAGCGAGGCGATGACGTTCTTGCCCGCGAAGATCAGCATCGACACGACGACGATGCCGCCCAGCAGGTAGCCGAAGCCGACCCCGACGCCGAAACCGATGCTCACCTGCCAGGCCGCCACCAGCCAGCCGCCGATGACCCAGCCCCACTTGGTGCGCTCGGCGCGGTAGCCGTGCCGCAGTGAGTAGCCGTGGCCCCGGGCCAGCATCGCCAGCGACAGCGCGATGCCGCCGATGGACAGGATGTGCAGGTGCCCGGCCTGGGCCAGCTTCCACGGGGCGTAGGCGACGGCGGCGGCGCCGATGGCCGAACCGGCGACCCGGGCGCCCAGCTGCCGCAGCAGCACGTAGCAGCCGAAGAACGCCAGCGCGAAGGTGAACAGGTACAGGACGTTGTAGCGCAGCAGCGCGGCCTCGTGGCCGGTACCGATCAGCGACGCGGGCAGGTAGCCCAGCAGCGTGTCGGTGAACGCGAACGACAGCCGGTTCGGATAGAAGTTGCTGGCGTTCCACAGCTGACCGGGATCGTCGAACAGCACCGAACCGGGCCACGCCAGCGTGTAGGTCTGCAACAGCGGGTCGCCGAGGTCGTGCGGGATCGAGTGCAGCGGGTCGCGCAGCACCTTCCAGTTCATCGCGAGCGTGAGCACCACGCTGACCATCGCGGCGATGGCGTTCTCGCCGCGCAGTGCCGTGCCGGTGCGACGCAGTGCCCGCCGCGGCCACGCGGCGGGTTCCGGCTCGGCGGTCGGTTCGGTGGCGGCGAACCGGCGCCAGCGCCCGACCTCGGGGTCGGCGGGCTCCGCCTCGGTGCCGTCCACGGCCGTCGTCTCCAGCGTGTCGGCCTCGGGATCGACGGCGGCGGCGTCGGACGCGGCTGGGCTCTCGGCCGGGGCATCGTCCGTCGGCTCGGCCGCGTCGTCGACGGACGGCGTCTCGGCCGTCACGGCGTTCGACGGCTCGCCGACGGCGGGTTCGGCGGCGAGGACGTCCGCGTCGGGTTCGGCGGTCCTGGCCGCCGGGGTCTTCGCCGGTTCGGCCGCTGGGGTGTCGGGGGTCGGGGCGGGGGTGTCCGCTGCTGGCGGCTCGGCGCCGTCGCCGGGGGTCACGGTGTTGGCCGCGGACCGGCTGGCGTCTTCAGAGCTCATGTCTTCAGGTGCTCCCGGATCAGTGCGATATCTGCCGACTGCGCCTCGGCGTCGCCGGGTGTTTCCACGACCGCCGGACACCTCGCAGCCGAGATGATATCGACAATTCGCTGAGGGTCGATGTGCCCGGCGCCGAGGTTGGCGTGACGGTCGCGGCCGGAGTCGAAGGTGTCGCGGGAATCGTTGGCGTGGATCAGGTCGATGTGTCCCGTGATGGCCTTGGCACGGTCGACCACATCGGACAGGTCCAGGCCGCCCGCGTGGGCGTGACAGGTGTCGAGGCAGAAGCCGGGATCGAAGTCGCCCACCGCCTCCCACAGCCGCTCGATGTTCTCCAGGCGGCGGGCGCAGGCCTTGTCGCCGCCCGCGGTGTTCTCGATGAGGATCGGCAGCCCGAAGCCACCCTGGTCGGCCCCGAACTCGAAGGCCTTGCGCCAGTTGGCGAAGCCGACGGCCATGTCCTCGTCCTTGGTCACGTGCCCGCCGTGGACGATCAGCCCCTTGGCGCCGATCTCGGCGGCCACCCGCGCCTGTTGCAGCAGCAGCTTGCGGCTCGGGATCCGGATCCGGTTGTTCGGCGAGGCGACGTTGATGACGTAGGGCGCGTGCACGAAGATGTCGACGTCGCTGGCCCGCAGCGCCTCGGCGTCGGGCCGGGACTCCGGTTTCTTCCAGCCCTGCGGATCGCCGATGAAGAACTGCACCACCTCGGCGCCGCGCTTGGCGGCCTCGTCCAGTGGGCTGCTGGCGTCAACGTGGGATCCGATACGCATACCGGCGAGAGTACTTGTCCGACCGACACCGCCACACCGCCATCGGCGACCCGGCTCACAACGACCTGGCGAGCGCGCGTTACCCTCCATGGGTTGTCTCGTTATCCATAACGCAATATCGAGTACTACCATCCGCGGCAGCGGTGGCACGGGGAAAAAGACATCGGTCGATGTCTCGTGGTCTTGCGCCGCTTCATCGACCCATATAACGTGGGCGTACCGACGCGCAAGCCGGTGTGCTCGGCCCCGTCCCGAACGGGGCACACATCCCGTAGGTAGGAGAAGCATTGATGCGCGCTACTGGAGATCGCGACAGGCGACCCAGTCCATACCCGCGCCCGGGTAACGTACGCCGGGCACCCGTAGTCCGTAACAAGACCGCCCGACGGCGCTACCTCGGCGCCGCGACGGCCGTGGTCGTGGCGGGCGCCGTGACGATGGGCTTCCTCGGCACCAGCACGGCCACCGCCGAGGGCTCCGAGCGGGAGATCGTGTTCTCGGGCAGCTGCGGCGCCCTGGGAGCCGGTCTAGGCAACAACTCCACCCCCGACAAGGAGTCGCTGACGGTCACGTCCGGCGACAAGGTCACCTTCACCAACAACCTCGGCACTGACGCGACCCTGCGCATCGGCGCGGGCGAGAGCAAGGTGGAGGAGGGTGACTCCAAGACCATCACGCTGACCAACAGCACCGAGGCGCTGATGTCACCCAAGTGCCTGATCATGCCGGAGGACCACTCCGACAAGACCACCATCAAGGTCAAGCCGAAGATGGACTCGCACGACGGCAGCAACGGTGACAACGGCGGCGGCAGCGGCAACGGCGGTGGCTCCGGCAACGGCGGCGACTCCGCCGGTGGCGGCAACGGCGACAGCGACTCCGCCGCCGAGGGCGCCGACAAGCCCGGCGACTCGCCGGACACCGGCAAGAAGCCCAAGGCCGAGGGCAAGGCGGGCGACCCGAACAAGGGTGACGACGCCGAGCAGTCCGAGGACCAGGCCGCCCCGGGCGGTTCCGACAGCGGCAGCGACGACGCCACGAAGGTCGACGCCGCCAACAAGGTCAGCACCGAGAACTCCGCCTCCGCACTGCTGGCGGCCCTCGCCGCGCTGTGCCTGGCCGGGGTCGGGTTCGCGGCCCTGCGCACCTTCATCACCAGCCGGGCCGCCTCGCGCGCCTAGGCTGCGGTTAGTAGCTTTCGAGAAAGAGCGTCCAGTCAAACTGGGCGCTCTTTTTCTGATGCTCTACGCTTAATGAACGTTAAGTCAAGTCAGTGCTTTCTAAAAGCAGGGATGGTGCCGGTGGACACTCGGAAACTGAGGTCGGAAATCGCCTCCGGCGGCGCGAGCAAGTATCACGAAGCCAACGCCGCCAAGGGAAAGCTGTTCGCGCGGGAGCGCATCGCCCGGCTGGTCGACCCCGACTCCTTCGTCGAGGACGGCTACTTCGCCAACGCGATGGCCGAGGGCCTGCCCGCCGACGGCGTCGTCACCGGGACCGCCCGGATCAACGGACGTCCGGTGTGCCTACTGGCCAACGACTCCACGGTCAAGGCCGGTTCCTGGGGGGCGCGGACCGTCGAGAAGATGGTTCGCATCACCGACCGGGCCTACGAGCGCGGCGTCCCGATGGTCTACCTGGTGGACTCCGCCGGTGCCCGCATCACCGACCAGGTGGAGCTGTTCCCGGGCCGCCGGGGCGCGGGACGCATCTTCTACAACCAGGTGCGCGCCTCCGGCTCGATCCCGCAGGTGTGCGCCCTGTTCGGCCCCAGCGCCGCCGGCGGCGCCTACGTCCCGGCGTTCTGCGACGTCGTCGCGATGGTCGACAAGAACTCGTCGATGTACCTGGGCTCGGACCGGATGGTCGAGATGGTCACCGGCGAGAAGACCACGCTGGAGGACATGGGCGGCGCGAAGGTGCACTGCACCGAGTCCGGCGTCGGGCACTTCCTGTGCAAGGACGAGGACGAGGCCCTCGACGTCGTCAAGGACTACCTGTCGTACCTGCCGGACAACTGGACCGCCCAACCACCCGCCGTCGAGCCCGCGCCCGCGCCCGGCACCGACCTGCGCGCCATGGTGCCCGCCAGCGAGCGGCAAGCCTTCGACATGCGCAAGTACGCCAAGGGAATCCTGGACGAGGGCTCGTTCTTCGAGATCCAGGCGCGCTGGGCCAAGGAACTGGTCACCGGTTTCGGGCGGCTCAACGGCGAGACCGTCGGCGTGGTCGCCAACAACTCGATGTTCAAGGGCGGGGTGCTGTTCGTCGACTCCGCCGACAAGGCCTCCCGGTTCGTGCAGCTGTGCGACGCCTTCAACGTGCCGCTGCTGTTCCTGGCCGACGTGCCCGGATTCATGGTGGGCAGCGCGGTCGAGAAGCAGGGCATCATCCGGCACGGCGCCAAGATGGTCTCGGCCGTCTCCGAGGCCACCGTCCCCAAGATCTGCGTCGTGGTCCGCAAGGCCTACGGCGCCGGGCTGTACGCCATGGCCGGACCCGGTTTCGGGCCGGACGCGACGCTGGCGCTGCCGACCGCCAAGATCGCCGTGATGGGCGCCGAGGCGGCCGTCAACGCCGTCTACGCCCGCAAGATCGCCGCCATCGAGGACGAGGACGAGCGGGCCGAGTTCGTCGACACCAAGCGCACCGAGTACGAGGCGGACATCGACATCGTCCGGCTGGCCAGTGAGCTCGTCATCGACGACATCGTCGAGCCCGAGTCGCTGCGCGACGACCTCATCGCCCGGTACGCCGCGCTGCGCGGCAAGGACAGAAGCTTCTCCCGTCGCCGACACGGCGTCACCCCCGTATAAGGCCCTACTCGTAAAGGACGACGGTCATGGATTTTCGACTGAGCACAGAGGAGACCGCCCTTCGGGAGGCGGTGGAGGAGTTCGCGCGCGAGAAGGTCGCACCGGTGGCGGGCGACCTGTACGAGCGCGGTGAGTTCCCGTACAAGCTGGTCGCGCAGCTGGGCGAGATGGGCATCTTCGGGGCCTGCTTCGACGACAAGTACGGCGGCGCGGGCGGCGACTACTTCATGTTGTGCCTGGCGCTGGAGGAACTGGGCCGGGTCGACTCCTCGCTGGCGATCACCGTCGAGGCGGCGGTGTCGCTGGGCGCGATGCCGATCTACCGCTTCGGCACCGACGAGCAGAAGCAACGCTGGCTGCCGAAGCTGTGCCGGGGTGAGGCGCTGGCGGCCTTCGGTCTGACCGAGCCCGACGGCGGCTCCGACGCGGGCGCCACCAAGACCCGGGCGGTCCTGGACGGCGACGAGTGGGTCATCAACGGCGGCAA
Source organism: Stackebrandtia nassauensis DSM 44728 (assembly GCF_000024545.1). Lineage (GTDB taxonomy): Bacteria > Actinomycetota > Actinomycetes > Mycobacteriales > Micromonosporaceae > Stackebrandtia > Stackebrandtia nassauensis. The sequence goes on from NC_013947.1 coordinate 6,771,782, forward strand.
GTGCTTCATCACCAACGCGGGCACCGACATCACCGAGTTCGTCACGGTCACGGCCGTCACCGGCACCAAGCCCGACGGCCACAAGGAGATCTCGACGATCATCGTGCCGCGCGACACCCCGGGCTTCACCGTGGGACCCAAGTACTCCAAGGTCGGCTGGAGTTCCTCCGACACCCGGGAACTGTTCTTCGACGACTGCCGGGTACCGGCGGCGAACCTGCTGGGCGAACGCGGCCGCGGCTACGCGCAGTTCCTGCGGATCCTGGACGAGGGCCGCATCGCTATCGCGGCGCTGGCCACCGGTCTGGCGCAGGGCTGTGTCGACGAGTCGATCCGCTACGCCAAGGAGCGGCACGCCTTCGGGCACCCGATCGGTGACTTCCAGGCGATCCAGTTCGCGATCGCCGACATGGAGCTGCGGGCCCACACGGCCCGGCTGGGCTACTACGACGCGGCGGCCCGGATGCGCGCCGACGCGCCGTTCAAGCGCCAGGCCTCGATCGCCAAGCTGCACGCCTCCAACGCCGCGGTCGACAACTCGCGGGCCGCGACCCAGATCTTCGGCGGCTACGGGTTCATGAACGAGACCCCGGTGGCCCGGATGTGGCGCGACTCCAAGATCCTCGAGATCGGCGAGGGCACCTCGGAGATCCAGCGGATGCTGATCGCCCGCGACCTGGGAGTGCCGTCGTAACGAGTCGTCAGGCCGGTTCCGGCCGCTCTAGGCCCACTTTTGTTTGAGGGCCGCCTCGACGTCCTCGGGGGCGACGGGTTGCGGATAGGGACCGGCCTTCGACATGCCGTGCTCGGACAGCGGTCCGGTGAACTTGTCACTGACCAATGCGGACTTGAACGCCTCGGTGGCCTTGCGCAGCTCGTCGTCCTGTTTCGACAGTGTCACGTACGGATAGTCGAAGGGGCGCAACGGCGGCGAGGGTTCGACGAAGGTCCATTTGTCGCCCGGGTTCTCCTTGTTGTGGATCATCCACTGTGCGTTGGAGACCACTTCCAGTCCGTCGGCGTCGAAGCTCGGCTTGGCCTTGGAGTCCTTGACGCTGCCGATCGCCAACGCGAGGCTGGCCGCGTCGACGCGAGGATCGCGCGCGGTCACGGTGGCGTCGCCCCAGCTGCCGGTCGGCGGGTTGTCGCCCTCCTTGGACTCGGGGACCGCCAGACCCACCCGGCTCTCGGCGACCGAGGACACCTCGTCGGCGGCCAGCACGCCCTTCAGGTCGCCGCCCAGCCGCGCCAGCCAGGTCATCGACTCCGGCACCCACACGTCGGGCAGTTCCACCCGGTTGACGGGGCTGCCGCCGAGATCCAGGTCGACGCCGTGCTTCTTGGCGAAGCCGGCCGCGACCGAGGCCGAGTCCATCGGTTTGACCTCGACGGAGACGCACACGCCCTTGGACGGCGCCGCGGTGGCGGTCCAGGATTTCGCGTAGTCGGCGAGGACCGGGGCGATCTCGGGGGCGGCGGCCACATCGACCTTGACCTCCTCGCCGCAGTCCTTGACATCGCCGATGGCCGAGCCCAGGGCCACCCCCGCGACCGGGGCGAGAACGGCGACCATGGCCAGTCCCAGCAGCGTGCGCCTGGCCCGGGGGGTCAGGCGAGCGGGTCTGCGATGTCGAGGAGCCACGCACCGAGTGTAGACGAATCGAAGGATATCGACGTATCTCCGATGGGCGGCGCGGGTGCGGTCACCGCGCCGCCGACGTTCGTGTCGGGAGCCCTTAGTGGCTGTGGCGGCGACGGCCGCGGCGCTTCGGCGGAGTCAGCAGTTCCGCCACGGCGTTGAGGGTCTCCGGCAGCACCCGGAAGTAAGCCCACACGCCCCGCTTGTCGCGTTCGACGAGTCCGGCCTCGGTGAGGATCCGGAGGTGGTGGCTGATGGTCGGCTGCGACAGACCGAGCGGTTCGGTCAGTTCGCAGACGCAGGCTTCCCCGCCGTCCTGCGACTGGATCAGGCTGATCAGTCGCAGCCGGTTGGGGTCGGCCAGTGCCTTGAGCACACCGGCGATACGTTCGGCGTCCTTGCGCGGGATCGGGTCTCCCGCCACGGGAGACGCTGGAGTTGTGGCGTCGGCGATTACGCGTACCACTGTCATTTCCTCTCACCAAAAAACGATCGATTAGTATTTATATCACTACGGACTGTATGGACGTTCAGTGAGGGGCGGAATCATTCGAGGTCATTGAGGGAATGGTGGCCTCGAAATATTTACAGTTGTAGCTCGTCAAGGGTGTATGCCGCTCGGTAATCCAGCCCTGCCTCCCGAACCGCGTCGCCTGCGCCACGGTCGACGACGACCGCGACTCCGACCGGTTCGGCTCCGGCGGCACGTAGCACATTGACGGCCGTCAACACACTACTACCTGTGGTCGAGGTGTCCTCGACCGCCAGCACCCGGCGTCCTGGCACGTCGGGCCCTTCGATGCGCCTCGACAGTCCGTGTGTCTTCTCGGATTTCCTCACCACGAAGGCGTCCATTGGCCGCTTGGAGTGATGCAGCATGGCCATCGCCACGGGGTCGGCCCCCAGGGTCAGGCCACCGACGGCTTCGAAATCCCAATCGGAAGTCAGCTCGCACATAACCCGGCCCACCAGCGGCGCCGCCTCGTGGTGCATGACCACCCGGCGCAGGTCGACATAGGCGTCGGCTTCCTGGCCGCTGGACAGTGTGATGCGTCCACGTACGACAGCCAGGGTATTGATGTATGCGAGCAGCTCTTCCCGATCCGACACGGCTTGAGCCTACGTCACCCCTTCAGGTGCTATCACCCCGGAGTGTCAGGGTGTGGTCACGCCCATGTGGCCCAGACCACAAAATATTGACATAATCAAATATTAGTGCTGATCAGCGCGAATATCCTCTCCGCATCACCTTCGAGCCCTGTGTGGCCAGCGTCGGCCACCAGTTCAGCGGTATGTGTCGGATTCCCGACACTATGAGTTTATATGTGAACGATGGGACACTGACCGTCTTGCCCCGCAACAGGTCTCGCATCGCGGTCTCGGCGACGAAATCGGCGTCCATCAACATCCAGCCGGGGGTGCCGCTCATATCGATACCGGCACGTTCGTGGAACTCCGTGCGCACGAAACCCGGACACAGCGCCATCACCCGGACCCCGTCCTCGCGAGCGACGGGTGCCAGCGACTGGCTGAAGTTCGTGACCCAGGCCTTGCCCGCGCCATAGGTCGAGTTGGGCGACGTCGGCGCGAATCCGGCCACAGAGGACACGTTGACGATGGCCCCGCGCCCGCGTCCGGCCATCGCCGGCAGCGCGGCGTGGGTCAGCCGCAGCACCGACCGGACGTTGAGGTTCAGGATCCGTTCCTCATCGGACAGATCGTTGTAGGTGAATCCCTTGCGGAGCGCCATGCCCGCGTTGTTGACGAGCAGGTCCACTTCGGCGGCGTGAGTGGCCACAGTGGCACAGTCGGCGTCGTCGGTCAGATCGGCGGCGACGGGACGGACGTCGACGCCGTGGGCCTCGGCCAGTTCGGCCGCGGTGGCCGTCAACCGCTTCTCGTCCCGGGACACCACGATCAGGTCGTTGCCCCGGGCGGCGAGCAGACGCGCGAAGGCGGCACCGATCCCCGCCGTCGCTCCGGTTATCAGTGCGGTTGCCATGCGCCCATCATCGCATCGGCCACCGCGACGGTGTCACGGTGGCCGATGCGCAGCGTCACGGCTTGGGCGTTCCGGGGTCGTCGTCGGGACGCGGCTGCTGCGGCGGCTGCGCCTCGGGAGCCGCGGGCGGCGGAGGCGGCTGGGTTCCGGGCGCGGGCGGCGGAGGCGGCGCGTCCATATAGGCTTCCGGCGGCAACATGACGTCCACATTGTTCTTGGGCTTGCGGAAGAAGTCGTTGGACGCCGGTATCGCCAGCAGGATGATGATCGCCAGGTACAGGATCACGTCCAGGACGGTGACGGCGAGGTTGCTGATGTTGTACCAGGCCGGCACATCGCCGAGGGCTCGCTCCATCGCCTTGGTCAGTTCGTCGTTGGCGGTGCTGGAGTTGCCGCCCAGCGAGTTGGCGGCACCGCTGATGGAACCGCAGACGCCGCACAGCAGCCCGAGCCCGGCCAGCACCCAGGTGGTGATGCGGGCACCGTTCTTGCCCTTCAGGTTGAAGATCCCCATGATGGCGACGGCCAGGGCGAACAGCAGCGACGCGAAGATGAGCGCGTAGCTCACCGCCGAGGCGAATCCGATGACGGTGTCAACGTCGGCGGAGTTGACGCTGCCGGTGTCGGTGATGGCCTTCTCCACGCGGCCCATCATGTCCGCGGTCTGGATGACGCCGATGACGGTGGCGATGACGCCGAGCGCCCCGACCGCGAACTGCGCGTACACCGCGACGCTGACTGAAGTGGGCCGATCCCGCTGACCGGGGACTTCGAAATGTGTCGACATGGGCGTACCGTACTCCACCACGCCCACGAAGGGGGATCAGATCACTCCGGCCCGTTTGGCGAGACTGACCTCCCGGAACCACTGGTTCGAGACCGGCGCGGCCAAGAGCCCCACCGTGATGCCCTCGATGACGAGCATCAGCACCAGGCCCAGCATGACGATGATCCCGCCGGTCGTGTCGGTGCTGGTGGTGCTCGTCTCGGACAGGATCCCGAACGACCCCAGCAGCCCGCACAGGCCACACAGAGCGAAGAGTCCATACACGACCCAGGTGGTGATCCGGGCCCAGTTGTAACCCCGGAGCACGCCCAGTGCCAGTACGATCACGCCGATGCCGACGACCAGGTACAGCACCCCGACGACTATGGACACCGTGCGCCCGACCGACGCGGCGTCCTCGGAGATCGACGAGTTCGCGTCCTCGATGGAGAAGTAGATCCCCAGGGCGCCCATCAGCAGCGAGATGACGGTCATCGCCACCATGAGCATCGCCGCGGTGGTGACCATGCCGGGACGGTCACCCGGCTCGGGCACCGGGGTGCCCATGCCGTAACCGGGCGGCTGCTGCGGCGGGTACGCGGGCTGCCCGTAACCGCCCGCCGGGGACGATGGCACCCCGGTGACCGGCTGCTGTGGACTGTAGCCCGGCTGCTGGCCGTAGCCGGGCTGCTGCTGACCATAAGGGTCTTGACCACCGGGTTGAGGTGGGTAGGTCATGAGGTACTGCCGTCCTACGTAGTTCGCTTTGGTGAGAGTGCACCAGGGTACTGCTCCGGCGCGCCGTTGTTAAATGACTCCGGCCGCCCGCGCCTGGGTGTTGGCCTTGAACCAGTCGCCCGCCTCCCGGTTGGCCATCATGATGAGGCTGACCACCGAGATGGCCATCGACAGGATGCTGATGATGAGCACCGAGGGCATGTACCAGCCGGGGATGATGTCGTCCACGTTCGCGCTGGAACTGGAACTGGTGCTGCTGGACACGGATTCCAGGGCCGCGAAGAAGATACCGGCGCAGACCATGACGATGAGGTTCCAGGCGAGGCTGACCCCGTTGAGAATGAACGAGGTGATTCGCGCCCAACTGAAGCCGCGCAAGGCGAACAGCGCCACGATGATGAACGCGAGCAACCACAGGAAATTGAAGAAGTTCAGGAACAATTGGAAACCACCGGTGTCCATGGAGTCGCTGCAACTGGACGAATAGTCATAGGTGGTGTCGCTGTAGAGATCCTTACAATAATCCTCCATATTAGAGGACATTTGGTTGTAGAAGACGACGCCCATCAACGCCGAGAACATCCACAAAACCGCGAGGCCGACCATGGACATCGCGCCGACGGTGACCTTCTGCGGGCGTTCACCGGGCTCGGGCACCGGGGCGGACATGCCGTATCCGGGCGGCGGCTGCGGCGGGTAGGCGGGCTGTCCGTAACCGCCCGCCGGGGACGAGGGCACGCTCGTCATGGGCTCCTGGTAGGGCGGGCCGCTGGACTGTGGGCCGTAGTTCGGTTGCTGCTGACCATAGGGGTCGTAACCACCGGGCTGTGGTGGATAGGTCATCGATGCGCCTTTCACTGTCCCGTGAGTGAATCCTCTCACCCGCCACCCTACTTGGCCAAAGTGACCACTCGGATCGAACAACTGGCTGTTGTTGGGCCTCAACCATTCCGTAGTTAGGACGGCAACATGCTGTCGTTGACTGAATGGAGAATTGCGGAACTGTCACGGTCTTGGCACAGTTCATTAAATCCTGCACCGACGTTGGTTTGGGGCGATCTTCATGTAGTAGGTTGACGCCCGGCACCTCTATAAATGTGATACACCTGCCAGCAACCATACGGCACTCGTACGAAATTCCAGCGTCAGCGCCTAAGAAAGGCTGAATCACCAATGTCCTATCAGCAACCGGGATATCCGCAGCAGCCCGGCTACGGCCAGCAGCCCGGCGGGGCCCCGCCCTCGAACTACATGGTCGGCTCGATCATCGCGATCTTCTGCTGCTGGCCCTTCGCGATCCCGGCCATCATCAACGCGTCCAAGGTGAACTCGGCGTGGGCCGCCGGCGACGCCAACGGTGCGCAGCAGGCCTCCGAGCAGGCCAAGAAGTGGATGACCATCGCGTTCATCGCGGGCGCCGCCTGGGTGGTCCTGTGGCTCATCCTGTACTTCGTGCTCGGCGCCGCCCTGTTCGGTCTCAGCGAGTCGTACGACCCGAACGACTACAGCGGCTACTAGGCTCAATGCCGACACTGACGTTCCCCACCCGCCTGCGCCAACGGTTTCCACTGTTGGAGCCGGCGGGTGTTCTCGTGTTCACGGTCGGCCTCGTCACCTACATCGGTGTCAAGGACCCCAACGAGGCCGGTCACTACCCGACCTGCCCGTTCCTCATGTTCACCGGCTTCTACTGCCCCGGTTGCGGCAGCCTGCGCGCCATCCACGCGCTGGTGCACTTCGACATCGGCACCGCGCTGTCGCTGAACATCCTCACCGTGTGCGTCATGATCCCGATGGCGGTCTTCCACTATGTCCGGTGGGCGACGGAGCGGTACCTCGGCCGGAGCATCCGAAAACGCATGGTCCCGGCCTCCTTCATCTGGGCGCTGCTGGTCGGGCTGCTCGCGTTCTGGTTCCTGCGCAACCTGGAACCGCTGGCGTTCCTGGCGCCCTACGGGGTCGCGCCCGGCGATCTCAAGTGGAGATAGGCCGCTACTTCGCGCGGGCGATGGCGCGGTCGACGAGACCGGCCATCAGTTCTCCCAGGTCGTGACCGGCGGCCTCGCAGGCCATCGGCAGCAGCGAGGTCTCGGTCATGCCGGGCACCACCTTGGCCTCCAGCACCAGCGGCGGACCGGCTTGCGGGACCATCATGTCGATACGGGACAGGTCCCGCAGGCCCAGCGTCCGGAACGCGGCGGTGGCGACGGCCGCGACGTCCTCCGAGACGCGCGGCGCCAGCCGGGCCGGGACGTGCCAGGTGGAGGCACCCGGGTTGTAGCGGGCGGCGAAGTCGTAGGCGTCGCCGGAGGGCTCGATCTCCACGGCCGGAAAGACCCTGGGTCCGTCGCCGGTGTCGACGACACCCACGGCGATGTCCTTGCCGGGCGCGAACGCCTCCACCAGCGCCACGTCGCCGTAGGCGAAGCAGCCGATCATGGCGGCGGGCAGTTCCTCGGCGGTGCGCACCACCGCCACCCCCAGGCCGGAACCGCCCCGGGCCGGTTTGACGGCCAGCGGAACGCCGAGCTTGTCGACGATGCGGTCCAGCAGTTTCGCCGCGCCCAGGTCGGAGAAGGTCTCGCGCGGCAGCGCGATCCATTCCGGGGTGGGCAGTCCGGCGTCACGCAGCAGCGCCTTGGCGGTGGGTTTGTCCCAGGCGCGGCGGGCCGCGTCGGCGTCCGGGCCGACGTAGGGGATGCCGATGAGGTCAAGGACGCTGCGCAGCGAACCGTCCTCGCCGTTGCCGCCGTGCAGCGCGAACACCACCGCGTCGGGCGGATCGGCGATCAGGTCGGGCAGCAGGTTGGTGTCCACGTCGCGCAGTTCGGCGTGGACGTTCGCGCGGGACAGGGCGTCGGCGACCCGGCGGCCGGAACGCAGCGACACCTCCCGCTCGTACGACAGCCCGCCCGCCAGAACGAGAACCCGTGCGTCTTGCCTCATGTCGTGAAGGTATCGCGCAGTCGGGCCGCGGAATTGATGACCCCGGAGAGCCTGCGAATGCCCTCCCGGATCTCGTCGCCGGGCGGGAACGAGAAGTTGAGCCGCATCTGCCCGGCGCCGGAGCCGTCGGCGTAGAAGCCGGTGCCCGGGACGTAGGCGACCCGGGCCGCCAGCGCCTGCGGCAGCATCGCCTTGGAGTCCAGGCCCTCGGGCAGGTTCGCCCACACGAACAGTCCGCCGCCGGGGTGGGTCCAGGTCATGGCGGCCGGGAAGTGGTCGGACATGGCCGCCAGCATGGTGTCCCGGCGTTCACAGTAGAGGGTCGAGAAGGTCTTGACCTGCTGCTGCCACGGCATCGTGGTCAGGTAGCGGGTCGCGGCGGCCTGCGTGAACGTGGACGGGCACAGCACCGCCGCCTCGGAGGCCATCACGAGCTTGTCGCGCACCGCCGGCGGGGCCAGCACCCAGCCGACCCGCAGCCCGGCGGCGAAGATCTTGGAGAAGGTGCCGACGTAGAAGACGTTCTCGCTTCGCCTGGCGCGCAACGGGGTGGCGGTGTTGCCGTCGAAGCTGAGCATCCCGTAGGGATCGTCCTCGACGATGAGCAGGCCGTGCCGGTCGCAGATCTCCAGCACCTCCTGCCGCCGCGATTCCGACAGCGTCACGCCGGTGGGGTTCTGGTACGTCGGGACGGTGTACAGGAACTTCGGCCGCGTCGGCGCCTCGGCGATCGCGGTCTCCAGCGCTGCGGGGATCAGGCCCTCGTCGTCCATGGCCACGTGCCGCACCCGGGCCTGCGCGGCCTGGAACACGCCCAGCGCCCCCACGTAGGTGGGGCCCTCGGCCAGCACCACGTCGCCGGGGTCGAGGAACACCCGGCACAGCAGGTCGAGTCCCTGCTGGGCGCCGACGGTGACCACGACGTCGTCGGGGGAGGCCCCGGCGGTGACGTCGATGCCGGTCAGCGCCATGACCTCGCAGATCTGTTCCCGCAGCGCGACATCGCCCTGTCCGGGGCAGTACAGCAGCGACTTCGCGCCGTCCTCGGCCAGCAGCCGGGCGAACATCTCGCCGAGCTCGTCCATGTCGAGGGCGGCGGTGAAGGGGTTGCCGCCCGCCAGCGACACCACCTCGGGACGACTGGCGACGGAGAACAGTGCCCGGATCTCGGACTGGGCCATGCCGTGTACGCGTGCCGCGTAGCGGTCGGAGTAGTCGTCCTGCGTCGTCTTCGTGGACATGGAACCTCCTCGCGGCACAAAGTTCGTGCCAGCCTACTCCGCCACCCGTTCGGGTAAAAACTTGATTTCTGTCACGTGTACGTCACACATGGCTAGGATGTACCGGGTGTCGCGACGAATGGGGAGTTTGACGCTCGACACGCTCGATGACCTGCCTCGGCAGTGCAGGGGGTGTGTGTTCTGGGAGGTCGCGCCGGAATGTACCGGCGCTCAGGTCAGGGGTGCCTGCGACGACCCCGCCCTCGACAAGGAGGCGTGGGTGTCGGCGACGCTGCTCGAATGGGGCAGCTGCGGCCGGATCGCCTATGTCGACGGGATGCCCGCCGGTTTCATCACCTACGCCGACCCGCGCTACGTGCCCAGGGCGGCGGAGTTTCCGTCCGGCCCGGCCTCGGCCGACGCCGCGCTGCTGATGACCGCGCACGTGACCCCGGCCTACGCCGAGATCGGACTGGGGAGGCTGCTGGTGCAGGCCGCGGCCCACGACCTCGCCAAACGGGGGATCACCGCGCTGGAGGCGTTCGGGGACACCCGGGGTGAGACCGGGGCCTGTGTCGCCCCGGCCGAGTTCTTCCGGGCGGTGGGTTTCAAGACCGTCCGCGCCCACCCGCACTATCCCCGGCTGCGACTGGACCTGCGGCGGCTGCCCGGCTGGGGGACCGGCGCCGGGGCCATCGAACACGAGGTGGAACGCTGGCTGGCCTCGGTGACGCCCGCCTGAGTCGCCCAAGCCGCCCGGCTTGTTAGGGTCGGCCATGATCACCTGCGTCGTCGAATACGTGATCGATCCGGCGAAGACCGACGCCTTCGAGCGCTTCGGGCACCGCTGGATCGAGCTGGTCAACCGCCACGGCGGCACCCACCACGGTTACTTCCTCCCGTCGGAGGGGGCCAGCGACAAGGCCCTCGCGCTGTTCAGCTTTCCCAGCCTCGCCGCCTACGAGGAGTACCGGAAACTGTTCGGCGTCGACCCCGACTTCGTCGCGGCCGACCGCATCAGGGACGAGAGCGGCTGCGTGCTGCGGTACGAACGGACCTTCATGCGGCCACTGCTACCCGAACCGGCGACCCCATGACGCGAAGCATCGCGGCACCCGAGGGCCTCGGGTGCCGCGATGCGTGAAGCGTCGGTTCAGACGGACTCGATGAGCTTGCGGATCTCGCTCTTGGGCTTGGCGCCGACGATGGCGCCGACCTGCTCGCCACCCTTGAACAGCATGATCGTGGGCACGCTCATGATCTGGTACTGGCGCATGGTGTTCGGGTTGGCGTCGGTGTCCACCTTGACGACCCGGACCTTGTCCGACATCTCGGTCGCGAGTTCCTCAAGCACCGGCGATACCTTGCGGCACGGCCCGCACCACTCCGCCCAGAAGTCGACGAGTACCGGTTTGTCGGCGTCGAGCACGTCGGCTTTGAAGCTGGCGTCGGTGACCGCCTTCATACTTCCCATTGTCATTTAGTCCTTTTGATTGGTTACTCGGTTTCCAGGGCGGCGACATAGCGCTCGGCGTCGAGCGCCGCGGCGCAGCCGGTGCCGGAGGCCGTGATGGCCTGCCGGTAGGTGTTGTCGACCAGGTCGCCCGCGGCGAAGACGCCCGCCAGGTTGGTCCTGGTGCTGGGTGAGTCGACCTTGACGTAACCCTCGTCGTCGGTGTCCACCTGGTCGGCGAACAACGCGCTGCGCGGGTCGTGCCCGATCGCGACGAACATGCCGGTGGCGTCCAGGGTGCGGGTCTTGCCGGTGGTCACGTCGCGCACCTCCAGGCCGGTGACCTTCTGGTCGCCGACGACCTTGTCCACGACGGTGTTCCACTCGACCTTGATCTTGGGGTTGGACAGCGCCCGGTCCGCCATGATCTTCGAGGCCCGGAACGAGTCCCGGCGGTGGACGATCGTCACCGACTCGGCGAACTTGGTCAGGAAGGTGGCCTCCTCCATCGCGGAGTCGCCACCGCCGACCACGGCGATGTGCTGGCCCTTGAAGAAGAAGCCGTCGCAGGTGGCGCAGGACGACACCCCGTGGCCGAGCAGCTCCTGCTCGCCGGGGATGCCGATCGGGCGCCAGGCCGAACCGGTCGCCAGGATCACCGCGTGCGCCTTGTAGGCGGTGTCCCCCACCCACACGGTCTTGACCTTGCCGGTCAGTTCCACCTTGGTGACGTCGTCGGTGAGAAGTTCGGCGCCGAAGCGTTCGGCCTGCTTGCGCATCGTGTCCATGAGGTCAGGCCCCATGATGCCGTCCGCGAAGCCGGGGAAGTTCTCGACGTCGGTGGTGGTCATCAACGCGCCACCCGATTCGGCCCCCTCGATGACCAGGGGTTTGAGGTCCGCTCGCGCTGTGTACAGCGCTGCGGTGTACCCGGCCGGGCCGGAACCGATGATGATCACGTTGCGGATGTCGCTCACCTAGATGCTCCTTATGGTGGCGTAGTTGTCCCATGCGTCAACGACATGGTACGTACGAAGCATTCCGGGGTGAGGTGCCCGCCACCGTCTTGTGGCCCAGCGGGCTAGAACTTCGCCGATCCGAGCACTTGGGGATCGCCGGAACGGCAGTCGGGGCCCACCGCGGCTACCGTCCCGCCGGACGATTCGTCCGCCACGACGGCGACCATCGCGGGTTCGCCCTCATACTGTCCGAAGTCGACCGACTCGACGCTGCCGCCGTAGGTACCGGTCAGCTCGGACAGACAGGCATCCCGGACGGACTTGTCGGTGGAGAGGGGTTCCAGCGCCGGGTCCAGTGCCGCCTTGTCGCCGGTGGCCGACAGGCCGCGGGCCCGAGCCAGGTCGGACTCGGAGTAGTCGGTGCCGGAGTAGGACATCCGGTACGCCGAGCCCTCCGAGTCGGTGCCGGAGTCCTTCTCGGACTGGTCGTTCTCGCCGGGGTTGTCGCGTTCCTTGTCGAACGGCTGCACCGAGGACTCGGAGTTGCCCTCGGCGTTGGTGGCGGCGTCGGAGTTCATCGGGGTGAACTGGGCGATCAGGATCCCGCCCGCCACGAAGGCGGCCACGGCCAGGCTGGCCGAGGCCAGCGCGTAGCGGCGGCGCCACCACGGCTGTTTCGGCTTCGGAGCGGGCGCGAGCGCGGTGTCGGGAGCGGTCAGTTCCGGCAGCTCGGCCAGGGTCCGCTCCAACCGTTCCGCCACCTGGGAGGGCATGTCCGGATAGGACTGTGACAGTGCCCGCAGACCGGCGGTGACCGCCGCGTCCGCCTCGTCGCCGTGTGGCGCCGGGTTCGTCGTCACTGCTTCTCCTCCTTCCCCGAGGTGGTGGTGGCCGGATCACCGGCGTCGGGTCCCGCTATTGGTCCGACGTCGCCGGCCGGGGCCCGGTTCCCTATCTCGCTCAACAAAGTCGCCAACTGTGAGCGCGCTCTCGACGCCCGGCTCTTCACGGTTCCGGCCGGGATCTCGAGGATCGCGGCCACGTCGGCCACCGGGTAGCCGAGCATGTCGATGTAGACCACGACGGCCCGCTGGTCGAAGGGCAGTTCCGCCAGTGCCTGCCGCACCGCCAGCACCCCGGCCGCGTCGGCGGGGTCGGCGCCGGGCATCGCCGGTTCCGGCAGCTGGTCCGACATCGGCACCGCCGGACGGGCCTGCTTGCGCCGCACCCGGTCCAGGCAGGCGTTGACGACGATGCGGTGCAGCCAGGTCGTGACCGCCGAGTCGCCCCGGAACCGGGCCGCGGCCCGGTAGGCGTTGACCATGGCGTCCTGCAACGCGTCGGCGGCCTCCTCGGGGTCCGACAGCGTCCGCAGCGCCACCGCCCACAGCCGATCCCGGTGCCGCCGGAACAGTTCGCCGAACGCGTCCCGGTCGCCTCCGGTGGCGTGACGGCGCAACAGTTCCTTGTCGTCGCAGCCGGAAAGGTCAGCCATGGGTTATCGCCCTACTGGGCGTGGACTTCGATCTCATTGATCTGCAACTGGAACTTGCTGTTGACCGGTCCCGGTTTGGTGCACCAGATCAGCAGGTACTGGGTCTTGGGCGCCTCGGCGGCGGCGGGGAACTTCAGCGAGCTCGCCGTTTCGTTGGTCTGCTTGCCGGAGATGACGTCGAGGTCGTCGACCTTGATCTCCTTGCCGGTCTCCAGGCTGCCCTTGCCCGCGTAGATCGCGATCTCGTTGCCCGCCTGCGGCAGATCCAGGACCACCTGCTGCACCCGGCGCTCCTCGCCCAGGTCGAGCATGATGCCCATGCCCTCCATGAAGTTGCCCCAGTTCTGCTGGTTGTACTCGTTGGTCTTCCACGGCTTGGCGCTGTCGCCGTCGACCAGCAGACCCGTCTCGTTGGGGGCGGAGGTGTCGCCGCCGGAGGGATCGAGAACCTTGAGGTCGCCCTCCTTCAGCTTGACCTCCTCGGGGGCGCCGATGTCCTCGTCCTTGCCCTCCTCGGAGCTGTCGCCCGCGTTGGCCTGGTCACCGGGGGTGTCGCCGGACGGGATCACGATCAGCGCGATGATCAGGCCCAACAGCGCCAGTCCGGCCAGGGCCGCGCCGCCGAACAGCAGCCGCTTCTTCACCACGTGCGGCGGCAGCACGCGTTCGCGTTCCACGGCCGCGATCTCGCCGGTCTGGACGATCGCCAGCGTCCCGGTGTCGGGGCCGAAGCTGAGGTGGTCGAGTTCGTCGGCCAGCTCGGCGGCGGTCGGCGGGGCCTGGCTGGGCTCCAGCAGCGAGCACACCAGCCGGTTGACGCGGTCGGGGACGTCGTCGCGCAGCTCCTTGGGCTCCATCGGCATCCCCTCGGAGTCCGTGGGGGCGTCGGGGAGCGAGGCGGGGCCGGGAACGGTGCGCGGCCAGCCGCCGGTGATGGCGCAGTACAGCGTCGCGCCCAGCGCCCGGACGTCACCGACCTGGGTGGCCCCGGCGTCGGCGCGCGGGTCGGCCAGTACCACTCGGTCGTCGTCCGACAGCAGGATCGTCCCCGGGTGCACGTTGCCGTGGGCCACGCCGGTGGCGTGCACGGCCGCGACGGCGCTGGCGACACACTGGATGATGCCCGCGGCGTCCTCGACCGGGATGGCGCTGGCGGCGATGACGTCGCGCAGTGCCTGGCCCTCAACCCATTCGCGGACGATATAGGCGCAGTCGCCCTGGTCGACGGCGTCGTAGACGCCGACGATGTTGGGGTGGTTGACCCGGCTGGCGGCCACGGCCGCGTTGAGCATCTCCTCGGCCTCGGCGCCGCCGGGGGTGCGCAGCACCACCGTGACGGACCGGTTCAGCAGTACGTCCATGCCGCGCCACACCTGGCGCCCGCTGGAGTCGTCGTTGACATGCGCGGTGAGGCTGTACCGCTCGGCGAGCAGGTCCCCCACCATCGGAGTCGCTACTCCAGCCACATGGACCTCCAGATATCCCATCGTCAGGCATTCATCGTGTCGCCTCGCAGTCACCGGCCGCCTCGAGACGCGAAGTGCTCCGCAACCCTGGAACGGGTGCGGTCACGCGGTTCAGACTAGTCGGATCGGCCGCCGTGCGGCCACTCCCCTATGAGTCCGGTTAGGGAATTATCGACCGAATTTTCCGCGCACCATACTTGTCAATTCTGTGATCTCCCTGATGCGCAGAACGTAGGCCACGCCCAGGTACACCACCAGGATAAGCGCGCCCACGCCCAGCAGTTCGGCCAGCATGACGCCCTTGCCCGCCTCGTCGACGCCGGGCAGAAACGCCAGCGCACCCCAGGCGGCGGCCAGGGCGGCGGCCCCGGCGATGAGCTGCCGCACCCAGGTCAGCACCACGGCGCGCATACCCAGTAGCCCGATGCGGCGGCGCAGGAAGATCGTCGACAACGTTGTCGAGACCACATAGGAGATACCGAGCGTGACCATGATTCCCGCCACCACGTAGATACCGGGCAGCAGCGCCAGCGACAGTCCGAAGCCCAGCACCCGCACCGCGACCACCGGGATGTTCAGGATCGCCACCGTCTTGCCGTCGGTGAGCGAGTAGAACGCGAAGGTCTGCAACTGGCTGAGCGAGAACGGGATCAGTGCCAGACCGCCCAGCGCCATCACCAGTCCGGTGGCGGTGGCGGCGTCGCGGCCGTACTTGCCCCAGTCGAACATGACGATCGACAGTTGCGAGCCCAGCGCGATGTACACGACCACGACCGGCATCATCACCAGCGTCGCCAGCCGGGTGCCGGACGACAGTCCCGCGGCCATGTCGGAGTAGCGGCCCTCGCTGGCGGCGGCCGACAGCCGGGGCATGAGCGCGGTGATGACCGAGACGGCCACGATGCCGTGCGCCATCATCATCACGGCGTAGGCGTTGTTGTAGACGATCGGTCCCGGGTTGTCGTCGCTGCCGGCGGCGGCGAGGTTGGCGACCTTGATGGCGGTGACGACCGCGATCTGGTTGACCGCGACGTACAGGAAGATCCAGCCCGCCAGTTTGGCGATCTTGGACAGGTGCAGTTCCCGGAAGTCGAACCGCCACTTCCAGCGGAACCCGACCTTGCGCAGCGCCGGCCACATCGCCAGCGACTGCACCAGCACGCCCGCCGGGACGCCGAGCCCCAGGAGCAGCAGCATCGGCCCGGTGACGTCGGACAGCTCCAGGTCGCCGCTGATCTTGGAGCTGTACAGGACGAAGAACGCCCCACCCATCGCGATGATGACCAGGTTGTTGAGGATCGGCGCCCACATCGGGGCCGCGAAGTGCTCGCGGGTGTTGAGCACCGCCTGCAACATCGCCGACAGCCCATAGAAGAACAGTGCCGGGAGCATCAGGTAGCTCAGCGAGGTGACGACCTCGCGGTTGTCGTCCGAACCCATCAGCCGGGCCAGCAGCGGCGCGGCGGCCACGACGCACGCGGTCGAGGCGGCCAGCAGCACCACCGCCAGGGTCAGCAGCCGTTGCGTGAACGCCTCGCCCTGGTCGAAGTCCTCCTTGCGGGCCCGCACGATCAACGGCACCACGACGCTGGTGAGCACCCCGCCCATCACCAGTTCGTAGACCATCTGCGGGAAGTACTGCGCGGTGACGTACGCGTCACCTACCATCGTGCCCAGCGCGGCGCCGATGACCACATTGCGAAGGAATCCGGTGATCCGCGAGATCAGCGTCCCCGCGGCCATGACCGCGCCGTGGCGTGCCAGGCCAGAGGTGGACGTCTTCGTGTTGGTCACACCGTCGCCTTCCATGGGTAGGTGTTCGGACTCGGGGTGCCCGACATGCCTTAAGCTTTGCGGTCGATGTCAGACCGTATCGGAAACGAAATCAGCGTTCCCCCGGTGGCCGACGCGCTCGGGGAAGTCTTCGCGGCAGCCGGGCACGAGCTCCACCTCGTCGGCGGCCCGGTACGGGACGCCATCCTCAGGCGTGACACCGTTGACCTGGACTTCGCCACCAGTGCCCATCCCGAGGTCACACAGGCCATATTGGAGGAACACTCCTCGACGATCTGGACCACCGGCCGCGAGTTCGGCACCATCGGCGCCATGTTCCGCGGCCACCGGGTCGAGGTGACGACGTTTCGCGCCGACACCTACGACGGTGTCAGCCGCAATCCGCAGGTCGCCTACGGCGACAACCTGACCGACGACCTGCGGCGCCGCGACTTCACCATCAACGCGATGGCCGTTTCGGTACCGGGACATGAATTCTCGGATCCGTTCGGCGGTCTGACGGACCTGGCGCAGCAGACGATCCGCACCCCCGGTACTCCCGAGGACTCGTTCGCCGACGACCCGTTGCGGATGATGCGGGCGGCCCGGTTCACCTCGCAGCTGGGTTTCCACGTCGACCCGGCGGTCAAGACCGCGATGACCAACATGGCCCGCGACATCGAGCGGATCTCGGCCGAACGGGTCCGCGACGAGTTCGTCAAGCTCATGGGCGGCACCGACCCGGTTCCGGGACTGCGGCTGCTGGTCGCCACCGGTCTGGCCGAGGAGTTCCTGCCGGAGCTGCCCGCGCTGCGGATGGCCATCGACGAACACGCGCAGCACAAGGACGTCTACGAGCACACCCTGACCGTCGTGCGCAACGCCATGTCCCTTGAGGAGGACGGGCCGGACGTGCTGCTGCGGATCGCCGCGCTGCTGCACGACATCGGCAAGCCCGAGACCAAGGGCATCGGCCCCGACGGCCGGGTCACCTTCCACCACCACGAGGTCGCCGGTGCCCGCATCGCCCGCAAGCGGCTCAAGGCGCTGAAGTTCCCCAAGGACGACATCGGCGCGATCTGCCATCTCATCGCGCTGCACCTGCGGTTCTACGGCTACGGTCGCGGCGAGTGGACGGACTCGGCGGTGCGCCGCTACGTCACCGACGCGGGCGCCGTCCTGCCGCGGCTGCACAAACTGGTGCGCTCGGACTGCACCACCCGCAACAAGCGCAAGGCGGCCCGGCTGGCCGCCGACTACGACGCGCTCGAGGAGCGCATCTCCCGGATCGCCGCCGAGGAGGACCTGGCGAAGGTCCGCCCCGACCTCAACGGCGAGGAGATCATGACGTTGCTGGAGATCAAGCCCGGTCCGCAGGTCGGCAAGGCGTGGAAGCACCTCAAGGAGCTGCGGTTGGAGCAGGGTCCACTGTCGCGTGAGGAGGCCGAGACGGCGCTGTTCGCCTGGGCGCGCGAACAGGGGATCGCCGTACCCGGCTCGCGGGAGTGAGCGGGCGTCGGCCCCATCCGGTAACGTGCCGAAAGGCCCGAAAAACGAAGACCAACACAATGGAGCGAGAAATGCTGGACCGTCCCAGGGCTCCGTGGCCCTACGACTTCCTGCCCAAGGTCGGCGAATTCCCGGTCGTCTCCAACGACGTCCGCGACGGCGAACTGCTGTCGGACAACCACACCTTCGCGGGCGACAATCTCTCGCCGCAGCTGTCGTGGTCGGGTTTCCCCGCTGAGACCAGGAGTTTCACCCTCACCTGCTTCGACCCGGACGCCCCCACCGGCTCCGGGTTCTGGCACTGGGCGGTGGCCAACCTGCCGGTGTCGACGACCTCGCTGGAACGCGGGGCGGCGCTTCCCGACGGCGCGGTGGCGCTGCGCAACGACATGGGGAACCACAAGTACGACGGCGCCGCGCCACCGGCGGGGGACTATCCGCACCGCTACGCCTTCGCGGTCCACGCCGTCGACGTCGACGCGCTCGACGTGGACGAAAGCGCGTCCTGCGCCGTACTGGGTTTCAACCTGGCCTTCCACACGCTGGCCCGTGGCGTGGTGACGCCGGTCTACCAGATCCAAGCCTGACGAATCACATATTTACTTACATCTCTGTAAGATGCTATGGACCCCGATGCCGAGAGGCATTGGGGCCCATATTGTTTCGTTCTGTCTGCTAGGGACTGTCCCGTGGTTTCTTTTGCCCAGCTCCGTAACCTCGACACCTCCAAGCTCACCAAGGCCGCCGACACCGCCGTGAAGGTCGGCAAGGACATGGAATCCCGCGCCGGGGACGTCAACGACGTGGCCAAGCGCGGCGGCGACGGCTCCGACTTCTGGGCCGGTGTCGACGCCGACGCCCAGAACGCGCTGCTGACCACCTTTCCGCCGCCGCTCAACGCCGCCGGAACCGTCTTCAAGTCCTCGGCGGGAACGGTCGACAAACTCGTCGACGAACTCGACGCCGCCAAGAACGAGATCGACACCGCGATCTCGTCCTACCCCCGGCTCATCGTCGGCGACGACGGCAGCGTCACCTATCCGCCGACCAACAGTGCCGAAGACGCGAAACAGATGCAGGCCCAGGCCCAGGATCTGGCCGCGAAACTGAAGGCGGCCGTCGACCGCGCCAACGCCGCCGACACCGCCGCCTCGGGCGAGCTGGCGCAGCACGACCTCGGCGCCGGGAAACCCGTCCAGGTCAAGCTTCCCGACGGTTCGTACTACCTGACCACCGGCGACAAGGACAACGAGGTCAAGGTCAAGAACGACCAGAACGGCAACCTGATCGTCACCGTCGACGGCGAGGACTTCAAGTACGACAAGGGAACCAAGCTGACGCTCAACACCGGCGACGGTGAGGACAATGTCGACATCAACGAGCACGTCAACAACGACATCAACGTCAGCACCGGCGACGGCAAGGACGTCGTCACCGACCACGACTCCAAGGGCCAGCGCACCATCTCCACCGGCGCGGGCGACGACACCGTCGCCGTGACCGGCCAGGACCGCAACATCTTCACCGAGGCGGGCGACGACAAGGTCACCGCCATCGGCGACAAGAACAATGTGGGCACCGGTGACGGCAACGACGACGTCAAGACCACCGGCGGCACCGCGTACGCGGGCGACGGCGACGACAAGATCCGCGCCGGGAACCACGACGACCCGCTGTACAAGGACGCCGACGAGCACGACACCACCATCTACGGCAACGACGGCGACGACGAGATCCAGGGCAGCACCAAGAACGACACGATCTCCGGCGGCAAGGGCGAGGACGAGATCTACGGCCACGAGGGCGACGACGTCATCGCGGGCAACGACGACCACGACTACATCGACGGCCAGGACGGCAACGACAAGATCTCCGGCGGCGGCGACAAGGACGTCCTGTATGGACTGGACGGCAACGACGCCATCGACGGCGGCGCGGGCCGCGACTACCTGGAGGGCGGCGACGACAAGGACGTGCTCACCGGCGGTGCCGAGGAGGACGTGCTGTCCGGCGGGCGCGGCGATGACGACCTGCGCGGCGGCGACGCCGACGACGTCACCTACGCCGGTGAGGGCAAGGACACGATCGACGGCGGCGCCGGCAACGACAAGTCCTTCGTCCAGGACGGCGACACCGTCGCCAAGGACAAGGGCGACACGGTGCAGAAGGTCGACATCGCCGACAACAGCTTCATCAAGATCGACGGTTCCGACGAGTTCCAGGACCGGATCCGCGCCGACCTGGACATGTACAGCTCGTCACCGACCGGCCGCCAGATGATCGAGAACCTCTCCGACGGCGTCGACAACAGCCGTCACGACTGGATGCCCGGCGAGCGGGAGCTGGTCATCAACGAGAACGACGAGGACAACGGCGAGGCCCAGCCCGGACTGGACGGCTTCCTCGGCCACGACGTGAACATCAACATCAACCCGGAGTACGACGGATCGCCCTACCAGCACCAGCTGAACAGCACTCCATATGAGAAGGTGCCCGCCCACACGCTCTACCACGAGCTGGGGCACGCGTACGACTTCTACAACGACACCAGTCTCGACGGCGACTACTCCGACGGCTCACCCCGGGACGAACGCCAGGCCGTGGGTCTGCCCACTGTCGACCATGACAACAACCCGAAGACGCCCGACGTCGTCGACCCCGACCATCCCAAGCAGTACACCGAGAACGGCCTGCGGGAGGAACAGGGCCGCGAGCCACGGCCGCAGTACTAGCCCGGCAGCCGTCGCCGCAGTCCCTCGATGCCGTCGGCGACGATCGCGTCGTCGCGTTCGGCCAGGCCGTACTTGACGGCGTGGGCGGCGCCGAGCCAGTGGTAGAAGCGCACCAGTCTCCAGGAGATCTCGCTGCCAGACGCGGCGATGAGCTCGCGGGTCACCTGCTCGCCGAAGGTGACCAGCAGACCCACGTAGTCGATCGCCGGGTCGCCGACGGTGGCGGTCTCGAAATCGATGATGCCCGTTGGCATCCCGGTTTCGGGGTCGGTGAGGATGTGCTCGCAACCCAGGTCGCGGTGTATCAGCGCCGGGCTGATCGCCGCCAGGTCGGGAAGCGTCGCGTCGTACTCGCGGCGCACCCGGTCGCGCAGTTCCCCGTCGAGCACCGGAAGCACCTCGCCCTCGACCCACTTCCCGATCTCGAGGTAGTCGTCGCGCCAGGCCTCGGCGGTGACGGCGCACCCCAGCAGTTCGGCGGCCCGGTCGACGGGGAAGGCGTGCAGTTCGGCCAGCATCGGCGCCACCGCCCGCACCCGGTCGCCCGGTTCGAGGCCGCGTCCGGGCAGCCTCGGATAGACCATATAGGTCATACCCTTGTGGACGCCGAAGTGGGTCGGCGCCGGGACCGCGAAGCTCACCGCTTCGGCCAGTTCGGGCAGCAGCCGCGACTCGCGCCGGTGCGCCGCGTCGATCTCGGGGTTGCGGGCCACCCGCAGGATCCGGCCGGAGCCCGTCGCGAATGTCCATGATGCCCAGCCGCCGGTGATGGGCGTGACGGAGTCGTCGGCGATGCCCAGCTCCGCCAGGAACCGGCTGGCCTCGTCAGATCGCATGGCCGCCAGAGTATGCGGCGCGGCCGCGAAACGCCTTTCGTTTTCAGCTACCCAAACGAGCGTCGAAAGTGTCGGCTACCCGACGTCCATCGTGTCGCATATCTGACATTTCCGCAGGTCAGACCGCGAACGTCGGCTACCCGACAGACGGGTAGCCGACAGATCACTGACAAACGGTGACTTTGATTCATACGGTCGAAACATGTCTTCTCTGGTAAGCAAAGTCGTCGCCGAATTGGGCATCGCCCTGGAATGGCTGACCGCTCCGCACCCCGCCACCATCCACCTCCACGCCGGTTCGCACGTCGGTGACGAACTGTCCAAACAGATCTCGGGCCGGGTGCAACGGCTCCGGGAAGCCGACGACACCGTCCCCGGCCGCATTCTCTACCCGCACGTGATCGCCGAACGCGATCAGGTCGCGACGCTCCTCGACAACGCCAACGCGAACACCCGCACCCGCACCGTTCTGCTGACGGCGCTGGCCGAGCTGGAACAGCTCGCGGGCTGGATCGCCGCCGACGGCAACGCGAGCGCGCAGGCGCAGACCCATTACCTGGCCGGAATCCGCGCCGCGAACGAAGCGGGCGACCCGGTCACCGCCGCGCAGCTGTGGTCCTGTCTGGCATACATGTTCACCGGGAACGGCGACGCCGTCGACGGTCTCTTCGTGGCCGAAGCCGCGCGTCGCCGCGGTGAACTGTCCTCACCTCTGGTGGCCTGCCTGCTGGCGGAACGCCATGCCTACGCCGCCGCCGTCGCGTCGGACTCGTATGCCTGCCACATGGCGCTGGCCGACGCCGACGCGCTGCTGGCCGCCGCCAGCCCCGACATCCCCGAACCGGCGTGGGTGTACTGGCTCGACGCCGCCGAGGTCGCGGTCATGGCCGGTCGCTGCATGCTGCTGCTGGGCAAACCCGACCGCGCCGTCCCGCTGCTGCGCGACGCGATCGCGAGCTACCCGGCCGACCACGCCCGCGAGGTCGCGCTGTACCGCGGCTGGCTGGCCGCCGCGTACGCCGCCGCCGGTGACCGCGAGGCCGCCCAGGCCGAAGCCGATGCCGCCGCGATCATCGCGGGCGGCGCCGGAGTCGACTCCGAGCGGGTCGCCGACCGCCTGGACTCGGTCTTCGCCTGACACCTCGGTTGGTCCCGTTTCCCGGTAATCGGGTCCCGGTTCCCCCTACGCTGAAGCGCGGGTCCGGACCGGGTTGGCCCGGGCCTCACGGGGAGGGGCCAGCGGATGAACGACGAGACGCCATATCCATGTGAAGACAAACAGGACTTCGCCGACGCCGACCGGGGTCTGATCGCCGAGCTCGACTCGACGGTCATCCGGAACGACGTCGGCGAAGTCGTGTGGGACAACGACTCCTACACCGCGTTCCTGACCGCCGAGGCCGCCGACACCGTCCACCCGAGTCTGTGGCGGCAGTCGCGGCTGGTGGCCAAGCAGGGCCTGTACGAGGTCACCGACGGCATCTACCAGGTGCGGGGCCTGGACCTGTCGAACATCTCGTTCATCGAGGGCGACACGGGAGTGCTCATCATCGACCCGCTGCTGTCGGTCGAGACCGCCCGGGAGGCGATCCGGCTGTACCGCGCCCACCGCGGCGAGCGGCCGGTCACCGCCGTCATGTACACCCACAGCCACGCCGACCACTTCGGCGGCGTCAAGGGCGTCGTCTCGCAGGCCGACGTCGACGCCGGTGTCCCGGTGATCGCGCCGGAGGGCTTCCTCGACCACGCGATCTCCGAGAACGTGTTCGCCGGGACCGCGATGGCCCGGCGCGCCGGTTACATGTACGGCGCGGCACTGCCGCGCGGCGTCAAGGGCGGCGTCGGCGCGGGGCTGGGCCAGACCACCTCCACGGGCACGGTCAGTCTGATCGCGCCGACGGTCGACATCACCACCACCGGCCAGGAACTGACCGTCGACGGCGTCCGGATGGTCTTCCAGATGGCGCCCGGCACCGAGGCACCCGCCGAGATGCACATCCTGTTCCCCGGGCGGCGGGCGCTGTGCATGGCCGAGAACGCCACCCACACGCTGCACAACCTGCTGACGCTGCGCGGCGCGCAGGTGCGTGACCCGCACGCGTGGGCCCGGTACCTCACCGAGGCCATCGACATCTTCGCCGACCAGGCCGACCTGGTGTTCGCGTCCCACCACTGGCCCACCTGGGGTGCCGACAACGTGGTGGAGTTCCTCAGCCTGCAACGCGACCTGTACGCCTACCAGCACGACCAGACCGTCCGGCTGCTCAACAAGGGCTACACCGGTACCGAGATCGCCGAGCTGATCGAACTGCCGCCCGCGATTCAGAACGCCTGGCACACCCACGGCTACTACGGTTCGGTCAGCCACAACGTCAAGGCCGTCTACCAGCGCTACATGGGTTGGTACGACGGCAATCCGGCCCGGCTGTGGCAGCATCCGCCCGCCGAGGTGGGCCGTCGCTACCTCGACTTCATGGGCGGCGCCGACACCGTGGTCGCCAAGGCGAAGCAGTGCGCCGACGACGGCGACCTGCGCTGGGCCGCCCAGGTGCTCGACCACGTCCTGTTCGCCGAGCCCGGACACTCCGGGGCCCGCGCGCTGCTGGCCGACGTGTTGGAGCGGCTGGGTTTCGGTGCCGAGAACGGCACCTGGCGCAACGTCTACCTGTCGGGAGCGACCGAGCTGCGGAACGGCAACTTCGGCACCCCGACCGCGACGGCCACAGGGGACATCCTCGCCGAACTGCCGCCGTCGATGTTCTTCGACGCCCTGGCGGTGCAGGTCGACGGCCCCAAGGCCTGGGACCTGGAACTGGCCATCGCGTGGACGTTCCCCGACCACGACCTCGCCTACCGCACCACCCTGCGCAACGGGGTATTCAGCTACGTGCGTGACGGCGACGGCAAGACCGACCTGACGGTGACGGTGCCGCACGCCGCCCTGGCCGCGCTGGCCCTGGGAGACCCGCAGGCCGCCGCGGCGGCGGGGATGCGGCTCGACGGCGACCGGACCGTCCTGGAACAGCTGCTGGGCGTCCTGGATCCGGGCGATCCGCGGTTCAACATCATCGAGCCGTGAACACGGCACCACGAGGGAATGGGGTTGTGCGATGACGACGATGAGCACCCGGCGGGCGCTGGCGGCGACCGGTTCGGTCCTGGCGGCCGTGATGATGATGGTGCTGGGGTTCTGGCAGGTCGTGACCGGTGTCGCGGCGATCTCCGGCGACGGGATCTTCACCTCGCCGACCGGTTACTTCGCCGCCGTCGACCTGTCGCGGTGGGGGTGGGCGCACCTGGTCAGCGGCGTGGTCGTCGCGATCGCGGGCGGTTTCGTCCTGACCGGCCGGATGTGGGCGCGGGTGGTGGGCATGTTCGTGGCGATGGTGATCGCGCTGCTCAACTTCGCCTTCATCCCGTACTACCCGCTGTGGGCGATCCTGTGTGTGGCGCTTGGCATCGGGGTGATCTGGGCGCTGGCGAACTGGGATCCGCGAGAACCCGTCCCGCCGTCCCGGCGACTGTTAGTCTGATGTGGTCATTCCTCCCGGACGACCTACGGGAGGACGCGCCATGAGCAACCGGAGTACCCAACAGGCCTGGGCGGTGGGCGGCACCGTTTTCGCCGCCACCGCGATCATGATCATCGGGTTGTTCCAGGTGATCATGGGCATCTCGGCACTGGCCCAGGACGAGATCTTCGTCAACGGCACCAACTACACCTACGACATCGACGTCACCGGTTGGGGCTGGATCCACCTGATCCTGGGCGTGCTCATGATCGTGACCGGTGTCTTCCTGTACTCGGCCGCCCCGTGGGCCAGGGCGCTGGGCATCGTGATGGCGGTGCTGTCGGCGGTCGACAACTTCTTCTTCCTGCCGTACTACCCACTGTGGTCGATGGTGGTGATCGCGCTGGACATCTTCGTCATCTGGTCGCTGGCGACGGTCATCACGCCGATGCCGTCCGGCTCGCCGCCGCAGTCGGCGGCGCCCTCGGCGGCGCAGCCTTCGGGCCGGACGCAGAGCCAGGACTGGTCGCACGTCAACGAACCGACGCCGCCGCGCGCGACCGACCAGCCGGGCCCCTCGCAGGAGCACACCGCCGAGCGGTGAACCCCTAGGCGGAGCGGCGTTTCGCGACGATCAGCAGGAACGCTCCGAGCGCGACCGCTGACAGTCCGGCGACGAGGACACCCAGGACCGAGTTCCCAGTCACCGAAAGCGTTCCACGACCGTCGTCCGCGGCGGCGGTCGTGGGCGCGACCGGCTCGGTGGTGTCGTCCGACGCGGACGAGCTCGCGGATGTGGAGCCTGACGAGCTCGGCGACCCCGACGTGCTGGGGCTGCCTGTCGTGGACGACGGCGAAGCACTGGACGAGCTCGGCGACGGACTTTCGGACGTCGAGGATGGACTCTCTGAAGTAGACGTCGAGCTGGAGGAGCTCGACGTGCTAGGGCTGGAGCTGGAGCTGGAGCTGGAGCTGGAGCTGGAGTTCGAGCTCGAACTCGACGAGGTCGCGCTGGAGCTGGAGCTCGACGACGTCGCGCTGGAGCTGCTCGGCGTCGGCTCCTGCTGCGGCTTGCACGTCACCTTGACGTGCCCCTCGATCAGCGTCAACATCGGCCCGTCATAGATGACATCACCCGCCGAGTCCCGCAACTGCCCCTCCACGATGATCTCGAAGAACGCCTCGGCACTGACCTCAGTGGGCGTGTTGACCGCGTTCTCCACCCGCTTCACCGTCACGGTCAGCGTCGCGGTGTCCACAGCGGACATGTTCAGCTGCGCGCCGGTCGCCTCGATCGTGTTCGCGCCAGCCGACACCGGCTTACCCAGCACATAGGCCAGTGAACCGTCACCGCGCGCGTACGCCAGCGCGCCGCCGTTGTTGAGGCAACGCGCGTAGGAGTCGATCGAACCGGACGTCATGAAGTCGTCCACGCCGTTGTAGTTGACCTCGAAACCGGTCGCGTTGGTGCGGGCCGTCAGCTGTCCGGTCGTCGATTCCCAGGAGGTTGCCGACACCTGGGTTCCGTTGACAGCCATGTGATCCAGCACCCCGTCCGGGTCACTGAAGTCACCGTCCACAGAGTCTGCTGACTTGGACAGGTCCGGTGTCCCCGCCGTGCCGTACGAACCACTGAACGCGTCCACCCCGACGGCGGGAATCGCGGTGACGTCCAGTTCGGCCAGAGCACTTGACGCGCTTCGGGTCTCTGCCGCCGCCGACATCGGTACCAACAACATGCTCGACACGACGCCGATGACTCCTACCGCCACCGCGACCTGGCCCAGCCCCTTGAGCTTGATCGTCACTGTCTCCCCCTCGACGGGGGCGAGCATAGTGCTTCCACAGTGGCGACCAGTGGATTTGTTCGGCAACTTGCCGGAACCGCAAGATTTCGTGCCACTTCGCCCGCGACCCGATAAACCTGGGCGCATGATCACCGCCATCCGACAATCACCACGACGCCGCTCCACGCGGTCGATCGCGGCCCTTCTAATCGTCCTCGTGCTCGCGATCAGCACCGCCGTCGGCTCAACGCCGAGCGTCGCCGATGAGCCCTCCCATACCCAAGCCACCCAGGACGATCCGGCCTTCGCCAAGACCTTCCGCCACAAGTTCGCCAAGGTCGACGACGTCCGCATGCACTACGTCAAGGGCGGCAAGGGCACGCCCGTCGTGCTGATCCACGGCTGGCCCCAGACCTGGTACAGCTGGTGGCCGATCATGCCCGAACTCGCCAAGCACCACACCGTCTATGCGATCGACCTTCCCGGACTGGGTGACAGCGTCGGTTCCCCGTCCGGCTACGACAAGGCCACGCTGGCGCGGTACACGCACAAGCTGGTCGCCGAACGGCTCGGCCTGCGGGACGCCCGCATCGTCGGGCACGACTTCGGTGCGGCGGTGGCGTTCCAGTACGCGAGCCAGTTTCCCGACGACACCGAACGGCTCGGCTACTTCGACCTGCCGCTGCCCGGTCCCGCGATCGACGCGGCGACGTACCGCTCACTGAGCTGGCACATCGCCTTCCACTCGCAGCGCGAGGTTCCCGAGGCGGTCGTGACCGACGACGTCCGCGAGTACCTGGCGCTGTTCTACCCGCAGGTCGCCTACGGCGGCCCGGCTTACGGTGGCACCGCCGCGGAGTCCCCGTTCTCCGAGGCCGAGATCGACGAGTTCGCACGGACCTACAGCCGGCCGAAGGTCCTGGCGGGTGGTTTCGAGCTGTACCGCGCCCTCGACAAGGACGTCCGCGACACCATCGCGGCGAAGCCGACGAGTGTGCCGACGCTGCTGTTGACCGCCGAGGGACAGCTCGACGCGATCCGAGCCACAGTGGACCCGCGTATGACCGATATCGAACGCGCGGTGGACGTGCCCAAGGCCGGGCACTGGCTCGTCGAGGAGAACCCCGAGTTCGTCACCGAGGAACTGCTGCGGTTCCTGGACGGCTGACGGTCAGCAGCGACGGCTGTGCTCAAGCTTCCTACGGTGCTTCGTACCTCAGCACCTTCGGAAGAACGTAAGCGAGCCCGCGACCTCGGCGTCACCGTGCAGCGGAGTGGAGATGGCGTCGAGGGTGCGGGCGATTCCGCCCGCGCTGACCCGCAACAGGCCACGGGCCAGGGAACCGGTGTGCAGCGCCTGGATCGGCGGAATGCGTTCGGCCTCCCACTGCGGGAGGGCGCCGCCGCTGGCGGTGAAGTTCACCAGCGAGACAGTTCCGTCCAAGATGGTGCGACCGTGGTGGTCGATACCCTCGGGCAGGCCCAGGAGCGCGCGGCAGGCCGGGGAGGTCGCCGAGATGGTGCCGTCGGCGGCCAGCAGCAGGCACGCGTCCGCCGACGAGCGGATCGGCGCGACCCATTCGGCGAACGCGGTCGGGGTGCTGTCGGTGTTGCGCGGTGACAGCTCGAGTTCGATGTGCGGCATTGCCGTCATGCTCCTTTCAAGGGCCGTCGCGGCTGCGCCTAAGCTCGGGAGCTATGGCGGACACGGAGATCACTCACCAGGTGAGCAGCGAGGTGGGGCGGCTGCGAACAGTGCTTTTGCATCGCCCCGGGCCCGAGCTCAAGCGACTGACTCCACGAAACAACGACTCATTGCTGTTTGACGGTATCCCGTGGGTCGACAGGGCGCAAGAAGAGCACGACGCCTTCGCTGAGGCCTTGCGCACCCACGGCGTGGAGGTCCTGTACGTCGGTGAGCTGCTGCGCGAGACGCTCGCGGTGCCGCACGCGCGCAAGTCGGCGGTGGACTCGGTGCTGGACGACCGGCGGCTGGGCGACTCGCTGCGGGCCGCCGCGCACACCCATCTCGACGACCTCGACGCCGAGCAACTGGCGACCACGCTGATCGCCGGGCTGTCGCACGAGGAGCTGCGGGGCGGCGACGGGCTGGTCTACACCATGCTCGACCAGCACGACTTCGTCATCGACCCGCTGCCGAACCTGCTGTTCACCCGGGACTCCTCGGTCTGGATCGGCGACCGGGTCGCGGTGACCTCGCTGGCCATGGACGCGCGTCGCCGCGAGACCACGCTGACCGACCTGATCTACACCCACCACCCCCGCTTCGCGGGCACCCGCAAGGTCTACGAGCCCTCGCTGGAACACGTCGAGGGCGGCGACGTGCTGCTGCTGGCCCCGGGCGTGGTGGCCGTGGGCGTCGGCGAACGCACCACCCCGTCGGGCGCCGAGCGGCTGGCCCGCCGCATCTTCGACGCCGGCCTTGCCCACACGCTGCTGGCGGTCCCGATCGCCCAGGAACGCGCCACCATGCACCTGGACACGGTGTGCACGATGGTCGACGTCGACGCGATGGTCATGTACCCGAAGGTCGCCGACACCCTGGTGGCCTACACCGTCACCAGCCAGGACGGCCAGCCGGTGGTCGCGGGCCCGTCCCCGTTCCTGTCGGCGGCGGCCAAGGCGATGGGCATCGACGCCGTCCGGCTCATCGACACCGGCCTGGACCCGGTCACGGCCGAACGCGAACAGTGGGACGACGGCAACAACACCCTCGCCATCGCGCCCCGGCTGTGCGTCGCGTACGAGCGCAACACCGAGACCAACCGCCGCCTGTCGCAGGCCGGCATCGAGGTCATCGAGATCGCCGGTTCCGAACTCGGTTCGGGCCGCGGCGGCCCCCGCTGCATGTCCTGCCCGATCGTGCGCGAGGACCTCGGCTAACCGGTCCGCGAACCGGTCGGTCGCGGCCACGACATGCGCGCCGACCCCTCGGGCCGAGCCGTGTCCGGCCCGGTCGACGAGGATCAGTTCGGCGTCGGGCCAGCGCCGTGCCAGTTCCCAGGCGATGTCGGCCGGACCGGAGATGTCGAGCTTTCCGTGGACCAGGACGCCGGGGATCCCGGCCAGCCGCTCGGCGTCGCGCATCAGTTGCCCGTCGGGCAGCCACGCGGCGTGTGACCAGTAGTGGGTGACCAGTCGCGCGAAGCCCAGCCGAAACGCCGGGTCCTCGAACCGGGGGTCGGCGGAGAAGTCGCCGGTGCCGATGCCGACGTGCTGGTCCTCCCAGGTGCACCAGGCGCGTGCGGCCCGGTCCCGCACCTCGGGGTCGGGGTCGTGCAGCAGTCGGCTGTAGGCGACGCTGAGGTCGCCGTCGCGTTCGGCGGCCGGGACGACGTCGCGAAACGTCGTCCATTCCTCGGGCAGGACACGGCCCATGTCGCGGGTGACCCACGCGACCTCGCGGCGGCTGGTGTTGGTGACGCTGAACAGCACCATCTCGCTGACCCGTTCGGGGTGGCGTTGCGCGTAGGCCAGTCCCAGGGTGGCGCCCCAGGACGCGCCGAGCACCAGCCAGCGGTCCACGGCCAGGTGCTCGCGCAGGGTTTCGATGTCGCGCAGCAGGTGATGGGTGGTGTTGGTGCTCAGGTCGACGTCGGGCTCACAGGCGTGCGGGGTGCTGCCGCCGGTGCCGCGCTGGTCGAACGCGACGATGCGGTAGCGGGCCGGGTCGAAGAAGCCGCGCCAGAACGGCCCGGCACCGGAACCGGGGCCGCCGTGCAGCACCACGGCGGGTTTGCCGTCGGGGTTTCCGCTGACCTCCCAGCGGACGCGGTGGCCGTCGCCGACGTCGAGCATGCCGGAGTCGTGCGGTTCGGTGGCGGGATGGCGGTCGGTCATGCTCGAACTCTAACAGCACTGTTATATTTTCAGCCATGACCGGTCCGCCCGAACCCGACGCACTGGGAACCCTGCTTCGACACGTGCTGGAGCAGATCGACGCCGATGTCGCCACCGTCTACCGCGAGCGCGGCCTCGCCGACTACCGGCCCCGGTTCTCGCCACTGGTGCGGGCCCTGGTGGCCCACGGTCCGATGTCGATTCGCGCATTGGCCCAGCGCGTGGGTGTCACGCACTCGGCGGCCAGCCAGACCGTGGCGGCGATGCGGCGCGCCGAGTTCGTGCGGCTGTCGTCCGGAACCGATGCCCGGCAGCGGATCGTCGAACTGACACCTCGCGCGACGGATCTGCTGCCGCTCATCGAGTCCGAGTGGAACGCCACCACCGCGGCCATCCGCGAACTGGACGCCGAACTGCCGATGCCGCTGTCCGAACTGCTGGCCCGGGTGGACGCCGCGCTACGGCGGCGGCCGTTGCGACAGCGGATCACCGAAGCGGGACTGGGCGACCACTAGTCGGCACCGAACGCGTTCGGGTTCCTGGCGTTGACGGGCCAGTCGCACTGCTTCAGTCTGTCGTTGAAGTACAGATTGGCCGGACACTGCTGCTCATACGGAAACCCGTTGGAGCAGTGCCAGAACTTGCCCGGGTCGTCGTGCAGGAACAGACCGTGGGGTTGGGGACAGTCGAAGAACGGCGGCGGGGCTTCGGTGTCGACCACCGGCGCCCCCGCGTGGGCCGGTGCCGCGATGACCACTGCGGCAACGAACGCCAACAGCGGTACGGTCGTGAGTCGCTTCATGTCGTCCCCCAAAAGACGCCGGGCGACTCGACCGTACCGAATCCGCCCGCGCGGGATGCGGGAACGGCGAGCTGCCCCGGAACCATTGCCGTCCTGGCAAGGGCACTGTGGCGTCAACATGCATCACGGTAAATACTTGACGGATGAGTGGAGACCTGGAACGCGCCGAGTTGCGCATCTCCAACGCCGATCGGGAGCGCACGATCGAGCACCTGCAGAACTGCACCTCCGAGGGACGCCTCACCCTCGACGAGTTCACCGAGCGGGTGGACGCGGTGTACGAGGCCAAGACCTACGGCGAGCTGAAGCCGCTGCTGTCCGACCTACCCGTGGCCGGGGACGTGACGACCCCGGTCGGGGCCAGCGACCTGGACGACATCTCGCCGACCGGTTCGGCGTTGCGGCGCACCGGCCGGTGGCTGGTGCCCCGGCGGATCACCTTGCGGCCCAAGGGTTCGTCGGTGCTGTTGAACTTCGCGCACGCCGCGCTCGGGCATCGGGAGGTGGAGATCGTGCTGGCCGCCAAGGCGTCCAGCATCGTCCTGGTCCTGCCCCGCAACGCCTGGGCGGACGGCCGGGTGGACACGAAGTACTCGAGTTTCGCGAACCGGGCCCAGAACCCGGGGGACGAGGCGGCGGTGCGGTTCCACGTGCACGGCGAACTGCACTCGTCCTCGCTGCGGATCCGGCGGGTGCGCCGGTTCCTGTGGTGGGAGTTCTAGGCCGCGGGTTCCTCGGCCAGCAGTTTCAACACCACCGGACGCGACAGGGTGCCCGCGACCCGTTTGGCCAGCTGGTTGGCGCTCTCGCCGTCGGTGTTGGCGGCGCGCAGGGCGTGGGCGAGTTCGGCGCGGGCCCGGTCGGTCTCGGCCTGGGCTCGGCGTAGCCGGGCGGCGGCCTGTTCCACGTCAGTGGTCAAGGCTTTGACCGATTCGGCCTCGGATTCGTGGCCCCGGACCGCCGCGCGCACGAAGGACACCAGGAACCGGCGGATCGCGTCGCGGTCGCCGGCGGACTCGCCCAGCAGCAGCCGGTTGACCTGGGGCAGGGCGTTGGGCCAGTTCACGAGGCTGGCCAGCGCCATCAGCAGCAGCCCGGCCTGTTTCTCGTCGGCGCCGAACCTGGCCATCGCGGCCACGATCTTCTTGCGGTAGTGGGCGTTTCGCCAGCCGTCGATGTCGTGCGCGTCGTCGCCGCGGTGCAGCGCCTCCCACAGCAGCAGCCGTTGCAGTTGCGGGTGGTGGCGGTGGAACTCGTAGAGCCTGCTGACGTAGTCGCCCAGTTCGATCTCGGTGTCCAGCGGGTCGACCAGTTCGGTGAACTCCTGCATCGTGTCGATGAGGATGGCGTCGAAGAGCTTGTCCTTGCTGCCGAACAGGCTGTAGATGCGCTCCTTGTTGACGCCCGCCTGTTCGGCGACCCGGTCGACGCGTGCCCCGGCGAGCCCGTATTCGGCGAACTCGTCCCGGGCGGCACGCAGCAGCGCCTGCCGGGTGGCTTCTCCGCGTTTCATGGTGTGAAGGATACCACGAGAACCAACCAACTATTTAGTTTGCAATTTCAGCCGCAGCGGCATACGGTCGCCGTCATGGCCTCAACCACGACCCTTCCGTCCGCCGCGATGACCCCCGCGACGGCGCGCGCCGAGACCCGGCACGCGCCGCTGGCCCGGACCATCCCCGTCTTCGTCCTCACCGCCCTGCTGGCCACCGGCCAGATGTACACCGCGATTCCGCTGTTCAACGCCATGGAAGCCTCCTGGCAGGTCCCGGCCAGCGCCATGACCTGGATCGTCAGCGCCTTCGCCTTCGGGTACGCGGGCGGCTTCATCCTGTTCGGGCCGCTGTCCGACCGCTTCGGCCACCGCCGGGTGATCGTCACCGGCATGGCCGCCGCCGGGGTGGTCACACTGTTGACCGGTTTGGCGTTCTCGATGCCGCTGGCCGTCGGACTGCGGGTCCTGCAGGGGCTCGCCATCGGCTCGATACCCCCGGCGATCATGGCCTATATCGGCACCCGGTTCGCGCCCCGGCAACGCCACGTCGTGATCACCTCGGTGGCGACCTCGTTCCTGGCCTCGACCGTGCTGGCCCAGGTCGCCTCGCAGCTGGTGGTCGCCAGCTTCGACTGGCGGGTGGTGTTCATCGGTTCGGCGGTGCTGTTCGGGCTGCTGGCCCTGGCGCTGCGCTGGGTCATGCTCGACGACGCGCCCGCCACCGGAATCTCAGTGCGCCACAGCTACGCGGCCATCCCGGCGGTGCTGCGCACCCGTGCCATCTGGCCGGTGCTGGGCGCCGGTTCGCTGGCGATGGGCGTCATGGTGGCCGTCTACACCGGCATCGAACTGACCGGCCTGGTGCACGGCAACGGCGAACTGCTGGGCCTGCGGGCCAGCGCGCTGCCGATCATGTTCGCGCTGCCGCTGCTGGCCGCGCCGCTGGGACGACTGGCGCGACGCAGCCAGATCATGCTCGGCATCGGGTTGGCCGCCGCCGCCATGGTCGCCACCGCCGTGGTGGGTTCGCACGTCGTGCCGGTCGCGATCCTGTTGGCCTTCCTGGTGGGTGGCCTGGGCATCGTCGGACCGGCCTCGTTGCAGACCGCCGGTGACCTTGGCGGCGACCATCGGGCCGCCGCCTCGTCGGTGGCGATGTTCATCTTCTACGTCGGCGCCACGGTGGGTCCGATGGTCGCGGCGGTGGTCGCACCGCACGGCTTCGCGGCCCTGGCCTGGACACTGGCGGCGATGCTCGCGCTGGCGTTCGCGCTGCTGGCGCCCGGCGCCCGTCGGCGGGGCCACCATCCTCCTCCCCACTTCTGACGGTAGCCGGATTCGGCTGAACCCACGCTTAACCAGACAAGCGGTTGTGGACAGCAACCGTCAGCGCAACAGGTAGCGCTGCACCTTCCCGGTGGAGGTGCGCGGCAGAGCGGTCACGAACTCCACGGTTCGTGGCCGCTTGTAGCTGGCGATCCGGTCGCGGCAGTGCGCGATGACGGCGTCGGCGTCCAGGTCGGCGCCCGGCCGGGGCACCACGTAGGCCTTGACGGTCATGGTGCGGTCCGGGTCGGGCACGCCGACCACGACGCACTCGGCGATGTCGTTGTGGCTCAACAGGGCCCACTCCACCTCGGTGCCGGAGATGTTGAAGCCCGCCGAGATGATCATGTCGTCGCTGCGGGAGTGGTACCAGAAGTAGCCGTCCTCGTCGCGGGTGTAGGTGTCGCCGGTGAAGTTCCAGCCGTTCTGGACGTAGTCCTGCTGCCGTTCGTCGGCAAGGTAGCGACAACCCGTGGGGCCCTTGACGGCCAGCCGTCCCAGTTCACCGGGCGGCAGCTCCTTGCCGTCATCGTCCATGATGGTCGCCTGGTAGCCGGGCACGACCCGGCCGGTGGAACCGGGCCGGATGTCGCCGTCGGCGGCGGAGATGAAGATGTGCAGCATCTCGGTGGCGCCGATGCCGTCGATGAGATCGCAGCCGGTGACGTCCTTCCAGTCCTCCCAGGTCGGCTTGGGCAGCGGCTCACCCGCCGAGACGCAGCGGCGCAGGCTGCTCAGGTCCAGTTTGTTGTTGGACAGTTCGTTGAGCATGGCGCGGTACGCGGTCGGGGCGGTGGCCATCACCGTGGCCTTGTGCCGTTCGAGAGCGGGCAGCAGCAGGTCCGGGGTTCCCTTCTCCAGCAACAGGGACGAGGCGCCCACCTGCAACGGGAACACCACCTCCATGCCGAGCCCGAAGGTGAAGCCCAGCGGCGGCGAGCACGCGAAGACGTCGTCGGCGGTCGGCTTGAGGACGTGCCGGGAGAAGGTGTCGGCGTTGGCCATCACGTCCCGGTGGAAGTGCATGGTGGCCTTCGGACGGCCGGTGGTGCCGCTGGTGAAGGCCAGCAGCGCCACGTCGTCGGCTGCGGTGTCGACGCAGGCGAAGCTGTCCGGTTTGGTGTTGGCGCGGTCGGCGAAGTCCGCGAAGGTGAGCACCCGGGAGATGTCCGAGGCGCGAAGATCGTCCACAAAGCGCTCGTCGCACAGGCTCAGGTCGATGCTGGCGATGTCGCCGACCACCCGCAGTTCGGACTCCTTCAGCAGCGGCATCGTGGTCACGACGACGCCGCCCACCCGCAGCACCGCGAACCAGCACGCCACCGTCATCGGATTGTTGGGGCCGCGCAACAGGACCCGGTTGCCCGGCACGATCCCGTAGTCGTCGACGAGCACGTGCGACAGCCGCGCCACCAGACTCTGCAACTCCCCGTATGTCCACTGCGAGGAGTCGGTCAGCAGGCACGGCCGGTCGGCCCCCATGCGCGCGATCGTGTCGTCCAGCAACGCCCGGGCACAGTTGAGACGCTCCGGATATCGCAGTTCAGGCAGGTCGAAGCGGAACTCCGGCCAAAGCTCGGTCGGCGGCAGGTTGTCGCGCGTGAACGTATCGACATGGGACGACGGACTGAGCACGGGTGGGGTCGCCATCGACGTGCACCTCTCGGGGAGTACGGGTAGTTGTCAGCTAACGACACTATTCCGCAATTGTGACGGGCGTCAACACTTCGACATCTTTAGAAAGGGTACCGTTCTGCGGTGGCCAGTAGTCCGCGTTCGCTGATCGTCACCGTTTTCGGCCTCTACGCCCGGGAGGCCGGCGGAACCCTGCCGGTGTCCGGGCTGGTGAGGGTGCTCGCGACCCTGTCGGTCGACACCCAGGCGGTCCGGGCCGCGGTGTCGCGCCTCAAACGCCGGGGCATGCTCGAACCGTCCAAAGTCGATGGCGCCGCCGGTTACGCGCTGACCGGATCCGGACGTCGGCTGCTCGCCGAGGGCGACGCGCGCATCTTCCACCCGCCCCGGGCCGAACTGTCCGACGGCTGGGTGCTGTGCGTGTTCTCGGTTCCCGAGACCATGCGCGCCAAGCGGCACGTGCTGCGCGGCAAACTCACCTGGCTGGGTTTCGGGCAGGCGGCGCCGGGGGTGTGGATCGCGCCCGCGCACACCATGGACGCCGCCCGGGCGATGCTGGCCGCGAACGACCTCGCCGGGTACGTCAACCTGTTCCGCAGTGACTACTGTGGAGACGCACCGGTCGCCGAGGCCGCCCGGCAGTGGTGGGACCTGCCCCGGCTGGAGGCGATGTACCGGGAGTTCATCGACGCCCTTCGCGGTGACCCGGGCGCGGATCAGGCGCTGCCCGCGTGGATCCGGGCGGTGACCGACTGGCGGAAACTTCCGTTCCTGGACCCGGGACTGCCGCGCGAGCTGCTGCCCGCCGACTGGCCCGGGCACGACGCCGTCACCCTCTTCGGTGAACTGGAGGCGGATCTGGCCCCCGCCGCGGCCGCACACGCCCGGCGGTTGCTGGGCGTGTGACCGGCGAGCCACGATGGAGTCTCGGGTGACGACCCGCGCCGATTCCCCACCGAGCTGGCAGCACAAGATCACCGGATAGTGCTTACAATCAGGTGTCTATGAGCATCAATGCATTGTTCCACCCCGCCACCCCGGCTGATATCCCCGCTGAGGTGGCGCAACCCAAGCCCGGGAAGGAATCCCGGAAACCGGTGCGGACACCGGAATTGAGTATTGGTCATTCCTCCGCCCGCGCCATCTCGGCGGGCACCAAGACGACCGCGATCGTCCCGCTGTACCGGTACCCCGACGTCGCGCGGTTGCGGTCCGGCGATGTGCTCACGTTCAACGTCCAGGCCCGGGCGCGGCGACACCGGCGGAGCATTGACGTCACGATCACCGATGTCTGTCCACATGACTTCGTCGGCGACATCCCCGCCTGCGTCGAGGGACACGAGGCCAGTGCCATCAACCCGGACAACCCGACCTGGGCG
The DNA here is from genome assembly GCF_000024545.1 of Stackebrandtia nassauensis DSM 44728. Lineage (GTDB taxonomy): Bacteria > Actinomycetota > Actinomycetes > Mycobacteriales > Micromonosporaceae > Stackebrandtia > Stackebrandtia nassauensis. Next base: position 6,809,113 of record NC_013947.1, read on the forward strand.
CACTGCCTGGGTTACGCGGCCAACCGGGGCGCGACCCCACTGTCGCCAAGGGAGCGCAGCAAGCTCGCCTCGCGCGGCTGGGTCGTCATCGACTTCACCCCCGTCCGGCGTCGATAACTCCGGGATGACCGCGACGCCCTCGATCTCGACCAGCGCGTCGTCGTCCCACAGCCGGGCCACCCCGATTCCGGCCATCGCCGGGTAACGGGTGCCCGCCAGCTGCCGCCACACCGCGCCGATCTCGCGCGCCCGGGCTTTGTACTCCGGAACGTCCACAATATAGATACGCACCGAGACCAGGTGCTCCGAGCGACCCCCGGCGGCGCCCAACGCGGTGAGCACATTGGAAAGACAGCGCGCGAACTGCGACACGATGTCGGGTTCGGCGCCGCCGCCGACGATATTGCCCTCGGCGTCCATGGCCGTCTGCCCGGCCAGGTAGACGGTGCGCCCGCGCGGCGCGATCACGGCGTGCGAGAAACCCGAGGGTTTCGCCAGCTGTGAGGGATTGAGGTAGTGGCTCATGACTGGATCGCCCCGCCGTCGACGTTGATTCCCTGACCGGTGATTCCGGAACTGTTGACGCACAACATGATGGCATCGGCCACCTCTTCGGGAGCTATCAGCCGCCCGATGGGTTGCTTGCGCTCCAGCAGTTCCCGGGCCTCGGCCGCGTCGGTGCCGGTCCGGGCCGCGATGTTGGCCACCGAAGCCTCGGTCATCGGAGTGTCCACATAGCCGGGACACACCGCGTTGACGGTGACGCCGGTGCCCGCCAGTTCGGCGGCGGCCGAGCGCACCAGGCCCAGCAGGCCGTGCTTGGCGGCGGTGTAGGCGGCGATATACGGTTCACCGCGTTTGCTGGCCACCGAGGCCACGGCCACCACCCGGCCCCAGCTGCGCTGCCGCATCGTCGGCACCGCGCGGCGCAGGCACCTGAACGGGGCGGTGAGGTTGAGGTCGAGCTGCTGCTGCCAGTCGGTGTCGGTGACGCGCGGCAGCGGCGCCGAGGAGCCCGCGCCCGCGTTGAGGACCAGCACGTCGACGGGACCGAAGCCGGACTCGGCCTCGGCGAACAGCCCGTCGACCGCGCCGTCGGCGGTCAGGTCGGCGGGGACGACGAGGGTCTGCTCCGGGCATTCGCTCGCGGTGGCCTCCAGCTGGTCCCGGCTGCGGGCGGTCAGGACCACCCGGTACCCGGCACTCGACAGCCGCTGCGCCACCACGCGCCCGATTCCGCGACCGGCTCCGGTCACGAGAGCCGTGCGGGGTTTGGACATGGCCCAAACCCTATACCCGCCGTTTCGCGACCCGGGCCAACATCACTGGCGCGAGAGACTTGAGCGTATTAGACTCAACTTTTGTCGGGTGCCGTCTCACAAGGGGAGGAAAACTGTTGAACGTCGACCGCTTGACGACCAAGAGCCGGGAGGTCATCTCCACCGCCGCGACCAGCGCCGCCGAGTCCGGGCACGCCACCGTCGAGTCCTGGCATCTGCTGTCGGCACTGCTGGCCGTCGACGGATCGACCGCTCCCGGACTGCTGCGCGCCGTGGGCGCCGACCCGGGCGCCCTGACCACCGCCGTCGAAGCCGGACTGCGCGCGCTGCCCAGCGCCCGCGGCTCGTCCGTCGGTGAACCCTCGATGTCGCGGGAACTGCTCAACGCGATCAACTCCGCCGACCGCATCGCCGACGCCGGTGGCGACGAGTACGTCTCGACCGAACACCTGCTGGCCGGGCTGGCCCGGGTGGGTGGGCCGTGCGGCGACGCCCTGGCCGAGGCCGGGGCCACCGAGAAGAACCTCATCGAGGCGTTCCCGGCGATCCGGGGCGGCGATCGCAAGATCACCAGCTCCGACCCGGAGGGCAGCTTCAAGGCGCTGGAGAAGTACGGGATCGACCTGACCGCCGCCGCCAAGGAGGGCAAGGTCGACCCGGTCATCGGCCGCGACACCGAGATCCGCCGGGTCATCCAGGTCCTGTCGCGCCGCACCAAGAACAACCCGGTCCTCATCGGCGAACCCGGTGTCGGCAAGACCGCCATCGCCGAGGGCCTGGCGCAGCGCATCATCGCCGGGGACGTCCCCGAGTCGCTGCGCGACCGCAAGGTCGTGTCGCTCGACCTGGGCGCCATGGTCGCCGGAGCCCAGTACCGGGGCCAGTTCGAGGAACGGCTGAAGTCGGTGCTGGAGGAGATCAAGGCCTCCGACGGCCAGATCATCACCTTCCTCGACGAACTGCACACGATGGTCGGCGCGGGCAAGTCCGAGGGCTCCATGGACGCGTCCAACATGCTCAAACCGATGCTGGCGCGCGGCGAACTGCGCATGGTCGGTGCCACCACACTGGACGAATACCGGCAGCACATCGAGAAGGACGCCGCCCTGGAACGCCGGTTCCAGCCGGTGCTCGTCGGCGAACCGTCCACCACGGACACCGTCGGGATCCTGCGCGGCCTCAAGGAACGCTACGAGGTCCACCACGGCGTCCGCATCACCGACGGCGCCCTGGTCGCCGCCGCCTCACTGTCCGATCGCTACATCACCGACCGGTTCCTGCCCGACAAGGCCATCGACCTCATCGACGAGGCGGCCTCCCGGCTGCGGATGGAGATCGACTCCCGTCCGGTCGAAGTGGACGAGATCGAACGCGCCGTCAAACGGCTCGAGATCGAGGAGATGGCGCTGCAGAAGGAGGCCGACGAGGCCTCGGCCGAGCGGTTGGAACGACTGCGCCGCGAACTGGCCGACAAACGCGAGGAGCTGTCGGCGATCTCGCAGCGCTGGGGCGTGGAGAAGGAGCACATCACCGCGATCTCCCAGATCAAGGAGGAGCTGGAGCAGCTGCGCGGCGAGGCCGAGCGGGCCGAGCGCGACTCGGACCTGGCCAAGGCCTCCGAACTGCGCTACGGCCGGATCCCGCAGCTGGAACAGCGACTGATCCAGGCCGAGTCCGAGCTGGCCAAGCTGCAGAACGACGGCTCCATGCTCAAGGAGGAGGTCGAGAGCGACGACATCGCCGAGGTCGTGGCCTCCTGGACCGGCATCCCGGCGGGCAAGCTGCTGGAGGCCGAGACCGCCAAACTGCTGCGCATGGACGAGGAGCTGACCCACCGGGTCGTCGGCCAGGACCGCGCGGTGGCCGCGGTGTCCGACGCGGTCCGCCGGGCCCGCGCGGGCATCGCCGACGAGAACCGGCCCACCGGCTCGTTCCTGTTCTGCGGTCCCACCGGTGTCGGCAAGACCGAACTGGCCAAGGCGCTGGCCTCGTTCCTGTTCGACGACGAGCGCGCCATGGTGCGCATCGACATGAGCGAGTACTCCGAACGCCACTCGGTGGCCCGGCTGGTCGGCGCCCCGCCCGGCTACGTCGGCCACGAGGAGGGCGGCCAGCTCACCGAGGCGGTGCGCCGCCGTCCGTACTCCGTCGTGCTGCTGGACGAGGTCGAGAAGGCCCACCCCGGCGTCTTCGACACCCTGCTCCAGGTCCTCGACGACGGACGGCTCACCGACGGCCAGGGCCGCACGGTGGACTTCCGCAACACGATCCTGATCCTGACGTCCAACCTGGGGTCCTCGGCGATCGCCGACCCGACGCTGAGCCCGCACGAACGCTCCGAAGCGGTGCTGGCCAACGTCCGCGACCACTTCAAACCCGAGTTCCTGAACCGGCTGGACGACATCGTCGTGTTCGACGCGCTGTCCACCGACGAACTGAAGTCCATAGTCGACGTTCAGCTGCACCGGCTGTCGGAGCGGCTGGCCAACCGGCGCCTCCACCTGGAGGTCGACGACGCCGCCCGCGTCTGGCTCGCCGACCGCGGCTTCGACCCGGTCTACGGGGCCCGGCCGCTGCGGCGCCTGATCCAAAGCGCCATCGGCGATCCGCTGGCCCGGCAGCTGCTGGCCGGAGACATCACCGACGGCGACACGGTGACGGTCAGCGTCGCCGAGGACGGCGGTTCCCTGGTGCCACGGAAACGTCCCTGAGCCCCCGCTGAATAGCCGCTTGACGTGAGTTGACCGCATAAGGCGAGATCACCAGTCCCTTGTGCACAGCTCCACAGCTTGGGTCTTCATCGGCGACTTCGTGGCCGCTAGGGGCGCACCGTTGAGCGATACCGACGCGACGTCGGCGACGAACTTGGCGCGAGCCGCGGCGGCGCTTGGCCTGCGGCTTCCGGCCGCGCTGTGGGAGGCTCATGCGTTGTTTGGCGCGCGATCGGATCTGGTCGCGAACTTGGATCCGTTGTCGACGCCCGCCGAGATGTTCGTGCTTGGCTGGTGCGGGACGTGGGGACAGCGGGAAGGCAGACAGCGGCCAGCGCGAGAACTCGGCGCGACGCCTGAGGCCACAGTAGGCTGGCGGCGTGTTCACGGTTCCAGGAAACGAGGTACCCGCCAGGCCGGGCGCCCTGTACGCGGGCGTCATCGCGGCGGTGTTCGCGTTGGTGGCGTCCGGTGCCGAGGGGTATTTCTGGCTCAGGATCTACAGCACCCTGACCGGGATGCTGCCGCCCGAGGCCGCCGCCGACAGCGAGGCGCAGCAGTCGCTGGCCGTGTGGAACGGGTTCCTGATCGCGATCGTGGTCGTCAGCATGCTGCTCAGCCTGATAGCGGCCGGTGGGGTCGCGTTCGCGTTGCGGGGTGCCAACGGCGGCCGGATCGCGGTGTGGATCGCCGGGGGTATCGCGATCGCCTGGCACCTGTGTTGCAGCGGGTACGTGCTGTTCTTCCGGACCATTTTCGCGCAGGCCGCCGCCCAGTCCCGCACGGACGGGTACAACGGCAACGACGTGGACCTGAACGAGCACTTCCCGATGTGGCTGGTCGACTCGGCGATCGGCAGCGGATTCGCCGTGGGCATCGCCTCGATCGTGGCGGTCACGTTGATCGCCTTGCCGCCGGTCAACCGGTACTTCCGGGCGTTGCGGGCTCGGCCGGTGCCGTACGTGCCGCCCACCATGCCGGGGCAGTGGTGACCTAAGCCGCGGATCAGTTCCACGACCGCGATGACCGCGAACACTCCGAACAGGATCGCCGCTCCGCGCTGGATCCACTTGAGCGGGACGTAACGCACCACCACGCGTCCGAGCACGACCGCCAGCGCCGCGACGGTGATCAGTCCCAGGGCCGCGCCGGTGAACACCTCCCACGGAGCCGAGTAGTGGGCCGACAGCGCCGCCGTGCCCAGCTGCGAGGCGTCGCCCCATTCGGCGGCGAACAGGACGCCGAAGCTGGTGAACACCGTGGGCCAGAAGGAGAGTCCGTTGCGACCGTTGCCGGTCTCGTCATCGTCGTCGGAAGCGAGACTCTCGCGGAACAGCAGCACGGCGCCCACCGCGAACAGCAGGGCCACAATGGAGAGCACCACCCAGGACGGCAGCAGGCCCAGCAGGCCACCGGCGGCGACGGCGATCGCGGTCTGCACCACGAAGGCCGCCGAGACGCCCAGCAGCACCGGGATCGGCTTGTACCGGCTGGACAGCACCAGCGTGGCCATCATCGTCTTGTCGGGCAACTCGGCCAGGAAGATCAGGCCGAAGGCCGCGAACAGCGGTACCCAGCTCACGCGGCACCGTAGCTTTCGGCGGCCAGGCCGCTCGCCCGCGCCAGGACCACTTTGACCGGAAGGTCGAGCGCGGTGGCGGCGGCCTCGACGTCGGCGTGCTCCACCGACACGTTGACGATCCGGCCGTCGTCGCGGGCGAGCTTGACGCCGATCGTCTGTCCGTCGAGGACGATCGAGCCGTACTCGCGGTCCAGCGCGTGTTTGCCGACCTCGTTGACCCGCAGGCCGATCGTGGAGGTGTGGGCGAAGATCGCCGAGCGGACCCGAGCCTCGACGTCGTGGCCACAGAGGACACTCAGGGTGTGGGCGGGGCGGCCCTTCTTCATCAGGATCGGGGTCAGCCAGGCGTCGCTGGCCCCGGCGGCCAGCAGCGCGGCCAGCACCTGCGGCCACAGTCGCGGGTCGAGGTCGTCGACGTTGGCTTCCATGACGAGGGCGGACGGGCGGTCACCGGCCGCCACGGTCGGGGCCGCGTGGTGGTGCCCGTGCGAGTGGGCGTGGTCGGCCCGGGTCGGCTGCGAGCCGAGCACCAGCCGCAGCACGTTGGCGCGTTCGGCCGGGTCACGCCCGCCCGCGCCGACCCCGACGGCGTCCACCGTCATCAGCGGCATGGTGCCGTAGGCCGTGGCGTGCGCGGCGATGATCGCGGCACCCGTGGGGGTGCAGGCCTCGTAGGACACCTCGCCCGCGACCGGCGCCTTGGCCCGCGACAGCACCGCGAGCGTCGCGGGCGCGGGCAGCGGGATGCCGCCGTGGGCGCCGCGCGTGACGCCGCCGCCCGCCGTCACCGCCGAGCACACGATCCGGCCCAGGCCCCGGTTCTCGGCCAGCCAGTGCAGTCCGGCGCAGGCGGCGACCACGTCGGCCAGCGAGTCGAGGGCGCCGACCTCGTGGAAGTGGACGTCGTCGAGCCGAACCCGGTGCGCGGCGGCCTCGGCGTGGCCCAGCCGGGTGAAGACGTCGATGGCCTTGTCGCGGACCGGTTGCGGCAGTGAGGCTTCGGTGATGAGCCGGACGATGCTGGCGTAGCGCCGGTCGATGGTGCTCTGCGGACAGTCGACGTCGACCTTGGTCGCGGCCAGGCCGTGCCGGGTGGTCTCGGTGGCTGTCAGCCGCACCGGCTCGACACCGAGAGCGTCCACACTGGCCCGCAGCACCTCCAGCGGCACCCCGGCGTCGACGAGCGCGCCGAGGAACATGTCACCGCTGGCGCCAGCGGCAGCGTCGATCCAGCAGATCACGCGGGCTCCACCCTTCTCACGTCCGTCGTCAGGCGACGATTATCGCCGTCACCGACCGGCGGTGCAGCAGACTCGCCACGTGAGTTGCGGCACCACCGGCTCAGGTCAGGGCCCGCCGGACGTCCTCGACGGTCGCCGGGGAGAAGTAGTCGCGGATCGAGGTGATCAGCCCGTCCCGCACCCGGATGACCTGAACATAGGAGCTCTTGACCACCTCGCCGGTGCCGCTGTTGGCCATCGCCACCGTGAACTCCGGGATGATGACCTCGGGGTCGGCGGTCTCGTGGACCACGACCGTCGACTCGGACTGCACGGGCTGGTTCTCGGCGGCGGGGGTCGCGGCCCGCAGTCTCACGATCATGTCGCGGATCTCGTCGCGACCGGTGAACCGGTTGGGCACCGGCTCGGCCACGAACGGGAACTCGATGACGCAGTCGGGGGCGTACAGCGCGAGCTGCGCGTCGATGTCACCCTGCATTCCATACCAGACACTGCGCTCCCAGACCTGCCGCGGCGTCAGTCCCGCATCGTTCACGTGAGGGCTCCCTTCGTCCTCACTATCCTCGCAGCACACACGGCCGCGCCAAAGCCATTATCGATGTTCACAACGGACACTCCGGGGGCGCAGGAGTTCAGCATCGTCAGCAGCGGCGCCAGTCCGCCGAAGGCGGCGCCGTAGCCGACCGAGGTGGGCACCGCGATCAGCGGCACCGCGACCAGGCCGCCGACCGCTGACGGCAGCGCGCCGTCCATGCCCGCCACGACGATGACGCAGTCGGCGGTCGCGAGGGTCTCGCGCGCGGCCAGCAGCCGGTGCAGTCCCGCGACGCCGACGTCGGAGATCTCCACCACCGACAACCCGAAGGCGCGGGCGGTGAAGGCGGCCTCGGTGGCGACTGGGAGGTCGGAGGTGCCCGCGCACAGGACGGCGACGGTGCCCAGGTTCGGGGTGGGCAGGGCGCCGATCGCGACGATGGCCGCCAGCGGATCCTCGGTCACCGGCTCGGAGGTCGAGCGCAGGGCCGCGCGGGTCTCGTCGCTGGCGCGGGTCACCAGGATCGGATGCTCGGGGTGGGCCTGGCGCAGCCGGGCGGTGATGGAGAGGACCTGGTCCACCGTCTTTCCCGCCCCGTAGACGACCTCGGGTTCACCGGTGCGCAGCGGCCGGTGGGTGTCCACTTTGGCGAAACCCAGTTCGGCGTAACCGGGGCCGTCGGCGAAGACGCCGTCGGTCAGGCGCCGGGCCGCCTCGGTCACCGAACTCTCGCCGGACGCGACCGCCTCCAGCAGCGACCGGATCGCCTCGTTGTCCACACGCCCTCCTGCGGTTCGCACAGCCCGATTTCGCCCAGTATGCTTCCGAAGCATGCCGGAGCCCATGGTGGTCGCGCATCGCGGAGCGAATGTCAATCTGCCGGAACAAAGCCTCGCCGCTTACGTCGAAGCCATAGACGTTGGCGCCGACGCGATCGAGTGTGATGTTCGCCTCACCAAGGACGGACACCTGGTCTGCCACCACGACCGGACCATCAACCGCACCAGCGACGGCAAGGGCGCGATCGCGGAGCTCACCCTGGCCGAGTTGCAGAAGTTCAACTTCGCCCGCAAGAACGCCCCCGCCAGCGAACACCACCAGATCCTCACCTTCGAGGCACTGTTGCGCCTGATCAGCGAGGCGCCGCGCACCATAACGATGCTCATCGAGGCCAAGCACCCGTCCCGCTACGGCGCCCGGATCGAGCACGCGCTGCACGAGTCACTGGCCAAGTTCCCGGGTCTGGACGTGATCGTGATGTCCTTCGCCCGCGCCGCCGTCACGCGATACCGGACCCTCGACGCCGAGGTGCCACTGGTGTGGCTCTTCGAATACCCGGTCGGGGGACCCCCGCCGGGGGCGACGATTCTGGGTCCCCGCATCGACGTGCTGCGGGCCAAGCCGCGGTTGATCGAACGGGCCCACGCCGCCGGACAGCGCGTGTTCGTGTGGACGGTCAACACCCCTGAACAGGTGAAATACGTCCGCGACGCCGGAGCCGACGCGATCATCACCGACGATCCCGCCATGGTTTTGCGGGCCCTGGGAAGGGTCTGAGACCAACGCCATACACAATTGGGCCATATTTCGGTTGACGGGTGATCAGCCACGCGGAGGACACGCGTGCCGAATCGGCGGATCAGCGGTATCTTCTAGACGGATCTGCTCGCTGTTTGACGGATCCTCGGTTGACAATGTGTTCGGCGAAAGCGACCAATCGGGTCAGGTGACCCGGTGACGCTCACAGTGGGAGGCGACCATGCACACGATGGTCAACACCCCTGCGTCCTGGCAGGCACGGGTGCCCCATCACGCCCGCAGTGCTGCCGCCGTGCGCCGCTGGCTGGCCGGACTCGCCGGTGACCTGCACTCCCAGCACCTCGCCGACCTGCACGCCGTCGCCACCGAACTGATCTGCAACGCCGTGCGGCACGCCACCCCGCTGCCCGACGGCGACCTGTCCGTCCACTTCCAGATGAACGGCGGCACCATCGAGTTCGCCGTCACCGACGGCGGCGCCAGCACCCGGCCGTTCGTCCGGGCCCTGAACACCAGCGCCTCCGACGGTCGCGGCCTGCTCATCGTCACCGCCCTGGCCGAACAGTGGGGGGTGCGCGACGAGTCCGGCGGCCGCACCGTGTGGGCCCGGCTCACCGGCACCGACGTGCCACCACTGGACGAGGTCGACACCGAACCGCTGGGCGCTCCGGCGAACAACCGGGCCAAGACGGACACCACTAAGCTGTCCCAGTGAGTAAGCGACGCAAACAACACCGCGCGACAGCGGCGAAGCCCGAGAAGACCAAGGTTCGCGACGTCTACGTCCCGCGGCCGTTCGCCGACCTTCCCAACGAGGGCGACTGGATCGCGATGCGGGAACTGCTGCCCGCCGCGACCGCCCCGCTGACCGTGAAGCCCGAGTACGCCGACAAACTCGGCGACCGGCAGCTCACGCTCGCCACCGTGTTGCCGCTGGCCTGGCCCGCCATGAGCCGCGCCGACGGACAGGTCTTCGTCGCCATGCAGCGGCAGTTCCAGTCCGGGGACGTCAGCCGCGACATCGCCGCCTCGCTGCTGGCGGCACTGGACGCCGAGCCGGGGCACCCGGTCGCGGTGCCCGCGCGTCCCGGCGAGGGACCGCGGATGCAGGACGTCATCGAACTCAAGAGCCTCGAAGTGTCCATTCACGACACATTTGACTTCTGGCTCGGCGAGGACACCGACACCGACGACCCGCAGGTCAGCGCCAGCATGGAACGGGCCAACGCGTCGATCTACCCGACCAGCCGCCTAGACGCCGCCAAGAGCGCCTACTGGTGCCAGACCCCCGACAACACCCACGTGCGCATCGTCCTGGAAGAGGACGAGGACGCCGCGCTGGCGGCACTGGCCCGGCTGCGCGCCGCCGAGGAACTCAAACTCGTCCCCGACTCCAAGTTCGCCGGGATGTTCCGCACCCACGGTGTGCTGATCCCGGTGTGGGACCTGGCCGCCGACACCGTCGCCGACGACTGCGAGAAGCCGGTCACCGAGTTCGCGGTCCGCTACGCCGAGGCGCTGGCGAGCACCGAACCGCTGACCTCCGCCGAACGGCGCGCCAAGGACGGCCTCGTCGGACGACAGCTGAACCTGAGGTAGTCCGCATCCCCATGGAACGGACGACCAAGGGCGGGCTCTATCTCGACTTCGCCCTGTATGGAGTGTCGGCTGTCTTCGCCATCGCCACCGCGCTGTGGTCGACACTGGAGCCACACCGGGTGTGGGGCGGCATGGCCACCGGCGGCTACCTTCCCGCCGCGCTGCTGACCCTGATGCTGCTGTTCCGCTACGCCGTTCCCGTGGTCACTCGCATGTGGATCACCGTCGCGGCCGCCGTCGCGGTCACCCTGATGCCACTGGTGGGCGAGGCCGCGCAGCGCGCCGCCGGGGTCGCCGCGATGGCGCAGGAGGAGGTCCTGGTCGTCGAATCTGGCGGGGTCCGGCTGCTGGAGACCGGTTCGCCGTACCTGTCACTCGCCGAGATCGCGAAACTGCCCGACGCGCTGCTGGGCTACAACCCGTACCAGCCCGGCATGTCCGTCTTCGGACTGCCACGGGCACTGTTCGGCCAGAACTTCCTCACCGACGCCCGGATCTGGTTCGCGGTCGCGACCCTGGCCGCGACACTTGCCGCGCTGACGATGCTGCGCCGCGCCGGACTGACCCGGGGCGCCTGGGTGCGGGGGCTACAGGCCGTCGGGGTGCTGCCGATCTGCGCGCTGACGCTGGCCACCGGCGGAGACGACCTGCCGGTGGTGGCACTGTGCCTGCTGGCCTTCGCGTGCGTCGCCACCGGACGCTTCACCGGCGCCGGGTTCGCGATCGGCGGTGCGGCGGCGCTGAAACTGCTGGCCTGGCCGGTGCTGATCGTCGTGCTGGTGCTGGCCTTCAAGCGCGGCCGGTTGTTGCCACTGGCGCTGCCCGCGTTGGCGTTGCCGTTGGGAACGCTGGCACCGATCCTCATCACCCACCCGGCGGAGTACTTCGCCAACGTGATCCAGTTCCCGCTGGGCAACGGCCTGGTCGCCTCGCCCGCGGCCTCCCCGCTGCCGGGTCACCTCATCGCGGCCCACCTGCCGTCCGGCCGGGTCTTCGCGATCGCGCTGCTGGTACTGGCCGGCGCGGCGGTCGGCTGGCTGGTGCTGGCCCGGCCACCCGCGACCGCCTTCCGGGCGGCCGGACTGTCGGCCGTCGGTCTGCTGGCCGCGATCCTGCTGTTGCCCGCCACCCGGTTCGGCTACCTGCTGTACCCGGCGGTCTTCGGCGTGTGGTGGTGGGTGCTCAAGCAGATCGAGGCCCCCGCCTCGCAGTGGGGACCGCACACCGACCCGGCTTCCGAAGGCACCGAAGGAACCGAAACAGCGGGCGACACCCGCTGGTCAAGATGAGTTCCTTCTAATGAAAAACACGCCATCCCCGTATGCGGAAACTGGCATGTAGCAGGTACCGTTGGTCGGCATGGAGATGACATGTCCCAAGTGCCACGCGAAAATGCGCCAGTTCGAGCGCAACGGGGTGACGATCGACCAGTGTTCCGAATGCCGCGGAATCTTCCTCGACCGCGGTGAACTGGAACACCTCATCGACGCCGACGCCAAGTACAACGCTCAGCAGGCCCCGCCGCCCCCCGCCTCGGCTCCCCGGCCCCCGGCCGCGCCGCAGGCCCCGGCCGCTCCGGGCCACTACCCGCCGCCGCCGTCGCCGTATGGCCACGGTGGACAGCCGCACTACCGGCACGGCCACGGGGGCGCCCACTACCGTCACGGGCACGGTGGCTACGGGCACGGGCACAAGCGCCGCAAGAGCTTCTTCGAGAACCTCTTCGACTAAACCGCATACGTAGACGAAGCCCGTCCACCCGCGAACCGGGTGGACGGGCTTTTCACGTTCGCGTCACGCGTCGGGCGTGCGGTTCCAGGTCCAGGCGTAACCGGAGTCCTCACAGGCCAGCGCGCCCTCGCACAGTTCGAGCGGCCGGAAGGTGTCGACCATGACGGCCAGCTCGTCGAAGTAGTCGGCACCGATGGCGCGCTCGGGGGCACCCGGCTGCGGGCCGTGGGTGAACCCCGAGGGGTGCAGCGAGATCGAACCCTGCTCGATGCCGGAACCCTTGCGGGCCTCGTAGTTCCCGCCGGTGTAGAACAGCACCTCGTCGGAGTCGACGTTGTGGTGGTTGTACGGCACCGGGATCGCGTCCGGGTGGTAGTCCACTTTGCGCGGTACGAAGGAGCAGATCACGAAGTTCGGCCCCTGGAAGGTCTGGTGCACCGGCGGCGGCTGGTGGATCCGCCCGGTGATCGGCTCGAAGTCGTGGATCGAGAACACCCACGGGTACATGTGCCCGTCCCAGCCGACCACGTCGAAGGGGTGGTGGGCGTAGGTGAACTTGGTCCAGATGGTGGCCGCGCCCCGGCCCCGGTGCTGCACGTAGACGTCGACGTTCTCGCCGTCGACCACGAGCGGCTCCGACGGCCCCCGGATGTCGCGCTCGCAGTAGGGCGAGTGCTCCAGGAACTGGCCCCGCACCGACAGGTACCGCTTGGGCGGCGTGATGTGACCGGTCGACTCCACCACCAGAGTCCGCAGTGGAGTATCACCGGTGGGCACGATCCGGTAGATCGTCGACATCGGCATGATCAGGTAGTCACCGCTGACGATGTCGATGACGCCGAACGACGTCTCCACCCGCGCGGCGCCGTCCTCGACGTACAGACACTCGTCGCCGAGGTTGTTGCGGTACAGCACCGAGGCCTGTGTCGACATCGCGTACGAGATCCGGCAGTCCGCATTGGACAGCAGGTGCTGTCGGTCCAGGATCGGGTCGCCGCCGCCGTCCAGCTTGTGGGTGCGCAGGTGCCGCGGCTTGAGCGGGTGGTTCGGCTCGGGCGCCGCCGCCGTCGGGAAGTGCTGCGTGGAAGCCGAGATCGCGGTGGGCAGATGCCGGTGGTACAGCAACGAGGAATCGGACGAGAAGCCCTCCTGGCCGACGAGTTCCTCGGCGTACAGGCTGCCGTCCGGCTGACGAAACTGGGTATGCCGCTTGGGAGGAAGCTCCCCTACGGCGCGGTAGTAAGGAATGGTCCGCCTCCTAGACTCTTTCGCCGTGACGTACACGGGCGTCGTTCGATCACCAGACTAACCCGAACGATGGTTAACCCCCGCCACGAGCACCAGGCCCCGATCGGGGTCCTCTATTGTCGGAAAATATGTGTTCCCATCAGCTCAACGCCATTCCATCTCTGTTGCGCGGGTTGATCGATGACGCCGCCGTCTTCCCGCCCGGAAACGCCCCGCTGCCCGAAGCGCTGGCCAGTCACCGCGAACACCGAAACGCCTGGTACGCGGGGCTGGTGGGGCCGCTGTTGCTGCCGTCCAGCAAGCTCGCGGACGTGCCCGAATCCGACGAACCACTGCGGGTCGGACTCATCGCCGACACCGGAATCGAGGCCGTCTCACAGGTGCTGGCACAGCTGCCGCCCGGCGTCGAGATCACCCACGTCGAGGCGCGGGCCGACGACGACGAGGCGATGGAGGCCCTGGTGGCGGCCTCGACCCGCTGGGGACTGCGGGTGTTCGCTGAAATACCCATGACGGCGGATGTGTCACACGCCCTCAAGACCCTCGGTCCCACCTCGATCACACCCAAGTTCCGCACCGGCGGCGAGACCGCCGACAAGTTCCCGTCGCCGCAGACCCTGGCCACCGCGATCGTCGGCTGCGCCGAACAGGGCCTGAGTTTCAAACTCACCGCCGGTCTGCACCGGGCGGTGCGGCACACCGACCCCGAGACCGGTTTCGTCCACCACGGTTTCGCCAACGTGCTGCTGGCCGCGACCGACGCCGACGGAGGAGCGGGTGTCGCATCGGTGACAGATACGCTGTCAATTACCGAATCCGGGCCACTTCGTGACCGGATTCGTGGCATGCTCGCTCACCCGCGCCCGCTGTGGGTGGGATTCGGATCCTGCAGCATCGTCGAGCCTCTTGAAGACCTCAGCGGGCTTTCGTTGGTATACGAGGAGAGTTAACAACAGTGACGTGGCTTGAGTCGGCAGTCGACAGCCCCTACGGTATCCACCACCTTCCATACGGAGTTTTCTCCACAACGGACAATCCGGCCCGACGGCTGGGTGTCCGCGTCGGCGACCAGGTCCTCGACCTCAAGCTGGTCGTCACCAGCGGCACCTGCGCCAACTGCGAGACCTGCACCGCCCTGAGTTCGTCCACACTGAACGACTTCATGGCGCTGGGCCCCGAGGTGTGGTCCAAAGTGCGCACGCAGCTCCAGGACGCGCTCACCGACGAGACCCTCGCCGAACCGATGTCGCGCATGCTCACCCCGGTCGCCGACGTCACCACCCACCTGCCGTTCACCCCGGCCGACTATGTGGACTTCTACTCCTCCGAGCACCACGCCACCAACCTGGGTCGGCTCTTCCGTCCCGACGGCGACGCCCTGATGCCGAACTGGAAGCACCTGCCGGTCGGCTACCACGGCCGCTCCGGGTCGCTCGTCCCCTCCGGCACCGACATCGTCCGTCCACAAGGACAGCGACGGACACCCGACGGCGAGATCGTGTTCGGAGCCAGCGCCCGGCTCGACATCGAGGCCGAGGTCGGCTTCGTGGTCGGCGTTGGCAGCCAACTGGGCACCCGGGTGGCCACCGGCGACTTCACCGACCACGTCTTCGGGGTCACACTCGTCAACGACTGGTCGGCCCGCGACATCCAGAACTGGGAGTACCAGCCGCTGGGCCCGTTCCTCGGCAAGTCCTTCGCCACCTCCATCGCGACCTGGGTGACCCCCTTGGACGCGCTGGCGGCCTCGCGGGTACCGGCGCCGGAACAGGACCCGGCCGTACTGCCCTACCTGGTGGAACCGGACCGCTACGCCTACGACCTGACGCTGTCGGTGGAGTGGAACGGCACCAAGGTGTCCAGCCCCCCGTTCGCCGGGGTGTACTGGACTCCGGCGCAGCAGCTGGCGCACATGACCGTCAACGGCGCCAGCCTGCGCACCGGCGACTTCTTCGCCTCGGGAACCGTTTCCGGGCCGGAGAAGGACCAGCGCGGCAGCTTCCTGGAACTGAGCTGGTCGGGAGCCGAACCGGTCAAACTGGACGACGGTTCCACCCGCGATTTCCTCGAGGACGGTGACACCGTCACCATCTCGGCCACGGCGCCCGGACCGCGCGGCACCACCATCGGTCTCGGCGAGGTGACGGGAACGATCCGTCCCGCGAACTGACGAAACGGCCGGTAGCCCTTCAGGGCTACCGGCCTATCCATTGCTTGGTCAGGTGCCGATATCGGGTTGGGCCGTCACCGTCACCGTCGTGCCGTCCTCGACGACCTCGCCCTCGGGCGGATCCTGGCTTTCCACGATGAAGTCGTCGGGCGCGCTTCCGGCGTCGAACTCCAGGCCCGCCTCCTCGGCGGCGTCGCGGGCCTCCTCGACCGTCAGCTCCCGCAGCTTCGGCACCTGGATACCGCCGATGTAGATGGTGACGGTCGAGTTCTTCTCCGCCTCAGCCTCGGCGTCCGGCGTCTGATCCACGACCTTGCCCGCGTCGTCGGGGTCGCTGACGGCCTGCAGGTCGGAACTGACGTCGCAGCTGAACCCGGCTTCCTCGATCTTCTTGCAGGCCTTCTGCTCCGACATACCGGACACGTCCGGCACCGTGGTGGTGTCGTTGTTGGAGACCTTGACCTCGACGGTCTCACCGGACTTCAGCTTCTCGCCCGCGTCCGGTTGCTGGTCGATGAACGCTCCCTTGTCCTTGGAGCTTGAGACCTCTTCGCACTTGATCTTGAGCTCGGCGGCCTTGAGTTTCGACTTCATCTCCGGGCAACCGATGAGATTGGACAGATCGGGGACCGTGACGGTCGTCCGTCCCTTGCCCACCTTGAGGATCACGGTGGAGTTCTTCTCGACCTTCTTCAGGGCGCCCGGATCCTGATCGGTGACGTCGCCCTTCTCCTGGTCGGAGGACGGCACCTCCTCGACCTTCGCCTTGAGCTCGGCCTTCTCGATCCTCTCGACCGCCTCGGCCTCTTTCATCCCCACGACCTTGGGCACCGCGACCGTGGCACCGTCGCCCGCCGTCAGGTACCAGGTCAGGAACCCCAGACCCGCCACCAGCGCCAGCGCGATGACCGCGGCCGCGACCTTCTTGCCGGTGTTCTTCTTGGGACGGTCGGACACGACCGGCGCCACCCGGGTGTCGTCGGCACGCTGCGCGGCCAACAACTGGGTGCGTTCCTCCTGGCTCATCACCGGAGTCGCCAGCACCGGCCGCCCGGCGATCGCCCGCTCCAGGTCGTCGCGCATCTCGCCCGCGCTCTGGTACCGGTTGATCGGGTTCTTCTCCAGCGCCTTCAACGTGATCGCGTCGACCGAGGGCGGCACGTCCGGGTTGCGGTGGCTGGGCGGGATCGGCGCCTCCCGCACGTGCTGGTACGCGACGCTCACCGGGTTGTCGCCGGTGAACGGCGGTTCGCCGCACAGCAGTTCGTAGATGAGGCAGCCGGAGGCGTAGACGTCGGAACGAGCGTCGACGGTCTCGCCGCGTGCCTGTTCCGGTGACAGGTACTGGGCGGTGCCGATGACGGCCGAAGTCTGGGTCATGGTGGCCTGCCCGGCGGCCAGCGCCCGGGCGATGCCGAAGTCCATCACCTTGATCTGGCCGTTGCTGGACAGCATCACGTTGCCCGGCTTGACGTCCCGGTGAATGATCTGGTGGCGATGACTGAAGTCCAGCGCCGCGCACACGTCGGCGAGGATCTCGCAGGCGCGCCGCGGCGACAGCCGACCCTCGGCCGTCAGCACCTCCTTGAGGGTGCGGCCCTCCACGAACTCCATCACGATGTACGGAACCGGGACCCCGGAGTCGGTGTCCTCGCCGGTGTCGTAGACCGCCACGATCGACGGATGGTTCAGGGTCGCGGCGTTGTGGGCCTCGCGCCGGAACCGGGTCAGGAAGGTCTCGTCTCGCGCCAGGTCGGTGCGCAGCATCTTGATGGCCACGTCGCGACCGAGCCGGATGTCGCGACCCCGGTGCACCTCGGCCATGCCGCCATAGCCGATCATTCCACCGATCTCGTACCGGCCGCCGAGTAGGCGAGGCTGGGCCGTCATCGTCTAAGCTTCCTCTGCGATATCCATTGTGGCCTAGGGCTTGCAGCCGAGTCCGGGAGGCTTGCAAGACTTGCTGGGCCCGGTGCCGCCACCGGACTGGCTCGGGCCGCCGGTGTCGCCCGGGGTCTGGGATCCGTTGTCGCCACCCTCCACCCGGGTACGGCTGGCGCTGACCTTGATCGGCGTCGTCGGGTCCTGCTTGCCGTCCGGAGTGATGTCCGACGTGTACAGACCGATGCCGTCGACCGTGACCTTCTCGAAGCCCAGCTTCTCCAGCGCCGCCTTGACCTGCTGCGGCGGCTTGTTGAGGTAGTCCTCGGTCTTGATCTCGATCTTGCCGTCGTCCTCTTCCCCGTCGGACTGCTTCGACTCGGAGGTCTTGTCCTTGCCGTCGTCTCCGGCCTGGTCTTCGCCACCGGTTCCGGCGGCGATCGCCCACACGGTCGCGACCAGCACCACCACCAGCAGGGTGGCGCCGGCGACCATCAGCAGCATCTTGTTGCGGCGCTGCGCCGGGGCCGGGGTGTGCGGACTCACCTCCGGGTTGAGCGAGGTCGGGTCCACGTCGAGGCCGCGTCCCGGCGGCGGCGTGGCCGAACCGCGGGGCGCCATCGGCTGCTGTGCCGGGGCCGGAACCGTCATCGAGGTGTCGGTGACGGCGGGGGCGGGCGAGGTCGGCGTCACGGGCGAGCCCGGAGCCAGACCGACGGCCACCCGGGCCGCCTGCGCCATCGCCTCACCGGTGGCGAACCGCTGCGCCGGGTCCTTGGCCAGCGCCGAGGCCACGAAGGCCCGCGCGGTCTCGGGGACGTCGTCCGGCAGCGGCGGCGGTTCGTCGTTCATGTGCCGCATCGCCAGTTCCACCGGGTTGTCGCTGTCGAAGGGACGGCGCCCGGCGAGGCACTGGTAGGCGACGATACCGAGCGAGTACACATCGGACTGACCCGTCACCGGGTTTCCGGAGGCCTGCTCGGGAGAGATGTACGCGGCGGTGCCCAGCACCGAACCCGCCTGGGTCAGGCCCCCGGTCAGCGCCGAACGGGCGATGCCGAAGTCGGTCAGCATCACGGTTCCGTTGGGCTGCAACAACAGGTTGCCCGGTTTGACGTCACGGTGCACGACCCCGGCCTGGTGCGCGGCGTCCAGCGCCTCGGCGGCCTGCGCGACGATCGGCAGCGCCTGCTCGGCACTCAGCCGACCCTCGCGCTGCAACCGCGCGGTCAGCGACTCCCCGGAGACGAACTCCATCACCAGATACGCGACCTGGCCGCCGCCCTGCAACGGCGACTCGCCGTAGTCGTAGACCCGGACGATGTTGGGGTGGGTCAGGGTGGCCACAACGCGCGCCTCGCCCCGGAACCGCTCGATAAAGCCCGGCTCGTTCAGCAGCGAGGGCAGCAGCACCTTGGCGGCGACCTCCCGGCCCAGCACCTCGTCGGTGGCACGCCACACGTCGCCCATGCCACCGGTGGCGATGCGCTCGTCCAGCCGGTAGCGGCCGCCGAGCTTCATGCCCGGAGTCATCATCGCGTCGTTTCCTTGTCTTGTGGGGCCATCACGTCTCGTCTTCCATGGTGCCTGCCGCTCGTCGCCGTCACTTACCCAGTGCCGTCTTCATCAGCTCGCCGGCGATGCGGGTGGCCTCTCCACTGCCACCATCCCCGGCCTGGGACAGGAACACCGACACCGCGATCTTCGGTTCCCCATTGTCGTCCATCGCGAAGCCCGCGAACCAACCGTGTTCGGGGTTGCCGTCGCCGTTCTCGGCGGTACCGGTCTTGCCCCCGACGGTCGCGCCCGGGACCTTGGCGTTGCCTCCGGTGCCCTGCGGGTCTTCGACGACGCTTTCCATCAGGCTCTTGAGGTCCTCGGCGACCCCGGAGTCGATGCTGGTCATGGTGTCGGTCTCCATGCCCTTGAGCGTGGTCTTGTCGGGAGCCTGCAGTTCCTTGATCAGGTTGGGCGCCATCTGGTCGCCGCCGTTGGCGACGATGGAAGCGGACAGCGCCATCATCATCGGGGTGGCGCGCACGTTGTTCTGCCCGAAGCACGCCTGCGCCAGGAACGCCGGCGACTCGATCACCGACTGCTCCTCGGTGTCGACCTGACTGGCGATCACCGGCAGCGGGGTGGCGTACTCGTCGTTGCCGAAACCGAAGGTCTCGGCCATCTCGACGAAGGACTCGGCGCCGTTGTCGACCTTGCCCTCGAAGTTCTCCACGCACAGCCGCGCGAAGGTGGTGTTGCACGACTTCGCGAAGGCCGACCGCAGCGTCTCGGTCTCGGAGCACTGGTTGGCCGCGTTCTTCACCACCTGGTCGGTCTGCGGCGGCTTGTACGTGCTGCCGGACTTCAGCTTGGTGTCCGGGGTGATACCGGCCTCCAGCGCCGTGGCCGCGGTGATGATCTTCATGACCGAACCCGGCGGGTAGAAGTCCTGGGTGCTGCGGTCCAGCATCGGATCCGGGGTCTTGGCGTTCTCCGCCTCGATCGCCTCACTGGCCTCGACGGTGTCGTGGCTGGCCATCGGGTTGTCGTCGTAGGACGGCGTCGACACCTGCGCCAGGATCTGGCCGGTCTTCGGGTCGACGGCCACGGCGGCGCCCGGGTTGTCGAAGCCCTGCAACGCTTCCCAGGCCTGCTTCTGCAGTTTCGGGTTGAGACTGGTGACGACGTTGCCGCCCGGCACCTGCTCACCGGTGAAGGTCTCGCTGAGCCGGTCCACGAACAGACTCGGGTCGTCGCCCGACAGGATGTCGTCCTGGTACCGCTCCAGACCCTTGGAACCGTTGTACAGCGACTTGTAACCGACCAGGTGCGCGTACGGCTCACCCTCGGGGTACTCGCGCTGGTACTTCAGCTTTCCCTTGGTCTCGGTGCTCTTGGCCAGCGTCTCGCTGCCCGCGAGGATCGAACCGCGCTGCCGCGAGTACTCCTCCACAGTGGTCCTGGTGTTGTAGGCACTGTCGGTGTAGGTCTGGTGCTGGACGAACTGAACCCAGTTGAGGTTCAGGAACAGCAACGAGAACAGCACGATGACGACGATCGTGACCTTGCGGATCGGTGCATTCACGGCTTCACCTCAGGGGAGGTCGGAGGGGACGCCGACGGTGGCGACGGATGCGGCTGGGTCTCGTCGGCGCCGAAATCGTCGAGCGTGCTCGGCGACACCTCTTCCTCCGAGGGCCGCTGCTGCATCGTGACGATCTGGGTCGGCGAATTGTCGACGGGCTCGGGCGG
The DNA here is from genome assembly GCF_000024545.1 of Stackebrandtia nassauensis DSM 44728. GTDB lineage: Bacteria > Actinomycetota > Actinomycetes > Mycobacteriales > Micromonosporaceae > Stackebrandtia > Stackebrandtia nassauensis. The sequence continues at coordinate 6,829,879 of NC_013947.1, forward strand.
CGGGGGCGGCGGCGCGATCTTGATCGGGCCGACCGGGGCGCTTCGCGGGCGGCGCGCGGCGTCGGAGACCCGGACCAGCAGCGCCAGCAGGATCCAGTTGGCGATGAGCGAGGAACCACCCGAAGCCAGGTACGGGGCGGTCTGACCGGTCAGCGGGATCAGCTTGGTGACACCGCCGAGGACCACGAACACCTGGTAGCCGAGCGCGAACGACAGTCCGCCGACGAACAGCTTCCCGAAGGAGTCGCGGACGCCGAGACCGGCGCGCATGCCCCGGGTGACCAGAACCAGGTACAGCATCAGGATCGAGACCAGACCGAACAGGCCCAGTTCCTCGCCGAGTCCGGCGAAGATGAAGTCGCTGTCGGCGGCCGGGTTCGTCTCCTGCGGTTGCCCGGCACCGGGTCCGCTGCCGAACATGCCGCCGGAGCCCAGGCCGATGAGCGACTGCACCAGCTGTCGTCCGGTGCCGTTGGCGTCCTTGAACGGGTCCAGCCAGATGTCGACACGAGCCTGGAAGGTGGACAGCATCGGGTAGGCCAGCGCGACGGCACCGGCGAACATCAACAGACCGATGAGGACCCAGCTGGTCCGTTCGGTGGCGATGTACAGCAACGCGACGAACAGCCCGAACAGCAGCAGCGAGGTGCCGAGGTCCTTGAGCCCGACCATCACCAGCAGCGCGGCGAGCCACACGACCAGGATCGGCACCATGTCCTTCAGCCGCGGGAACGGCAGCCCCAGGAACTTCTTGCTGGCCAGCGACAGCACCTCGCGCTTGCGCACCAGGTAATAGGCGAAGAAGATGAGCAGCAGCAGTTTGGCGAACTCGGCGGGCTGGATGACGGTGAAACCGAGGTTGAGCCACAGCCGGGAGTTGTTGATCTCGGTGCCGATGACCGGGGTGATCGGCGAGGCCAGGGCGACCAGACCCATGAGGCCCAGGATGAACGGGTACCGGGCCAGGTTGCGGTGGTCGCGGATCAGCCACAGCACCCCGGCGAAGATGACCACCGAGATGACGAGGAACATCAGCTGTTTGCCGCCGTCGCCGGAGAAGATCCCCACCGCGGCCCGTTCGGCGTCGTCCTCGTAGGTGAACTTCTTGATGCCGTCGACGAACTTGAACGAGCTGAGGTCCAGCCGCCGGATGAAGATGATGCCGATACCGGTCAGCAGTCCGCCCGCGGGCAGGATCACCGGGTCGGCGTAGGGCGCGAACACCCGCACCAGCAGATGGGCCACGACGAACATGGCCGCGATCGTTCCGACCAGGGTGTAGGCGGTGGTCTGGATGCCACCGGTGAGCTTCATCTCGACGGCGATCTCGAAGACGAAGAGCACCAGCACCGCCACCAGCAGCAAGGCCAGTTCGGTGTTCCGGCGGGTTGGCACCCGGGCGGGGCTCGCGGTACTCATACTCCCTCTGCTCAATCGGTTGGCCGACAGTCGACACCCGGTTCCAAGCTACTGCTCGGGCCCTGTGACGGGGTTTCGGACGGACTGGATTCCTTGTCGGATTCCGACGGGCTGGGGCTCTTGGATTTGTCGGGGCTCTTGGAGGTCTCGGACGGCGACGGTGACGGCGACGGGCACGGCTCCAACAGGTTCGACTCGCCGGTGGTGATGCCCTCCATGATGGAGATGGCCCGGTCCCGGCTGCTGGCCTGGATTCCGCTCTCGACCCGGTCGCGCGCGTCGGGGGTCAGGTCCTTGACCGAGACGTCGCTGTCGTACTCCTCCGAGGACATGGGGACACCGAACAGCTCGGTGTTGATGCCCCGGAACACGGCCACGTGCTTCTCGTCGTTGACGCCCACATAGTACTGTCCCTGGATCACCAGGTAGCCGCCGCTGAACACGATGCCCAGCAACAGGACGGTGGCCAGGACGTACCACTTGACCCGGCGGCGACGGTGCCGCTTCATCTGCTTGGTCTGGGCCGCCGACGGTGCCGGTTCGTACAGCTCCTCGGCGGGCGGCTCGGGTTCGGGGGCGGTGGTGGCCGCCGAGGCGCGGGCCGCGGCCGTCGACGGGTCGGCCGAGGAGGCACCCCGGTCGGCAGCGGCGGCTCCGGCCACGATCGGCTCGGACTCCTCGACACCGCCCTCGACCAGATCGGCGACCAGGACGGTGACGTTGTCCGGTCCGCCGCCGCGCAACGCCAGCTGCACCAGCCGGTCGGTGGCCTCGTGCGGATCGGCGATGGTGCGCAGCGTCTCCTCGATGGTGTCGTCACTGACCACACCGGACAGACCGTCGCTGCACAGCAGGTACCGGTCGCCCGCCACCGCCTCCAGGGTCGCGAAGGTCGGCTCCACCTCGTTGGAGCCCAGGGCCCGCAACAGCAGCGACCGCTGCGGGTGGGTCTCGGCCTCGTCGGCGGACAGCTGTCCCTCGTCGACGAGCATCTGGACGTAGGTGTCGTCCTTGGTGACCTGGGTCAGTCGGCCCTGCCTCAGCCGGTAGGCCCGGGAGTCACCGATGTGGACCATGCCGAGGCTGCTGCCGGAGAACAGGAAGGCGGTCAGGGTGGTGCCCATGCCCTCCATGTGCGGGTGTTCCTCGACGGTTTCCCGCAGCCGGGAGTTGGCCTCCTCCACCGAGTCGGCCAGGGCGGCGGTCAGTTCGCCGCGCGGCACGTCCTCGTCGAGTGCGGCCAGCACCCCGATGACGATGTTGCTGGCGAGGTCACCGGCGGCCATTCCTCCCATGCCGTCGGCCACCGCGATGAGACGGGGTCCGGCGTACACGGAATCCTGGTTGCCGCTTCGGATCAGCCCGCGATCGGAGATGGCGGCATAGCGCAAAGTCAATGTCATGGGCGAAGCTCAATACTGGTTCGGCCAATCCGGATCGGTACTCCGGCGGGGATGGGGGTTGGTCCCGAGACCTTAGCGCGCCCCAGATAGGTACCGTTCGTGGAGCCGAGATCCTCCACAAGCCACTGATCGCCGCGGGGCACCAGTTGCGCGTGCCGACCGGAGGCGTAGTCGTCGGTTATGACCAATGTAGAGTCTGGCGCGCGGCCGATCCGGATGGGCGCGTTGCCCAGCGGAAGCTGGGTTCCGGCGAGTTCTCCCTCGGTCACCACCAGCTGCCGCGGCGGCCGGGGACCGGAGGTGATGCCGCCACCGCGCCGCGAAGCGTTACCCCGCCCCGGAACCCGCGCCGGCGTCCGGGCAGCGGTACCCGCGAACACGTCACGCCGGATGGTGCGGGCGACGACGAAGACGAACAGCCACAGCAAAAACAGCAGGCCGAACCTGGCGATGGTGAATACAAGTTCAGGCACGTACTGTCCTCTCAATCACGCGACGGCGGGCGGGCGGCCCGGCCATTCAAGCGGATTTAGTTCGCCTGCAGGGTCAGGGAAGTGGTGCCCAACTGAATCATGTCGCCAGGCTGCAGCGCGACGGTGGATATCCGCTGGCCGTTGACCAGGGTGCCGTTCGTCGAACCCAGGTCGGTGACCAGCACCTGGCCGCCGTCGAAGTCGATGCGGACGTGCACCCGGGAGATGCCGACGTCGGGGAGCCGGATCTGGGCCTGCTCGCCGCGGCCGATGGTGGTGGAGCCCATGGTGATCGCGTACTGGCGGCCGTCACCGGAGACCAGGCGGGGACCCGTAGGAGGAGCGGGTTGGCCCGGACCGGCCTGATCGTAACCACCAGCCGGCGGACCGTATGCCGGGTCCGGACCGGGGGCGTGCTGGTCCTGTTGCGCGGCAACCTCGGCGATGACCCGGAACATGCCGGTGTCAAGACCCTCTCCGCGCTCAATCTCAACAATCACATCGCCATAGACGGTCCAACCGTGCTCACCAATGTGTTCAGCCTGCGACTGGGCCAGCTCCTGGGCCAGCGCGGCGGCGTAGGGAGCCAAACGGTCGTGGTCGGGGGGCGACAGGTCAATGACATAGCGGTTGGGAACCAGGATGCGTCCACCGGCCAGGATTGCCTTGTGCGACTCGGCCTCCCGCTGCATCGCGCCCGCGATCTCCACCGGGTGTACGACACCCTTGAATATCTTTGCGAAGGCGCCCTCGAACAGGCCCTCCAAGCGCTTCTCAAAGCGTCCCAGCACAGTCACCAGTTTCCTCCTTGCCCATCGCCATTCAACACCACTGTGGCATATGCGTTCAGAACAACGATGGTATCGGGCCACACTAACGCCGTGGGGACCGCTGGGGGCCCCACGTGTTAGCCTGACGCGGCCGAAACAGCGTCATCGGAACACGGCAAGCCTAGAGGGTCACGGCAAGCCCTGCCATCGGGCAGTACGTTGTTAATGACACCGCTTTCGGCCGATGGGAAAGCCGGTGGAGACCCCTTCTGGGGCTGTGCTAATGTTTCGTTCGCTCCGATTGAGGAGCAGCCACACGGACAGAACACCAGTTCTGGTCGTGACCACTCGCGGAAGTGGCGGAATGGCAGACGCGCACGGTTCAGGTCCGTGTGCCCGAAAGGGCGTGAGGGTTCAACTCCCTCCTTCCGCACGAGAACGACATATGAATGGGCCCTTGATCCAAGGGCCGATTCCTTTGCCAAGGTTTCATCTAGGGCCAGGTAGCTCAGTTGGTACGAGCGTCCGCCTGAAAAGCGGAAGGTCACCGGTTCGACCCCGGTCCTGGCCACCAAAATACTTAGCCGAAGTGGGTTACCACTTCGGCTTTCGTCGTACGGGGAGTCGAACTCAGTCAGTGTCGTTGAGCCACGCGGCGATGTAGGACAGGTCCTCGCGCCACTGCTGCTCGTCGGTGGGCGGCAGGATGTCGTCCCACATCGTCATGAACGGGCCGCGCAGTTGCAGGTGCCCCTTGGGCCGGGCCAGGAACCACAGCTGTAGGTGCGCCGAGCCGTCGCCCCAGCGGCAGACGTGAACGCGCGCAACCGAATCCAGCGAACGGATGGCGCGTTCCAACCGGACGGTCAACACGCCCAGTTCGGCGGAGTGCATCGTCGACAGGTCGCCGAGGTCGAGATGCGCCCGGGTCTCCAGGATCACGACCACCGGGAGTCCGGAGGGTTTCGGCGGCGACTTGACGCGCCAGCGTTCGTTGGTCCACAGATAGGCGTCGTCACCGGAGGCACAGGACGCGCAGTCGCCGGGCTCCTCACCGCGCCGGGGCGGTTCGGTGTCGGCGGGGTCGGCCACCGGTTTGAGACGGAAGTCGCCCTCAAACGGGAAGGCGGGCCAGGAGACGAAATCGGGAAGCTTGGGGGAACGAGGGTTACCTGCCACACGTAGAAGTTACCGCATAACCGGCGCTCGTATCAGCACCGTTTCACGTGGACAGTCGAAGGTGGGATGTGGGGCGCGGCAGCCGAAGCCCGGCGACGTTTCACGTGAAACATCGCGAGCGGAATCGGCCACCGCGAAGCGGCCGTCAGCGCAGCCGCCGCCACATGATGATGTCGTCGCGGTAGTCGTCATCGGAGATCTTGACGGCGCGCGGCAACCGGCCGACCTCGACGTAGCCGTGCCGTTGGTAGAACTCGGCCGCGCCGGTGCCGGTGCGCACCTTGAGGCTCAGCGCCTCCAGACCGAGCACGCCGCGGGCCACCGCCTCGCAGGCCTGCAACAGCCGTCCGCCGATGCCGCCGCCCTGGTGGTCCGGATCGACCTGGACGTGCCGTACGTTTCGCCAGCCCTGTCGCGGCGGACTGTCGTTGGCGGTCAGGACACACCACGCGACAATGAGCTCTCCTTTCCTCAGGGCGACAAGAGTGTCGCTGCCGTCAATGACGCGGGAAAGGACGGCGACCGTGTGCGGTCGCACCTGTTCATCGGTTACCGGGGCCACGAAGCCCACCGAGCCACCGGAGTTGGTGACCTTGGTCCACAGGCCGGTGAGCTCGTCCACCAGGCCGGAGGTGACGGGCGGATCGATGACCACGTCTATGGTTTCGGGTGGCTCGGATCCGGTAACGGTCAACGCATGCACGCGGTCAACCCTGCCTCATCGGTGAGGCGTTGACCACGGCTTTTCTCAAACTTCGGTACAGGTCACACGCCGGGTTCGGCGCGCTTGGTCTCCAGCCCCATGGACGAGGTGATCCGCTCCAGGTCGCCGACGCTGCCGAACTCGATGACGATCCGGCCCTTGCGCTGTCCCAGCGAGACCTTCACCTTGGTGTCGAAGTGATCCGACAACCGGTCGGTGAGGTCGGCGATGCCGGGGGCGCGCAGGGCGCCGTTGCGCTTCGGCTTGGTTTCACGTGAAACATCGGCGGGCTCCTCGGGATCGAGCTTCGCCAGTTCCATCGAGACGGCTTCCTCGGTGGCGCGCACCGACATCCCCTCGGCGACGATCCGGGTGGCGAGCGCCTCCCGCTTCTCGTCGGTCGGCAGGGTCAGGATCGCGCGGGCGTGCCCGGCCGACAGGACGCCGGCGGCGACCCGACGCTGTACCGCGGGCGGCAGGCTCAGCAGCCGGATGGTGTTGGAGATCTGCGGACGGCTGCGGCCGATCCGCTTCGACAGCTCCTCCTGGGTGACACCGAACTCGTCGAGCAGCTGTTGGTAGGCCGCGCCCTCTTCGAGCGGGTTGAGCTGAACCCGGTGGATGTTCTCCAGCAGCGCGTCGCGCAGCAGATCCTCGTCGCGGGTCTCCCGCACGATCGCGGGGATGGTCTCCCAGCCGAGTTCGCGGGCGGCGCGGGTTCGACGCTCACCGACGATGAGTTCGTAGCCGTCGCCGGTCTCCCGCACCGCGATGGGCTGCAGCAGTCCGACTTCCGACAGCGAGACCTTGAGTTCCTCGATGCCCTCTTCGTCGAAGACCTGCCGGGGCTGTTTCGGGTTGGTGTCGATCTCGGCGAGCGGCACCAAGCGGTAGACGGCGCCGGGAACCGGCACCAGATCCGGATCGGTCGCGTCGGCCGTTTCACGTGAAACATCGGACGGCGGCGCGGTCGGCTCCGCCGTCGCCGCGGCGGCGTCTCCCGCGCGCGGCTCCGGAACCGTCTCGGCGACGGGTGCCGTTTCACGTGAAACGGTCGCGGTCTCCTCCGCCGGTGCCTCCTGCTTCTCCGAGGGGATCAGTGCCGCCAGGCCCTTGCCGAGCCCGCCCTTCTTACGCATTACTTCGTCCCCATGGCTGCGCCGCGCACGGCGATTTCCTCGGCTGCTTCAAAGTAGCTGGAGGCTCCCCGGGAACCGGGGTCGTAGGTCATCACCGACTGGCCATAGCCGGGAGCCTCCGAGACCCGGACGCTGCGGGGCACCACCGATTTGAGCACGGTGTCCCCGAAGTGGCCGCGCACCTCCTGCTCCACCTGATCGGCGAGCTTGGTCCGCTTGTCGTACATCGTCAGCAGGATCGTCGAGACGTCCAGGGTCGGATTCAGGTGCACCTTCACCAGTTCGATGTTGCGCAGCAGCTGACCCAGCCCCTCCAGCGCGTAGTACTCGCACTGGATCGGGATCAGGACTTCCTCGGCGGCCACGAGCGCGTTGACCGTCAGCAGACCCAGCGAGGGCGGGCAGTCGATCAGCACGTAGTCGATGTCGTGGGTGTATCCGGCGAGCGCCTTCTTCAACCGCGCCTCGCGGGCCACGACCGAGACCAGTTCGACCTCGGCACCGGCCAGGTCGATGGTCGCGGGGGCGCACACGAGGTTCGGGATGCCCTCGACGGCCTGGGTCACCTCGCCCAGCGGGGTGCCCTCGATCAGTGCCTCGTAGATGCTCGGCGTACCCGCGCCGTGCTCGACACCCAGACCGGTGGACGCGTTCCCCTGCGGGTCGAGGTCGATCACCATCACGCGGTTGCCGTGCAGGGCCAGGGCGACACCGAGGTTCACGGCGGTGGTCGTCTTGCCGACGCCGCCCTTCTGGTTCGCGATGCCCAGCACCCGGCGCCGGGTGGGTCGGGGCAGCTGGCCGTCGCCGCCGGGGTTGAGCACCCGGACGGCGCGTTGGGCCTCCCGTGCCAGTGGCAGGTCGTCGTCCCACGGCGAGGGCCACTGGGTTTCCTCGGCCTGCTCGTCGGCACTCGGGCCGCCCACAGTCTGATCAGGTCGCATCTTCTGTTCTCCGCGCGTTGCCATGTGTCCTGATTCTCTTGCCCGAGCTGTTAATTCGGGATTCGTCGCAGAGTCCAGGACCTCCCGGATCCGTTCCCGGCTCGTCTCAGTTTCATCCCAGTCATCACGCACCCCGCAAGACTACGGCCCATCGATCGACTTGTCGCGTCCCGTCCCGCCGTTTCACGTGAAACATCGAAAATTGTGACCCGATCAGTTGCGCCGGAACATCCTGACCACGGTCGTCGGCGTGTCGAGCAGTTCGGTCCCGCACCGAACCACCTCGGGGTTCTCGGCTCCCCGCTTCTTCAGGTCCTTGGCGTACTTGACGATCTCGTCGGCGGCCGAGGCGCCCTTGATCGCCAGCACCTGTCCACCCGGCCGCGCCAGCGGCAGACACCAGTGGGACAGCTTCCCCAGCGGCGCCACCGCCCGGGAGGTCACCACGTCGGCCCTGCCGCGTGGCTTCACCTCCTCGGCCCTGGCTCGCAACACCTCGACGTTGTCGAGCCCGAGGGCTTCGGTCGCCTCGGTCAGGAACTCGGTCCGGCGTGCCATCGGCTCCACCAGGGTCACCACCACATCGGGCCGGACGATCGCCAGCACCAGTCCGGGCAGCCCGGCACCGGAGCCGATGTCGAGCACGTCCGCCTCCGGCTCGATCAGCTCGCCCAGCACCGCGCAGTTGAGCAGATGCCGCTCCCACAGTCGCGGCACCTCGCGCGGACCGATCAGTCCCCGGGTGACGCCGTCGTCGGCGAGCAGTTCGGCGTACTTCTCCGCCAGTGGCATACGGGTCGAAAAAACGGCGGTGGCCTTGTCGACCGCCGCCGTTTCACGTGAAACATCGTTCATGGGGCAATACTCATGAAGCTACCGGCCGCACCACGATCCGCCGATTGGGTTCGCTTCCCTCGGACTCGCTTTCCACGCCCTCGGTCGCGTTGATCACATCGTGAACGCATTTGCGTTCGAACGCGCTCATCGCCTCGAGCCGCACCATCCGACCGGAGTCCAGCACCTTCTGCACCGTCTTCTCGGCCAGCTCGGTGAGCTCCTTGCGCCGGTTCGCCCGGTAACCACCCACATCCAACATCAGCCGCGAGTGCTCGCCGGTCTTGCGGTAGACGGCCAGCCGGGCCAGCTCCTGCAGCGCTTCCAGGGTCGCGCCGTTCTGCCCAATGAGCTTGCCCAGACCCTTGCCGACGATCTCCACCACCGGCCGATCGCCGCGAGTCAGCTCGTCAATGTCCCCGTCACTGTCGATTATGTCAAGAAAACCCTCGAGGTAGTCAGCCGCGATCTCACTCTCGGCAAACAGATCATCGGTGTTCACGGTGTCGTTCTCATCCGCTTGTGGGGCTGCTGAGGTTTCCGCTTCACTTATTGGCGCCACGCGTGGCACCCCCCTTCTTTCTCTTCGTTGGTTTCGCGCCAGGCCTGGGACCCTGCGCTGCTTTGGCCTTCGCTTGTTCCTGTTTCCGTTTCAGCTCCTCGGCCGCGTTGCTCGTGGCCTTCTTCGGGTCCTTGGGCTTGGCGCCCACCTTCGGAGCCATCGCCTTGGCGCGATCGCGCTTCTCCCGCAGCTGTTCCTCGTACTTCTTGCTGCCGGGCTTCGCCTTGATGTCCGCCTTCGGGGAGGTGTCGGTCTTCGGCGGCGGGTACTTGCGCAGCACCCAGATCTGCTGTCCCAGCGAGAAGGCGTTGTTGACGACCCAGTACAGGACCACACCGATCGGGAAGATGCCGCCGGAGAACAGCAGCATGACCGGGATGCCGTACAGCATCAGCTTCTGGATCATCCGCTGCTGCGGGTCGGCGTTCCAGCCGGTCTTGAGGATCATCTGCCGCGTGGTCAGGTACGTGGTGACGATCATCAGCGCGATCAGGATTCCCGAGACCAGCTGCACGTTGAGCGTCGCCGCCGTGGTGCAGCTGTCGTAGTGCTCGCTACATTTCAGGTCCTTCTGGGTGGTGAGGAAGGTGGCCCAGATCGGAGCGCCGAACAGTTTGGCGTTGATGGCGCTGTCCCACTGGGCCTCGGTCCAGGTGTACAGCGTCTTGGCGTAGTTGGAGTACTTGTCGGGGTCGATACGACGCAGCACCCACAGCAGGGCGATGAAGACCGGCGCCTGCAACAGCATCGGCAGGCAGCCCATCAGCGGGTTGGCCTTCTCGGTGCGGTACAGCTCCATCATCTCTTTTTGGAGCGTCTCGCGGTCACCCTTGTAGCGCTGCTGCAGTTCCTTCATCTTCGGCTGCAGCCGCTGCATCGCGCGTTGCGACTTGATCTGCTTGACGAAGAGCGGGAACAGGACGATGCGGATCGTGACCACGAGGAAGACGATGGCCAGGATCCACTGCCAGCTGGTGTTCAGCGCTCCCGGTACGGGGTCGGCACCGAGGATGAGATCCCACAGATCGTGCCACCGCAACAGCACCCAGGAAATCCCGATATAAAGAGGATGAAACGTGAACACTAGCCGAATCCGCCTGTTTCTGTCATCTGTGTACTCTCGTCTCGGTCGGTACCGGGTACCGGATCAAAGCCACCGGAGTGGAATGGCTGGCACCGTCCCAATCTTTTCAAACTCAACCACCCGCCTCGCACAGCGCCGTGAACCCGCACCGCTTCGAGGGCATAAGCGCTACACGACGGGTAGAACCGGCACCGGGCAGGCAGTGTCGGACTGATCCACCGACGGTACGCCATGATCGGCCAAGACAGCGTTCGGGCCGCGAGGTTGTTCAGCATCGTCGGCTCCGGCTCAGGATGGCCAGGGCCTCATCGACGTCCCGGGACAGTCGCTGAAAAGAGATGGTGGCGGCGGCGGGCAGGGCCCGCACCACCACATCGGTCCCGTTGGGCCACCCGGCCAGCCGGGGGGCGGCCAGGTGGCGCAGTCTCCGTTTGACTTTGTTGCGGGTCACCGCGGGACCGACGGCCTTGCTCACAATGAAACCGGCCCGCGCACCGCGGGCCGTCTCATCGTCACGCGTTGCCAGGTGCACCACCACGGCACCACGCCTGGCTCGTCGTCCGGTCTTCATCACGTTGGCGAAATCCGCCCCGCGTCTGATTCGCGACTCCGCCGGAAGCACTATGTCTCCCGCGAGGCCGACTACGCCGTCAGCTTGGCGCGACCCTGGCGACGACGGGCCGCGACGATGGCGCGGCCGGCGCGGGTGCGCATGCGCAGCCGGAAACCGTGCGTCTTGGCACGCCGGCGGTTGTTCGGCTGGAAGGTACGCTTGCTCACGGCTGATTCTCCGGTTCTTTGATCGTGTTTTACAGCTTCGAAGCTTCGCTTCGCTGAAGCGCGCTTCGCTGAAGCATGGTGGCCATCAACCAGGCTAGCAGCCTGCCAATGGACAGCCACGCGATCTTACCGGGCCGATACCACCAGCGTCATGCGGGTGTCGGCTTCGTCATCTCTCCCGCCTGAGATTCCACAGCGCCCCAACACTTTCCACAGGGCCTGTGGATAACTGCCGTTCCCGCAGGGCACTCCGGACCCGGTGATCTTGGCCGTCCTCTCTGACCGGTCACTGTTTCCGCAGGTGAGAGTGGATATTCACAGGCAGTGTGAGCAAGTGACCCCCTGCGCCAATCGAGGCCGAAAGGCCTGTGGATAACCTGTGGAAAACC